>JAJTFB010000084.1 GCA_021300015.1 Pirellula sp. | reverse complement strand
ATCGGACGGATCGGACGGATCGGACGGATCGGACGGATCGGGCAGAGGGGTGCGGGCGAATTTCGGGGCTTTGTCGGCCATCGGCCGATGGCTTCGTTGTATCATGTACTGAGTGGCTTTTTCGACACTCCCGAGTGGTACTGGAGGCTCCATCGTGCTACGAAATTGGTTGTTCGCTCTTCGGCTCGTTGCGAATCGAGTCCTTTTGGCCGGTATCCTGGGGGCCTTGGGTCCTTCGATCGGCCTTGCGCAATCGACGGGTGCCTTCATCCCTGCTTCGCAAGGTCCACCTTTGCTCAGTGTTTCGGCCCAAGAGTCGATCACTCTGCAACCGGTGGCCATCCAATTGCGTGCGGCGTTTCGAGTCGAGGACCGGGAGGCTCAGCAGGCCGTCGTCGCGTTGCGAGAGCACCGAGCAACGGTGGAGAAAGCGCTCGCTGAATTAGGCCGCAGCGATGGAACTTACCGGTGGACCGTCCCGGTCTTGAACCATACGGTCCCGTTTGTCGAGAACCCAGAATCGGCCCGAATGTGGATGCGTCGTCAAGCGGCACAAATGCAGGTGAACAATCCGCAAATGAAGGGCCGTCTGCGCGAAATGCTCTTGCAGGAAGAGGAGGAGCTCGACGGGGAATCCGAGCCACTTCCGATGATTCATTCGGCGAGCAATCGGTTGATTGCCGAGTGGCCTATTGCCGATTCGAATCTCGACAGCAGTGCGGAGTTCGGTGCGAAACTTCGGCGGCTTGCACAAGCCAAAGAGTTCCGCGGGACGAAGCTTCGGGTTCAATTGACCGAAGAAGAACTCGAGCAGATCATGCCTCTGATGGGCGCGAGTGCTTATGCTTCCTCAACAAACCCCGGGGCGGCCAACAACGAAACCCAGGTCTTGTACGTGGGAGTCATGACCGAGGCCCAGGAAGCAGCCGCGCTGAAAAAATGTTTTGAGAAAGCCAAGGCTCAGGCTCAGCGTCTGGCCGAGGCGGCTGGCAAGCAGCTAGGCGATGTCAAAATGATCAGTTCAACAATCCAGTCTTTAGCACCGAGTGTCAACAGCAACAGCCCGAGCTATATCAATGGAGTTCTGGTCAGTTCGCCTTATGGCGTTCAAGACGCACAGGAGAAAACAGAGCGCAGGACGCTTCAGGTCAATCCCAACGACCTAGTCCTTTCGGTCGGAGTTCAGGTAGGTTTCGAAATCCGATAGGCTCGTCGGACGGCTAGCCACACTAGGCAGGCGACCGAGGCAAGGATGGCGAGGATCACCACGGAGTGCTCGGGAGCTGTCAGGAAGTGGGCCGGATGACTTGCGTCGATCGGTCCGTGTCCGGCGTGTGCCAGAGGTGCCAAAGCACGGATCGGGGGCATATGGATCGCGGGCATATTGTTAGCTGCCATGTCGTTGAATGTCATGAAGATGGCTATCCTGTGGTTATCGGCGGTCTCGGGCCTGGGGTCTCGGGGCTAGGTCGTTTTTTGCATCGAGTTTTTTGATAAGGATTATCGTACAATCCTTGGACTGTTGGCAGAACCCCGGAAGCGTTGAAAACCGAGAATACCATCGATGGAACCTTCGCCGATCGAAGAATCTGTACCCCTAGCGGTCCCAATCCTTAAGAATCCTCGGCGACTATCGTGGCTTTGGGTCGGTACCGCGATCTGTGGACTGCTTAGTTTGGTTCTGTTTGTGCGGGCGTATCAAAACGAGGGGGAGTTGATCCAAATCGAGTTTGAGGAGGGGCATGGTTTGCAACCGGGCGAATCGCTTCGGTATCGCGGGATCGATGTTGGCCGAGTTGAAAAAATCGCCCTGCAGGAATCCGCTTTGCAGGTGCCATCGACTGAGGATTCGATCAAGGGAAACCAAGGCCCAAAAATACAGGTTTCGGTACGATTGAATCCGACAGCCAGGCGCGTCGTGACTGACGGAACGAGTTTTTGGATTGCAAGGCCGATTGTCTCGTTCGATTCGGTCCGTGGGCTCGACACGATTGTCGGGCCGAAGTACATCGCTATGGAGCCGGGGGCATCGACCAAGTACAACGTCAAGCTTTTTCAGGGACTTGAGTCAGCACCGCCGATTCGCCCCAAGGAGGGCTCGGTCGAGATTATCCTCGATTCGCCCAAACGCTATGGGCTCGACAGCGGCACTCCGATCCTTCACCGAGGATTTCACGTAGGGGATGTCTTGGCCGTAAGCCTTGCGAGCGATGCGAGAAGCGTGCTGGTGCGCTGTGCGATCGATCCGGAATACCACGAACTTGTTCGGAGCAACTCCAAGTTCTGGTTGCGGAGCGGTTGGCGAGTGAACTTAGGGATTACCGGCCTGAAACTTGAGGCCGACTCGTTGAGCGAGGTGCTTTATGGGGGCATCGAGTTTGCAACACCGAATTCGAAGGGCAAGGTCGTCGGAACGGGCGCTCATTTCATGCTCTATGAGAAACCCGAAGAGGAATGGAACGAATGGAAACCGTCGCTTCCTTACGGGGCGATTTGGGACAAGCTGCAGCGGCAATCGCCCGTCAGTTACCGAACCAGTCTTGTATGGAAACAGAACTCATTTGGCTTTTCGGTCACCAAGCAAAAACTTGGTTGGGGGTTGTTGCTTGATGACGGCATGCTCTTGTGCCGTGAGGATTTCGCGACCCTTTCAAAATCCGCGATCGAAAAGTCTGGACAGATTGAGGTCGCGGGGGTTTCCCAAGCGACCTTCGAGCCTATCGAGAGTTTACCGCTTTCCGACGGCAGCAAGGTGCTTGGTATCCGCTTGACTGCACAACCTTCGATCAGCGAACCGTTGCTTGACTCGCGCGAGTTTCTCAAGCCTATCGATAGCGAGCCACAAGACTTGCTGATTATCGGATCGGAAACCGATCGATCGATTCTGGTCGACAGCAATCGGTTCGAGAAAAACGATCGAGGCCTGCGTCTTGACGACGCCATCGAGCTTCCTGACGAACTCGATGGGGCATTTGTCGTCGACGTGCAGCAAGGCCGTTGGCTAGGAGTATTGCGAAGGGAATCCCGTGGTTGGCTAGTTGCACTAAGGGCACCACTTCAATGAGGGTTCAATGAGGGTTTCTTAATCTTTCGAAGCATCCCCACCGTTGACAGCTTTGTATAGAATGATGACGTTGTAAACAAACTTGCAATGCTCGGTCCGAGTCGAATTTGCCGCTAGAGTCACATCCCAGGAGCAGTTTACGTGTCGAGACGCATTCAAGGAAAGGTCGTTGAGGTTGGTGCCAACGGAGACTTGATCACAGACATCGCGCCCAAGGATTGGAGGGACATCCCTCGTTCGAGCGAGACTCGGGTGAAGGTTGACCAGGAGCACGAGACGGTTGGGATTTTTGGCAACGACCACGGGCAACCTGCCATGACCCTTATTGCGATCGCCGATGGGGAGAGTCCGCTGAAGCTTCATTTGGTCGACGACTCTGCTTCGATTATGTTGAGTGTACGATCCGGTGCGAGTGTCGAGGTTTGTTGGTAGCCAAGCCCGGAGATGACTGGGGGTAACCGGAGATCAACTGAGATCACTCTGGGAGGAGAAACACCGCGCTGGTGCGTGCCGGTAGCGTCAGGCTCGCACCGGCTTGAGCCCCAGCGTTGTTTTGGGGCTTTTGCGTGTCGGGAAGACTTGGGGCGAGGTTGGAGGCTTCGACCTGGACTGTCAGCCGATTCGATCCACCTAACAGATCGTCGCATTGAAACGACCAACCTTTTTGGATCGCTTGGCTGGGCAATCTCTGGGTATCGAACTCGATCGTGGCAGGCTCGGTATCGTTGTTCAATACGACGATGAGCGTCTGGCGATCGCTTACTCGTGCATAAGCATATTGCTGTTCGGCATCGAGCAAATCGAGCGACTCACCTACTGCAAGTGCTCGATATTTCTTACGTAAAGCGCCGAGATTTGCGATATGTTTCCATACGGCCTGTTCGGACGGTTCGCGACCTGTTGGGTCGAATGCATTGCGAGCATCCCCTGGAAAGCCGCCGGGGAAATCTCTTCGATTGTCTGGGTCCTCTCCGCCGGGCATGGCCAATTCATCGCCGTAGTAGAGGATTGGCGTACCGCGGCTGGTCATCATCAGGGTCATCGCCGATTGGAGCCCTTGGAGCGTGGCACCTTTTTCATGCATGAAACGGGGCATGTCGTGGACACCGATGAACGTTGCCAAACGGTTCGCATCGGCATAGATCCAGTCCCTGGCGAACATCTGATGGACCTCCCGCAGTGCCTTGCCCTTGGCAAATGCGTTTCGGATCGGAGTGAAAAGCCCAAAGTCAAAAAGGGTATCGATTTGCGTATCGATTTGGTCGTGACCCCGCCGGCCACCTTGGTAGTAGGCAACCAGCACTGGGTCTGAGTCGTACAGTTCGCCGAGGACTTTGGTATCTGGGAATTCCCGTTTGACCTCGCTGGCCCAGTGCTCCCAAAAACGGCGAGGCACATGGGGTAGGGTGTCCATACGGATCGCATCATAGCCGGCCACACCGAGCCACCAGATCGAGTGTTGGATCAAGTACTTGGCGACTTCGGGATCGTCCTGGTTTAGATCTGGAAGCACATCAGCGAACCATCCATCGAGGTTCAGTTGTTGGGTTTGTCGGGTGGCTCTTGGATTCATCGCCGTCCATTTTTGCCAATTGTTCTTCGGATGCTTAGCCGCCGTGCCGTTCCACCACGTTGGAGTCGGTGGATCTAGGACCCAAGGGTGGTAGGGACCGGTGTGGTTTGCGACTTGATCCTGGATGACCTTCAGGCCCCTTTGGTGCGATTGGGCGATCCATGATTGGAGTTCCCCGAGCGTTCCGAAATGTTCATCGACCGCATAAAGATCGATTGCACCGTAGCCATGGTATCCTGTGGTCGGCACACGCTCGGATTGACCGGGCTCAGGATGGAGTTCTTTGAGGTCTGGAGCGTCATTGTTGTCGTAGATAGGAGTCGTCCATATCGCGGTGGCTCCTAAGCTCTGGATGTAATCGAGTTTGCTCGCGATGCCTTGGATATCACCACCGTGATAGAACCGCGATTTGTTTCGGTCGTAGAGCTCTGGTGATTTTGTCGTGCGATTGTTCGCAGGATTGCCATCGCAGAAACGGTCTGGCATGAGGAAATAGATGAAGTCCTCGGGGCCGAATCCTTGGGGGCGGTGTGCCGGGGGGGCGAGGACTTCCCAAGTCCAGGCCGTTCGTTGCGGGTTCGTCGTCGGGTTCTGTTGGGACAATTGGGACAATTCGAATTGGACCGGGCCGGGTTTGCAATCCGGGGCGATATGCAGATCGGCAAAGAGGTAATGCCCGTTCTGACTGGCCTTGAGATTCGTAAATTGCAGTCCATGGCGATCCGCAGTCAAGACAAGATCCTTGCTGAGACCCTGTCCTGTTAGGAGCAACCGGATGGGATTGGCGGTCGAACCGGTCCACCAGGAAGGGGGATCGACCTTTGTGACGACCAAACGATCCTCGAGAGGTTGCGGATTGGGCTCGGAATCCTTCGCCGATTCGGCTCGGCTTGGGGATTGGGATTGGGATTGGGCTTGGGCTTGCACTTGCACTTGCATGGGCAAGATCAAGCTAGCGATCAGCAAAACCAATTTTTGCGAGCGGCAGATCCGTGGGCCCAAGGCCCTATATTTTTGAGACATGAAAACCTGGGAACTATTGGAGATGCAACCGACGCACAAAAACCCACTGGACCGATTATACTAGATGCCGTCGGCGAGCCGAATAACCTAGCCGACACCCTGCCCCGTCTCTTCCCCTCGCGATAACCCCCTAGTCTAAAGACGTCTTGTGTGATGAGCATAAGTCTGATGAACATGAGCAAATCTCCTATGCAACGATCGATGAAAGCCGTCCGTATCTCCAGCATGTTCCTCAGCACCGTGGTGGCTTGTGGGACGATCAGCGACACATTGGCCGACAACTGGCCGCAGTGGCGTGGACCTAAGAACGATGGGGTATCGAATGAAAAAAACATCGCAACCCAGTGGACTACCAAGGAGAACGTTCTGTGGCGGTGCGAGTTGCCAGGCCAAGCTGGAGCGACGCCCGTGGTATGGAACGAACGGATTTTTCTTACCAGTGCCCAAGGAGACGATTTGGTTCTCATGGCTGTGAGCACCAAGGATGGTAAGCCGTTGTGGCAGCAGAAGGTCGGATCGGGCAATCAAGACGCCCGGGCTGGCGAGGGCAACTCGGCATCTCCTTCCCCGAGCACCGATGGCAAGCATGTTTGGTGTTTCTTCGGAACTGGCATCCTAGCTTGTTTTACCGTCGATGGCCAACCGGTTTGGAAGATCGACGTGAACGAACGTTATGGCAAACTCGACATTCAATTCGGTATGACCAGCACTCCGGTGCTCGATGGAGAGGCGCTTTACCTTCAACTGCTCCATGGTCCGATGCGCCGCGATGACAACACCCGGACGGGAAAGGTTATCAAACTCGACAAGAAAACCGGCGATACGATCTGGTCGATCGACCGGGTGACCCAAGCCGAATTCGAGTGCAAGCACTCGTATGCATCCCCTTTTATCTATCGGGATGGGAAACAGGAATTTCTCGTCGTACACGGTGCCGACTGCACCACCGGTCACCAGCTTGCCGACGGCAAGGAGTTGTGGCGATTCGGTGAGCTCAATGGGCCGACGAAAATCAATCCGAAACAGAATGATCCCACCTTTCGCTTCGTCGCATCCCCGCTGGTGATCCCCGGCTCGATCATCCTGCCGACGGCTAAGGAGGGTCCGATGGTGGCACTGAAGGTCAACGCGTCCTTGCAGGGCAACAGCTCTGAAAAGTCGGATGTCGTGGCTTGGAACCTACCACGCACACCCGATGTCTCGATCCCCTTGGTTGTCGATGGACTTGTGTATGTATTGCACAAGGATGGCAAGCTCCAGTGTTTGGATCATCAAACAGGCGAGGAAATCTACTTCCAACGAACCTACACTGGCCAGCATCGCTCGAGTCCCACGTATGCGGATGGACATATCTACTTCGCATCCAATGACGGCCATTGCACAGTGGTCAAGGCCGGCAGGGATTTCCAAATCGTTTCGACGATCCCGATGGGCGAAGCGATCACAGCATCGCCGGTGGTCGCCGACGGAGTCCTCTACATCCGGTCCTACCAAGCTCTCTACGCGATCAAAAAGTAACTTTGGCAAAAAGTGACTTTGGTAAGGACAGAGCCCGTGAATCGAACGGGACCTGTTTTTTGGGTTATACTCCTACCTCCTCCGCCGACCTGGACCAGCAATCCGAGGGCCAGCAACCATGGTGGAAAGGTTTGACGTCCTACCACTGGTTCGTCTTTGCCATGGCCTCGATGGCTTGGGTCTTCGATTGCCTGGACCAACAAGTCTTCATCCTGGCTCGTCAGGATGCACTCAAGGCGCTCCTTCCCAAAACGACGGAGATGTCGATTGTTATCCAGTATGCTGCGTATTCGACTTCGGTCTTCATGATCGGTTGGGCGACTGGAGGTCTGATTTTTGGAGCGATCGGCGATCGGATCGGACGCGCTCGGACCTTGGCAATCACCGTGCTGATGTACTCGCTTTGTACGGGATTGAGTGCGTTTTCGACTGGCTGGGTCGACTTTTTTATCTACCGTTTCATCACCGGTATGGGGGTCGGCGGAGTGTTTGGATTGGCGGTCGCCTTGGTCGCCGACAGTCTGCCCGAGCGCTCTAGAACACCCGCCTTAGGATTGCTTCAGGCCCTTTCGGCGATTGGGAATATCACTGCTGGGCTCATGAGCATCGCCGTCGGCAAACTCGGTGCTTCAGGCACCATCGACCCGAGCCTCGGCTGGAAAATCATGTTCCTCTTTGGAGCCTTGCCCGCATTCTTGTGCGTGTTTATCCAATGGCGACTCAAAGAGCCTGAGAAGTGGGTCAGGGCTCGAGAGGAAGGAAAGCTCACGGGGGTGAAGTTTGGATCTTACAGCGAACTGCTCGGGGATTCCACATGGCGGAAGTCGGCCATCGGTGGTTTGCTTCTGTGCATCGCGGGAGTTGTGGGTGTTTGGGGGATCGGTTTTTTCGCTCCCGAGCTGATCAATGGAGTGATCGAATTGAATATGAAAAAGGAGAATCCCGACGTCGATCCTGCGGTGATCAAATCCGCACAGTCGACGTTTCGCGGGATCAATGGCATCATCCAAAACACCGGTGCGTTTTTCGGAATGCTTGCCTTCACCTACTTGTGCCAACGCATCGGTCGCAAGAAAGCGTTCGCCATCGGATTCATCGCCGCGATGGGAGCGACCATTCTGTTTTTCCGGACCTTCGATGGCACCTGGTCCACGATCTGGCTTAGCGGCGTAATGGGTTTTTTCCAATTGGCTCTCTTTGCTGGCTTTGCGGTCTATCTGCCCGAGTTGTTCCCGACGCGACTAAGGAGCACCGGCACGAGTTTCTGTTACAACGTCGGCCGCTATGTGGCCGCCTCGGGACCGATCACGCTCGGGGCGTTGCAAAATGGGTTAATACCTCAAGGTGCGACGGCGGAGGTCAAGCTCCAAGCCTTCCGCGATGCATGCACCTACATGAGTGTCTTTTTCCTCATCGGCCTGATCGCACTTGTGTTCCTTCCCGAGACCAAAGATCGGCCATTGCCCGAGTGATCGCTAGCTAGCCGATAGCCATCCTGGCAAGGTAGCTTCGAGGATCTCTCGTTCGGCTCGATACTCGTCGGTCCGAAGCGTTTCTTGGAGATGTTCTCGGAGCGGTCCTAGGATATCTTTGGGTAACGCTTGGAACTCTGGGGTGTAGATCAAGTACGAAAGTCGATGGCGAAACAGCCGTGTGTGTAGATCGAACTGTCGGAGCGAGCGATTCTGCGAGTCCCTGGGTCCTAGGCTAGCAAACACCTCGGCAAAGGAACTGGTTCCCTGCACGACTTGTTCAAGGGGCGATTCGTTTCGCATCAAAATGGCATCGGCTAGCGAGCTTGCAGCGCTTTGAATGCGTCTTTGTGTGCTTTCGCTGCGATGTCCTGAGTCTCGTCCGAGAGCTTGGTTCATCGAAACATCCATCGCGATGGCTTGCCGGGCTTCGTAATTGGCTTTGGTGATCAGATTATGGACGCGAATCTGGTGCTCGAGTACCATCAGTGCGACCAGGTCGCTATGGGGTTGAAGATGAAGTTCGCGCTGAACCCTTGAGGGCAATTCCGACCGGTTTGCACCCGCTTCGAGATCCATCTTTTGAGGGTCGCTTCGGTCCAAAGCAAAAGCATTTCCCAGGTGGCGCATTTGTCCATGCGTACCGGTGACGTACCAGCCACCCCAACGTGTCTGGAAAAGGCTTCGGTAATCGGTGGTGTAACTGCTTGTCCCAGTGCGAGGCCTGCCGGAGGCATCTGGATAAATCGAGCGGACCAGGTATCCAGGCACGTTTTCGGTGCGGCTTGTTGCATGGCAACTGAGGCACTGGCCTCGATCTCGCACCAATTGAACCCCTTGGCTAGCTTCTTTGGGGGGCGCGAAATCCAACGTGTAGAAAACGGCGCCCAAGTCTGGGTCGTTGGCCGCTAGCTCTAGGATGGAACTGCCCGGAACATAGCCGACGTAAACCGAATCGTTGAAATACAGAGCTCGCGGGTTCGACGGAGAGATCTTATGGATCTGCAAACTCGTCTTGGAGAACACCAGCACTTGGGACTCGACGGGCACGTTGAGTTCTTTGAGCAAACCGGGCAATACGCCGAACTGGGAGTCCTGAGGTAGAACGAGTTCGCCGCGTTGTATTTTTCGCCCCAAGAGAGCGACAGGATCCTTTGAAAGACTCTCGGAGTATCGGATGGGAGGCAGGTCGAAGCTATCCTGCCCGAGCGCATCGTAAGCTGTTGAGCCCGATAAAATCGTGGCTCCTAACCAAAAACGGAGCATTCGCAGCATGGTCCTTACCCTCCCTATCTAGGTTCGAGTGATTTGCCGCAAGCGATCTTCTGGGCGATCTTCTGGATCGTGTGCTATCCCTTCATTTTATCGAAGCCGAGGCCTATCGATCCAATGGAATCCTCCGGAAAAGGCTAAAATGCAATGCGACGAATCGAAGCAGGTTCAGGCGGGGGCGTGCTGACCTTCTTATCCTAGAGGGTTCCTCGGTTGCCTTGAGTAACCCCGGATTAAACAAAAGTGCGAAGAATCCTCGCAGCGGCTTGGGCGCCAAGGCTCGGCTCAAGTGCCGTGTGCGCGATGCCCGATACGACCCGAGTGATGTTGTGGTCGACCTTCGATTCGACGCTCCAGTCCTCTCCCTGGGCACTGGTGATGTAGATCGATAGCGTGCGATGTCCGCTGCCGGGTCGCTCCCCGACGATATGCAGGATCTGCATCCGGCCTTCTCTGGAGCGAAACATTCTCTCGCCAATCCGATAGCCGGCCCGAACGCGTCCGGATCGGATGACCAATACTTCAGGAGCCAATTTTCTGCCGTCTTTAGCGAGCTCGTTTCGCAGATCATCGATGAGCTCTTTCGCCTGCTGGCTTGAACTGTTGGCCAATGCATTGAGTCCATCGGATAAAACCAAGATTGTGTCGTAGCGATCGGCGTGTTGGTCCCTTAATCGCTCCAGCTTGCGAACGGAATCCGGATGCAATTGCTCACCGGTAACAGGATGTAGGATGTAGTCATTGCGATTGACCGAAAGGGTTTGTATCGGAACGGCTCCTTGGATTGTCGTTTCGAAGCCTTCGGGTAGTTCCGCCCAGATGCATTTCTTTGCGTCTTCGTAAATTCGATGGATGTGCAGGTCTAAATCTTTGGGAAGCTCGGATATATCCTCTGCGTAGCCTTCGGAGATAAATACTCCTCGTTGGCGAACCTGTGCGATGCGATCCTTGGCCTCTGCGAGAATCTCTCCGTCGGATCGCTCATCCGAGCGTCGTCGGCAGTAGGCTAGATACACCCAAGCTGGATCGCCAAAATGTTCGGTAGGTTGTCCTTGCGGATCGATCACGCCTAGTCGCTTATAAAAGTCCCACATCGCATCGTTGACACGATAACCAAATTTTTCGCGGATCCGAACATGGTCGTGGTAGCCGGTCGTCAGGTATCCGAGCATGGGATCGATGCGGGTTGGCAAGGCCATCAAATATCCGGGATTCGCGGGCATGATTTGATCGATGCACCATCCCAAATCATCGAGTGTCACATCCATGTGGAGAGTCGTACAGATATCCAGTCCGATCATCAATCCGTGCAATTTACCCATGACGATGTCCTCGAGGCAACATCGCACGAGCTGTTCTCGATTGCGAAATACTTCTGGTCCGATGAAACCAGCAACGTCGTTGAGGTGAACCCATGGCTCGGAACTTTCACCCCGCTGTTGCCTGGACAGAGTCAATGTTTGGCTCAAGCTTCTCGCTAGTCCGTATTTGCGAGACTCATGGATGATCATGTCGGTCCCAAACCCATGGCCATTGGTGAAATCGGCTCCTTGGCCCGTCTCGAAATACAAACCGAACTTACCCTGTTTGTTTTTTGCGTGTTGCAAAAGTTTATCGACCGTCACGTCGAATGTTGCATTGGCTGCATCGGATCCTGCGATGCTCTGAAACCAAAGCGCGGTCGACCCGGGTTGCGAGTGTTCCAATGCCGCTTGAATGTCTATATGCGCCAAAACGCAGTGAGGAATTGTCGAACTGATTTCGAAGGTATCGAGGATCTCTTTAAGCGTTGATTCGACCAGGGCGACGGAGTCCGGTTCGCTCGACACGGGATTCGTTCCCACAAGAACATCGCCAACAGCATATGCGAATGCATTGAATACCTGCCAGCGAATATCATCGGGATGATCTGTTGGCGAATTTGGTTGGATTCGCGCACCCATGTACCCTTGGGATCCTAGCTGAGAGCCAGGAAGCGGATTGAATACCTTTCGGCCGACTTCGATCAACTCCTGATTGCTCATGAGCTTGACCACGCATGCGATCGAATCGCTCGACAATCCAGGGCGAATCGCGTGGATTTCCTCCTCGCTTTGCTCGAGTAGAAACGCCTTGAGCTCTGCCAGTTTCCAGGCTTGGATCTGTTGGGTCTGCGTTTTGGCTTGTGCCAACCCAAGCGCCGAGAGCATTTTGTCTTCAAAGGGTCGATGGGAATCGATCTGCTCTAAGGTGGTTTGCTCAAGGAGTTTGCGAGCCAATTGCCGCTCAGCGGGTGTACGAGCCGACACTCCAAGGATCTCGTCCCCTTCTTTGTATTCGTTGGCTGCCCCCAGAACGCGGCGGTACCAATCGACATCCCAGCCTCCTGCGATGCGGTGGACGTAGGCGATGAGATCCTCGTTTTCCAAGCCTTCTGGCAAATTCTGCACCGAGGGTCCACTGGGCGGGTCCTGTGCTGCTGCGTCCAGACCGATGCAGCTTGCCATGCCAGCAAACATTCCAGTCTGCAATATCTTACGTCGTGTCAGTCCGATGCGCGGAGGTCTCATAGTCTTTGGTCAATTCGATTCAGGGATGAGTTCCAAGCAGATGATTCGGTCGCTTCCTCTGACAAACAGCAGACCATGCGAGAGGACCGGAGGGGCCCAGCTCGGGGGGTTTAATATAGGTTCTTTCGAGCCTGGTTGCGGTTTCAATTGGAGGTCCATCTCCGCGACGACCTCGTGCGTGTCGGAACCGAGCCTCAGGAGATGCAATTTGCCGTTTTCGCCGAGCCAGAGCCAGTGCGAATCGACGATCATGCCAGTACCACGATCGCGATTGCGTTGGCTCCAGACGGTTTTTGGGGGCTGGTTTCCTTGAAGCTCGATGCAGCGAATATCGGTATCGGTCGGGTTGCGTCCGCTGCTGGCATACAGGCGATTCTCATGCAGTAGGGGTGTGGTCCAGTGGGTTCGCATCGATTGACTCGATCGCATTCCTTCGTCGCGCCAAAGGAGCTTAAGCTCCGAGCCGGTGAACTCCAGCATTGCGCTGCCGATCTCGTAGGCTTCCGAGATGAAGATCTTATTGTCGTGCACCACCGGACTGGCTGCATTGACACTTTCGAGCGTTGCGGCCCGAAACGGAAAAAACTGTTCTCCCGTTCCGTCCTTGGCGCGGAAAATCAACAATCCCTCTCGCATGAGACTAACGCAGTAATCCTCGCCGTGCAGTTTCGCGATGATCGGCGCTGAGTAGCTGGCTAGATAATTCCCAACTCGATAGACCTCCTTGCCGGTCCGTTTGTCCAATGCGATCATCCCCGTTCCATCGGGCTTAGCACTGGGCATATCGTTGATCGTTGCAGAACGGGAAAAGAAACCTCGCTTGGGACTTCCGCCGACCATGGCGATGAGCAAGTCCTTGTAAACCAGGGGACTGGCTCCAACCCCGAAGAAGTTTGGTACGACGCTGTAGTCATTGCTGAGGTTTCTCTGCCAAAGCTCTTTGCCGGTTGCGATATCGACGCACGCAATCCTGCCGGCCACACCGTAGACATACACATACCGCCCATCGACGATCGGGCTAGATCGAGGTCCATCGTTGTATCCGTAGGCGTCTTGGTAGACGACGCTTGCCTCCCACTTCCAGAGGAACTTGCCGGTTTGGGCTTCGTAGCATGAGAGTCTTTCAACGTTTCCATGGCGATCGAATTGAAGCCAACGGCCAAGGGCCGCGACTCCGTTTCCGTATCCGGTCCCAATTTTTTCATGCCAGACGATTCGAAGTCCATCCTTGGGCCATTGGGTCAGGATCCCTGTTTCTGAATTTTTCGAATCGTAGTGAACCCCGAGCATTCGAGGCCAGTCTGACCCTTTGGTGCGTGTCCATAACGAGAGCTTCTCGGTTGGATCGGACTCTTGGCTCAGAGTCTCTTGGCCGAGAGTCTCTTGGACCAGGGCGTTTTGAGGTCCCCAAGAAATGGCCAGCGAGCCGAGGATTCCCAGCACCGCGAGCGCGAGCCTGGGGCTGAAAATTCGGATCGGACTTGTCGCCAATACTCGCATGAACCGTTACCTTATGAAGAACCATGGAAGACCTTAGCATTACCCACTATTTGACGATTCCTGCAACCGAACTGCAAGCGGTTTATTCTCGCAGCGGTGGGCCTGGAGGTCAGAATGTCAATAAAGTCAACTCCAAGGCGACGTTGATCTGGGATTTGAATCAAACCCAGGCCCTTTTTCCGATGGCTCTGATGCGTCTGAAGGCCATGGCTGCATCGAGGATCAACGATGAAGGTTTCTTGAAGATCCATTGCCAAGTCCATCGCGAGCAGTCGCGGAACTTGCAAGCTTGCCGCGATCTGCTTCGGGGTTTGGTTCTCGAAGCGATGAAGCCTGTTGTCGTGCGCAAGGAGACCAAGCCCAGTGCTGGGGCAAGGCGTCGGCGATTGTCCGAAAAGAAGCTTACCGGTGAGAAGAAACAGGGGCGAGGCCAACGCTGGGAATGATCCCTCGGATCGAGAAATTTCTCTGAAAACGACCTAAAAATCGGCTATCCCTTAAGCGATCTGTTGAAATCAACACGCATCTGTAGGAATCTGATAGGAGACCGAAAAACCACCACAAGACCGATATCTACCTTGTTCGTATCGTAATTTCATGGCGCGAGAAACCGTATCGAAATACATTTCGCTCCGTCGAAACCATCCGGCCTGGTCCTTACTAGCTTCCCCCAAGGGCCCGCTGATTCTCGCAAGCCTCAAGAGCTTGATCGACTCGAGCCCAGGGGGCGTAGTCCTCGAGGAGGCCGTCGAACGTCTCGCTACGGTCTTCGCCGATTATGCCAACGAGGCAAAATTCTTGCCACCGATGCATTTCAAAGAGCGTTGCTATTCCTCGACTCGCTCGAAGACCATTCGATGACCTCCACCGCATCGCGGCTGGCTACTGTTCAACGTGCCATCGAGTTGCTCGAAGTCCAACTCAGCCGCAGCCAAAAGGACCGAGAGCGTGCGATCCAAGCTCGTATGGAACTTCTAGCTATCGAACTCCAAGCGGTCCGAACCGGCGTGTTCGATGTGCTCGATGGGAAACAAGCCGAAGAGGGGATTCGAGAGGTGTACCAGTTGGCTATGAGCCTTCAAGCCGACTTTCGACGTGTCGAGGACTCCTATCGCCAAGCCGATCGCCAACTGAGGCAACGGATCATCTCGGAAAACCAAAACCGAGGACAAATCGTCGACGAACTCCTCAACGGACACGAACAACTCGTCCAGACCGTCGAAGGCCAAGTCTTCGAGAGCTTTTACGCTCAGCTCGTCAAGTCCTCGGAGCTCCATGACATGAAGTCCCGAATCCGGTCAATCCTCGAAAATGGGAATTCCGACAAAGCGCTTTCCAGAAAGCAAAAAGCAGAGCTCAAGCAACTCGTCTCGCGACTCGTCTATGAATCCGAACGAGTCATCCAAGCGCGATCGCACAGCGAACGCGACGTCCGCGGTTTTCTCAAGTCAGGATTGGCCAACGAACAACTGCGCGTCGGGGCCCTGCTCCAAGAGATCTTTCAAGCCGCCCTTGAACTCGATTGGCAATCGCAAAAAATTCGCAGGACCGATAGCCCGTTGCCTCCGATTGCAATCTCCTCGGGTAATCTACCTCTCATCGAGCGCCTACTCCCGAAACAAATCGAAAGTGACTCGGTGAGTCAACTCGAACTCGATGAAAACTATGCGGATCCGGCTGGCATGGGGGACGAGTTCTGGCAAGCCTATCGTGCCATGAATCGCGAGGCAGTCTTCAGAAACACCTTGGAAATCCTTAAACAAGACGGCCAAAAACTCACCATCGGCCAATTGGCAAAAGCCATCCGTCCTACACACGACCTAGAAACGCTCTCCTTTTGGCTCGCCATGGCCCGACAAGCCGGTTTGGAACTCGGCCAAGGAGCCCAGTCGATCGATCTGCATGACCCACTCGATGGGGACACGAGGTTCCAAGTCCCTTGGGTGGAAATGGCAATCGAAGATGTCGAAGATCTGAAGGTGGAGTCATTGGAATGAACAATATCTTTGATCGATTGGCCGGTGAATCTCCAGACGACGATCCACAAAAATCCCCAGCCATTTCTTCTTCGCAACCCGCTGAACCAATCGGCTCTTCCGAGACCGTTGATGCAGGAACGATCCGGCGCGAGCTAAAAATCGCAGTTCAAGAACTCCTTCGCCAAGGCTACATCGAGGAAAGCCAACGCCATGATCTATTCCGTAGCGTCCGTGTTCAAATCGACGCGATCAACCAAACGCTCGCCCCTTTGGATCTAACCCTCAATGTCGACTCGCATCGAGGGGTGGCTTTCCTGCGGATCGCTAAACCCGAACTAGACGAGTCGAGTGAACTCGATGGCTGGAGCCATCCGCTGGTCCGCAAACAACGACTGACCCTTGAGCAATCTCTGTTGGTTGCGATTCTACGGCAAGCTTTTGCGATGCATGAGCAAGAGTATGGAGTCGGCCAGTCGACCTCTAAACTCTCGATCGACGAACTTCTACCGACGTTCCTGACGTACTTCGGCGACACCGGAAGCGATGCGAAAAACGAAAATCGATTGCTGCAACTGCTTGAGCAACTCAAGACGCATGGGATTGTTTCAGAGGTCGACGCGAAACAGGAAGTCGTCATTCGACCTCTGATCGCGCATCTGGCCAACCCGGAGTCCCTCTCGGCTCTTCTTGCGGTTCTGAACTCAGCCAAGGCTACTGCAACAAACCAAGGAGATGATTGATGCCACAGCGAGCCAAGACCTCCGAGGCGAACTCCAAAACCGCAGAGATTCAATCCCCAGAGGATATCGAAGCGATGCCCATCGCCCAGGGTGAGGCTTCGTTTGTTTTGAGCCGACTGGAGGTCTACAACTGGGGACCCTTTCGTGGGATGCACCGAGCGGATTTCGATCCGCGTGGCACGGCGATCATCGGGCCGACCGGCAGTGGAAAAACAACGCTCGTCGATGCCCTGATGACTCTGCTGGTTGCCTCCCCTCGCTACAACCTTGCATCCACCGGCGGTCACGAAAGCGATCGAACACTGATCGAATACGTACGAGGTGTCTTGGGGGGCGATGGTGCCGATGGTCGCCAAGAGGTCGCGCGGCCCGGCAAGACCATCAGCGGTATTTGCGCAACCTACGTCGGGGGCAAGCAGACGGTCAAAATCGCTGGGATATTCTGGACCGAGGGGACTGGCAATGCCGCGGATGATTTGAAGCGGCGTTGGGTCTTTTCGATGGCTCCCGACCAAAGCTTGGACGTTTGGCTACGGTTGCTTCACGACGACGGGATCCGCGAGTTGCTCAAGGTTGGGCGAGAAACGGCCAATCTCAGGTTCTTTGAAAGCAAACGATCCTATCTTGAGCGGATTCGCAAGTTCTTTGATGTCGGCGAAAACGCATTTACCCTTCTAAACCGTGCCGCAGGCTTAAAACAGCTCAACAGCATTGACGAAATTTTTCGCGAACTGGTCCTAGAGGATCGATCCGCTTTCGACCGGGCCGTCGAGGTCGCTGCCGAATTCGATAACCTCTCGGACATTCACGCCGAACTGCAACTGGCCGAGCGCCAACGCGAATCGCTCCTGCCTGTTCTTGAGGAATACGAGAGGCTGCTGAAATCGCAACGCAAAACCGAGAAACTCCGAATTCTCAAACGAGTTCTGCCGATCTGGTTTGCTCGAATCAGCCAACAGAAATGGGAAGCCGAGTTTCTGCGACTCTCGGGGATCATCGACCAAGGCCAGCAAGAATTGACCCAGATGGAACAGAAAGCCTCGCTGGCGCGATCCGAGGTCGATTCGCTGCGTGAACGTTACTTGGAACTCGGTGGAAACATCATCGGTGAATTGGAAAACACCATCGCTGCCCAGCGAAAACTCGTCGACGAACGGAAAAAACAAGCGGCGCTGTATCGCCAAATGGTCTTGCGGTTCGGATTGAACGACGATCTGTCAGAAGACATGCTTCGAGCCAATCAAATTGAACTCCGCAAGCAGCAGCAAGCCCTGCATGTACAATACGAGGCGCAACAATCGATGACCCTCGGGTCGATGTCCACGCTCCAAGTCCACCAACAACGCGTCGAAGAACTGACCGATGCGATCCGCAAGGTCAAGCAGCGACCTGGATCGAATATCCAAATCCCGTACCAGGAATTTCGCTCTGAGTTGGCTTCCGAATTGTCGCTTTTGGATTCGGATCTTCCCTTCCTAGCCGAACTGATCGAGGTCAAAGCTTCCGAGGCACCCTGGCGCGGTGCGATCGAACGAGCCATCGGCTCCGAACGCCTCCGCATCCTCGTTCCAGCAAACAGGATCCAAGACGCTTTGCGTTGGGTCAATCAACGCGATAACCGCTTGCACGTTCGGCTTCAATCCGCAGAGTCTACCACCCAACGAGTCAGCTTCTTCGAAGACGGTTATGTCCAGAAGCTAAACATCAAGCCCCATGCGCTCAAGGATGCTGCTGTGCGACTGCTGTCTGCTCGCGATCTGCATTGCGTACTGACCAGCGACGAACTGAGTATCACCGAAAACGCTCTGACGATCGAAGGGATGATGTCCGGACGGCACGGGAAATTTGAGAAACAAGACCAACGCAGACTCGATCGAGACTGGATGACAGGGTTCGATAACAAGGACCAACTCGATGCGCTTGCTAAGCAATGCGTGGAGGAAACGCATTTGGCCCAAACAGCAAAACAAACCGTGCAATCGGCGCAACTGAAACTCAAGCAAATCGAGGAAACCCTCCGTATCCTCGACGCTCTACTCAACCTGGACTTCGCCACGATCGACCTGCCCAACGCCGAGTTGCACATGCAGCGTTCGCTCCTGCGCCTCGAAGGCCTACTCGATCCGAAATCCGATACGAGCCACGCGAAATTGCAATACGAACATGAAAACGATAAGCTCGAAACGCTGCGCCAGAAGATCTCCGATCATCGCTCCGAAATCGCTGTATTCAACGACAAGCGTTGTTCGGCAGAACAAGCTTGCGAGGACGCTCGGAAACGCTCGGAAGGGCGTCTCGGGGATCATGAAGAAGCTCTAGCGAGCAAGCACTTGAGGGTCGAATCAGAGGTCCCCCCGCAGCGCTTGATCGAATCCGAAAGACGATTGGCCAAAGAGATCGAATCCCAACTCGATGAACAACTCATCCGCGATGCAGATATCGAACAACAGCTTGTGCGAAAAATGGAAAATGCCACTAAGGGTTTTGACCGAGGAAGCGCTGCCTGAAAAACGGACGCGATTCCTGGAGTACCTCAACCGCTCGTCGGACCAAGGGGTCACGCAATTGCTCGCTAGCATCGACGAAGAGGTCGATGCGATCGAGGAACGGATCGCAGAGCTAAACCACACCTTGGTCAAAGTCGATTTTCGTTCTGGGCGCTACCTGCAACTACTGCCTCAGAGAATGAAAGATGAACGACTTCGATCGCTCAATATCGCCATGCAAAAAGTTCGGCACGCTGCCTTGAAAGACGATGGCGGTCAGAGCCACTTCAAAGCATTGCAAGAGATGGTAGCGATCCTGCGTGATGCAGGTGAAAATCGCCGTTTACAAGGATCCAAGGCTCTTCTGGATCCAAGATTTCGATTGCAGTTTTTTGTCGTCGAAGTCGATCGAATGACCGCTGAACGCTCTCCACCCCGCACCGGGTCACAAAGTGGTAGCGGCGGCGAAAAGGAATTGATGGCCAGCCACATCCTGACGGCCTCATTGAGCTATGCCTTGTGCCCTCCGGCTGCGACTCGGCCACTGTACGGGACCGTCGTTCTCGATGAAGCGTTCTCGAAAAGCTCTCCGTCGGCCGCGACGAGGATCATCGAAGCGCTAAGAATCTTCAGCCTGCATCCAATCTTCGTGACCCCCAATAAGGAAATCGGGCTGCTGAAAAAACACACTCGAAAGGTCGTTTGCGTTCAAAGACCTGGAAAAGAAGCCAGCCTAGCTTCGATCTCCTGGGAGAAACTCGAAGAAATCGCGCAAAGTCAATGAGATCGCCCTCGGAGCTTAAATCCAAACTGCGAAGGCACTGGGAACACGCCGGCTTGCGTGAATCGCGTCTGCTCGGATTCGCTGGTGCGTGGCCCTGGACCCTCTCGATCGGTAAACCCAACTCCCGCAGAATCCGAGATCAGCTCGATGATGTCAAGCGTCACCTCGAACGATGGAGGCATGTCCACGTAGGCAAAGTCCTTTGGGAACAGGTCGTCTATCGGCACGCAAGCCAACCCGTTGGAATCCCAGTCGCTTGGCAATTGGATAAACCATCCGAGTGGATCGAAGCCATCGGAGATCCTCGGATTCGAGCCGAGTTTCGCGACATGGGACTCTTGGTCGCCGATTCCCCAGAGGTTTTCCGATCGCTGCTGATTCGCAGGCGATCGCTCTGGAGCTCAAAAGAATCCGAGGAAGTTCTCCAAGCGACCCGATTGGCTATGGCGTTGCAACCCGGATGCGCCATGGGCCGGCCCCTGCGGACATTGGCGATCGAAGGGATCGACACGAAGTTCTTTGAAAGGAACTTCGCATTACTCGTCGCCTTGCTCGATGCTCGGTTCGATGGGGAACCGAGCCGACTTGGACTAGAGACCTTTTTGGGTGCACCCGAACAAGCAGATCATTGGCTCTTGGTGGTCGATTTGGATGGAAGCCTCTTGCCATTCGAAAAGGTACGCGTCAAATCTTCGGACCTATCGACCCGACCACTGCCGGGGCAAAGATTGCTTGTCGTTGAAAACGAAACCTCGCAGCATCAGTTGTGCTCTTTGCCAGGAACCCTAGCGGTCCTCGGAGCAGGTTTCGATCTGAACTGGATGCATGCAGCTTGGTTATCCGAAAGGCAGGTTGGATATTGGGGTGATATCGATACATGGGGGCTCGGATTTTTATCCAAGGCTCGCTTAGCAGTCCCCCGGTTGGACGCATTGCTCATGGATGCAGATGTATTCGAATCGCACCGGCACTCAGCAGTCAAAGAGCCAGTAAGCGCCGGTGAAGAGCCCCCGGTGGGATTAGGGCCCCAAGAGATCGAGCTCTACCGATTCCTGCTTGGACAGGACAAGCGGCGGCTTGAGCAAGAGTTCTTGCCAACGGAGTTGGTCCATCGACATCTGCGAGCTTGGGTCCAAGGGGACAGACGGATCGCAAAGTACCCATCGGCTCCGGCCCATTAGAGTCTCGCAGAAGCGATCCTGTTTTGGGTTTTTTTGAACTTTGTGACGAGCATCGCCGCACGCAGCAACTTGTTTAGACGACCGGATTGTTGATCGAGTCGAGGGAAACCCCAAGTGCCTTGAGTCTTTCAACGATTTGGTCGATCGAAAGGGGTTTGCCCGCTACTAAGGCGGCCTTTGCCTCCATGTAGATCCTCAAAGCGACATCGCGTTGGATCCCGAGACGTCCAAGGAGCGGTAGCACTTGCTCAAGGACGGCGGCACCATCGAGCCTTGGTCGTACCACTGGGAGAGTGTTCGCAGGCGGAGCGTGCAACCTTTCCCAGTCGATTCCAAGCTCTTCGAGACGGCTTCGGACCACTTGAAGATCCAGAGGCAACCCGGCGTTGATGCCTGCGTAGATTTCATCGCGGATCGTTCCGAGGATCTCTGCGGAAATCCCAGCGTTTTTGAGTCGAGCGAGGATCGAGTCGGCGATGGGTTCGGTCACGACGATTGTGGGCATAATCGGCCGTTCGGGGCGTTCTGGATTCTCAGGACGTTCTGGCATTTCAGGACGTTCTGGCATTTCAGGACGTTCTGGCATTTCAGGACGTTCTGGCATTTCAGGACGTTCTGGTATCTCAGGCCGGGCCGCTTGGGGCAAAATCGTATCGACATCGACACCCAACTGAGCCAATCGATCACGGACTTGTATGAGATCTAGCGGAGAGCCGGATTGGTGGGCCGAGAGCAATTCGCTTGAGATGGTGGCGATGGTGTTCGGTGAGACGCTGAAGGCTTCGAGTCGTTTCGACAGCGAGTCGATAAAGTGCTCGAGACGTTTGAGTTCTCTGGAATCTTGCGGCTGGTCCGATTCGTTTTCGGATGGATCGTCGGTCGATGGGTTATCGTCTTGTCTCCATTTCAGGATTCCGTTGACGACATGGTCCCCTAGTTCAGGTCGACCGCCGGAGCGGAGGGTATCGAGGGCAGCGTGTGCGTCTTGGAGGGAGAAGTTCGGGGGTAGGAGGTTGGAGGCGATGGCTTGTTCGATGCGTTCGATGCGTCGGTTGTGTTCGACGCGGCTTGCGCGTGCTGTGCCGGAGCCCATCGAGGTTTGGGAGTTCAGGTGGTTGATCACACCGAGTGCGTCGAGGGGGGAGAGCGAATTGTCGGCATCCACATCGACGAGTGCCAAGTCGGTCGTCACGTTCGATCGCGAGGGTCCGTTGGCCAACGATTGGTTGATTCGATCGATGACGACTAACGCATCGAGGGGTGTGACCGAACCGTTTGCGTCAGCGTCTTCGGGAAGCATGAAGTTGTGGAAGCAATCGCCGGCCATCACGGTTCGGTTTTCGAGGTTTTCGAGGATCAACCGGCGGTTGCTCGAACGTCGTTGGGATCTGTCAAACTTGCTGTTGGACTTGGTCGATCGCATGATAAAACCCTATTGGTAGGAACCGTTTTGAATGGAGCCTTGAGTGCTGTGAATCGATGTTTTGTCGATCCGATTGTTTCGGGCGGACTGGTAGGCGGTGATGAATCGTCTAAACTTCCTGTCGGGCCCTTGAATATCTTAGGCGAAAATCGAACTTTTTGCCCTATTTTGGCGACCTTTTATTTCTCGAATTTTCAAAAACACGATATGTCCACTGCGAAAACTGCCATCACCCCTACCCGTGCCGAAGATTATCCGGAGTGGTACCAACAGGTCATTAAGGGGGCGGATTTAGCCGAAAACAGCGCGGTTCGCGGTTGCATGGTGATCAAGCCTTGGGGGTATTCCCTCTGGGAAAACATGCAAAAAGCGCTCGATCGGATGTTCAAGGACACGGGGCATCAGAATGCTTATTTCCCGTTGTTTATTCCGATGAGTTTTTTGGAGAAGGAGGCCCAGCACGTCGAAGGGTTTGCCAAGGAGTGTGCGGTCGTGACCCACCATCGGCTCGAGCCCGATGGCAAAGGGGGCTTGCGCCCAGCCGGTCCTCTTGAGGAACCCTTGATTGTCCGTCCGACGAGCGAAACGATCATTGGGGCGACGTATGCCAAGTGGGTTCAGTCCTATCGCGATTTGCCGATCTTGATCAATCAATGGGCCAATGTGGTGCGATGGGAGATGCGGACGCGGTTGTTTTTGCGGACCGCCGAGTTCCTTTGGCAAGAGGGTCACACCGTCCACGCCACGGCCGACGAAGCGATGGAGGAGACTCGCAAGATGCTCGACGTCTATACGGACTTTGCGGAGAACTTCATGGCCATGCCTGTCATCCGCGGTGAGAAAACACCCGGTGAGCGATTCCCCGGTGCGGTCACGACGTTATCGATCGAAGCGATGATGCAGGACCGCAAGGCATTGCAAGCCGGCACGTCCCACTTTTTGGGTCAGAACTTTTCGAAGGCTCAAGAGATCAAGTTCCAAAGTCAAGCCGGTCAAATTGAATACGCTTGGACAACCTCTTGGGGTGTCTCTACCCGGCTCATCGGTGCGTTGATCATGACCCACTCGGACGATGACGGTTTGGTCCTGCCCCCACGATTGGCACCGACCCAAGTCGTCTTGATGCCGATCTACCGCGACGAGCAGCAGAAAGCCGATGTCATGGCTTACTGCGAATCTCTCTGTAAGCAGCTTCAAGCCCAAAGAGCGTTCGACGAACCGCTGCGTGTTGAGATCGATCGCCGCGAGTTGCGCGGTGGCGAGAAGAAGTGGTATCACGTCAAGCGAGGTGTACCCATTCGAGTTGAAGTCGGCCCAAAGGACATGGCCAATCAAGCAGCTTTTGTGGCTCGGCGCGATACAGGCGAGAGCCGGTCGATGCCCATCGCGATGCTCGTCGAGAGCATCGGTGAGCAACTCAAATCCATCCAAGATCATCTGTTCGCCAAAGCGCTCGCCATGCGGGAGGCGAACACTGTCGAGCTGGCGAACGAAAAGGAATTTCGGGCATATTTCCAACCCGACGATGAGCAAGGTCGCTCGGTGGGGGGTGGTTTTGCGAAATGCTGGTTCAGCAGTGAACAAGAGGTCCAGGGTCTGCTCGATGAGCTCAAGGTCACCATCCGATGCATTCCGCTCGATGCAGCACAAGGCACTGGAACATGTTTTGTGACGGGCAAACCAGCCACCACCCAAGCTATCTTTGCTAAGGCGTACTGAGCACCTTGGCTCAACGCAAAGCGTGCCTTGAGACTCTATTGCAATCGATCCATTGGGCTTTCGACGCCGCTTGCGGTGTTGCGAGAGATATGACTGCGATAAGCGATTCTGCGTCCATACGGGCCGAATAGATCCTGGAAAAGCAAAATTCCACATAACCTAGAAAACACCAATTCAATATATCCTGGCCGCTTGCCAGAGCCAAACGCTGCTGCAAACACTCGCTCGGTAGGGTCTTAGGAATGGGATTCGTTTGACTCGGCTAACGTCTTACAGTAAATTTCGGTTTGGTTGGGGTATGGTAAACTCAATATAATATATGTTCGTCCTTAGAGTACTGGAATATGAAAGCCCCAACCATGATACCCTTCTGGATCTTCATGACTGCATTGGCTTTCCCTCTCGTTCTAATCGCGACGGCAGCGATAGGGTCGTCTATTTACGCGGCGACTGTTCAACAGCAAGAAAACATTGACCCGATAGTATTTTCATCCAATACTGTTTGGCTCGGTCCGTTTAGCGTTGCGACAAACGTCCGTGGATGGGCTGGTTTGTGTGTTGTTCTTGGAATCGTCTTGACGGTAATCGGGTTGATCGGGCTTTTTCATTTCCCAACACCATCACCAGCCCATCTCACAGAAAACACGGAACATATCGATTCTGCAAATACCTAGCGAGCAACTTGCCTGGAGGCTAGAATCTGGACGAACAAACGATTGCAGCCAAGCCCTCGGTCGCGCGTTCTGACTTGCGTAGAGTCTCCTGCCTGGGCTGGCTGAATCGGGGCGTTACGTGCAAGACACAGATGTGACTAATCCATACCAGGCAACTGACAACACGAATGCATCGGAAAGTACATTTACCCATGCATCCGTTAGCTGGATTCCGCTTACACTCTTGACATTCGCGGGATTGATTCTTGGGACGATCGGTTACATCGCAACAGCAATCATTCTAGAAAACCGCCATGTTGAATCAGAACCGGTTTTGAGCTACGGACAACAGGCTGGCCTGGTTTCAGCGCCACTTTGCGCGATTATGTGTGCGATGATTGGAATGAGCTTCGGCCTAGTTGTTGGGCGACAGGCGTTTTTCGGGACAGTGACGTTGATTGTTACTGGTTGCCTTGGCGGCTTGGTCGTAAATTCAATGTGGTCAGATCAAATTGCTCAACACGGACGAGATTATTCGGAAATCGTGCTATACTATCCTCCAATGAGTGTTGCGATCGCTAGCCTGTTGATTGCAATTCCCACAGGGCTCGTTGCGTACCAACGACGCAAACGAAGCACGTAACAATGTGGTGCACCGAAGTCGCCGCCGGTGCCGTCCCGACTTTTTGAAATGTGGTCCCCGGCGACATCGCTGATCCCGGACGTTATGCCACCAAGATCGAGACTCTCATAAATGCTATCTCTCACCGTTGGCGACTATCGATTGGACATAACCAACGATCCTCCGTATTTCGACGGCTCGGCTGACAATCTTTGTTCGTACGACAGACTGCACTCTCTCGATGCTGATGCGGCCACTGCTACCTCACGCCACGCTTTACGATTGTTCCGCAATGACCAGCAAATTCGCTCATGCCTGATTTCGGCAGGCGGCGGTGCATCTGGCGTCCACGAAAACACCGCGTTAATTCACGACTGCAACTGCATCATTGCTGTCGGGCCTTTTATGGCGTCCGTTGCCGTGCCTTCATTGGAACTGAACTGGTCAACGCAAACTGACGATGCGACATGTTTTGGTGTATACGAATCGCCTAATCACAATTGCCTGTTATCGCACGGCGAATTGTTGATTGCTCGCGTAACTCATCGTGGTACAATCGTTTGGCAGACTGGCGGTGCTGACATTTTCACAAATGGCTTCCGGCTTGATCGCGACGTGATTCATGTAGCGGACTTTTACGACCGCAACTACATACTCGACATCGAGACTGGTCGCGAAATTGCGGCATAACCAAGCAATGCACCCGAGCCGCGAAGTCGAGCGTTTTGACAATGGACAATTTCTCGTCGCGGCCGGGTGATTGCGGTCGACTATGAAGTCCTGGGTTTGGCAAGTGACGGTCGCCACTGTTGGATGATTTTTTGTTTGGGCCTGCATTTTTTTGGTCCGTGTCCCAGATGCCGACTGCGGAGACGATCGTTGTTCGCTCACCTTATGTGGCTAACAACGACTCGGTGTAGCAGTTGGCACCGGCGACGTTTGTGAGTCAGCTTCGTAAGAGCGATCCGCTTCTACCGAAAAACAATTTCTTGAGTCAAGGATGGTTGATTAGGCGACTATTCGAGGTGTGGATGCATTTCACTCTTTTGGACCTGCGTGGCAGGTTGCATCCCCTCAGTTATCCATGCACGATTGAAGCATCTTGAGCGATGGTGAGTCCGCGTTTAACGGTCGGTTTCGTCGGATGGATAATGCCTTGGTACGAGTCCGAAATAGGCTGAGACCTGGCGTCCGTTGGTGGAGCAGACTCGTTCGGTCGGAGCGTTCAGAAACGAGTGCTTTCGGGTTTTGGTGTCGAAAAAGCAGCACATGGTATTGAACTTACCGAGATCCAGAGCGAGAATTCTCACAGTACTTGTGTCATTGGGTTTGGGGTTAGGATTTTGTGACGTTTCTGCGTTGCAAGCGCAGAATAAGATCACGGGTCAGAGTCGCTAGATTTTATTCGAAGGGCTCCCACCCCAAACCCAAGACTTCCAAGGATTCTTTCTACTTTCACAGGAAAACAAAATGAGATTTTTGATTTTCATACTATTGATACTTTGGGGATTTAGTAGCCCAGCGTTTGTCTTAGCACAAGTCGATGGCATCGCCGATTTTTGGTCTATCAATTTCGTCGAGCAGACGCTGATTATTGCGGATGCATCGGAGTTGAGAGGTGTTGACGCCGAGATTATGGGAGTCATTAGTGATCACAATGGACTTTCTGTCGGAGTTGACGGAATGCTGTACGCCGACGGTACGCTTGTCGCAAGGGCCGCTGGAAATGTGAGCGATTTCACGGTCGCGGATCTTTACTTTCTCAATGATGGCGTCGCGTTCGCAAAATATTCACTTCTCCTCGTCGCTAGTGAGCCAACTGATCCTGGAAAGAAGTAAGAATGTACGGCGACTTTTTTGTGACGATCGAGTTGGACGGCAATCGTATTGAGCGATTGCCACATCTTTTCGAGTCGCTGTACAACGCGGGCTGGTCGCTCTTTAAACCCGAGAGCGAGAGAATCGCTTGCTATGCGAACCGAGTGGATGCTGATCCGGAAGTTGAAGTGAGTAGCGTCGAGGAGTTGATGCATTTTTCCAAGCAAAATGCAACTTTCTCTATTCTTCTTTGGAATGACGATGGAACGGATCTGACTTTGAAAGTTTCTTGTGTCAAAAACATCACTCGTTTCATTTTTTATTGGTCGCAGTGGGGAGTGTATTCGGATAAATTAACGGTAAAGTCGCTTGAAGCGGAGTTTCTTGTTTGCTGCTTGGACGATGAAGCTCGCGGCTTTATCTTTGGCAAATCGAACCAGTGTTTTTGGGACTACGAAGACATCGAGGCTTGGCTATCTTCGGCGAAATTTGCGAGAACATCCCCAAAGCCATCGCTGGTCATTCTTAACTATAAGTACATTTCTGATAGTCACATTGCATCACTCAAGAAACTTCGAACATCCGGGAGTCTGCATACCTGGGGTTTCGAAACGAAGTGGAACAAACCGATGGACCAAAGCGGGGATTCGGCTGATTCCTGATCGAAACTCGACTTCCCCCCGCTCGGTCATCGGGGCCGTTCGTGACCAAATCGCTAACCGAGATTCAACCATGACACAAAGAAAATCCGGATTCACGCTGATCTCGAAAGATGCTTATGTCGATCGCTTTTTGGCAGCTAACCCCTCGGAACGCCGAGATGATGTCGTTGCGCGTTTGGATGACGCGATCGCTGCGCACAAAGATGGCGAACGGTGTAGTTGCGGGGAGCAGATTTGGATTGTTGGCTCGGCAGTGGCTGGGTACGCTTGCTTCACCTGCATCACGGGTGAAGCAACACCAGATTCTGACTATGAAATCAGCACGACATGAGTGCAAAATAGCGACTTCCTCGCCGTTGGCTGCGGGTTAAACGATTGTTCGTGCTTCCGGTCGGATTTCGTAATACTCGCAATCGGTCGATGCGGGCGGATCGGCATCGAGGAAAACGCTGCAGTCGGTCTTTAGGGGACTACCAAGCTATCGTGTCGGGCCTGAATCCAGGTCTTGACCTCCGGTAGCCTACCGTAGGCGTAAGCCAAAAGAGCGATCGGCGGAATCGTGGGTTTATCGACACCTTGTTCCATCTGCAATTTGCACGAAGCGCATTCGGTGCTTCCGATCTGTGCCGGGGTCTTTTGCATGGTGCTGATGAGTCCCCAACCGACGCGAAGGCTGTTTCGGTAGTTCTCTCGTTTGAGTCCATAGACACCGGCCATGCCTGAGCAGCCCGAGTCGGCTTGCAGGACGTTCAAGCCCGGGATCAACTCCAGCAGTTTCGTGCCGCTGTACTCAATGTCCAAGGCTCGGAGGTGGCAGGGCGTGTGGTAGACGACCGATATGTTCAGGGGTTTGAAATCCAGTTCCAGTTCGTTGCGGTTGTGCATCTCCCAGAGATAGTGTCCGGCCTCTTGAGTGTTGCTTGCCACGAGCATTGCATCATCGCTTGTAAAGAGATTGGGATACTCATGCTGCAAGCAGAGGGCAGCGGTCGGTTCGGTCGCCACGATCGTATAGCCTTGCCTGACTGCATCAGCGAGTCGGCGAAGTTGGGGGACGATTAAGCGTTTGACGCGTTCGACATCTCCTAGGGAGATTTTGGTCATCCAGGTAACGGTCTGCCAGGTGGGCACGTAGACCTCGACCCGTTGATGCTGCATCACCTCGACGAGTGCTTTTCCGACCCATGGATTGTGCCAATTGGCATACTGATCGACCACGTAGAGGACTTTGCGGCCACCGGATCGGCTCATTCGATTGAGTTTCTGCTTGACGGCCCAACGGAGGAACGACTGTTTAGCGATTTGGGGTAAGCGTCGGCCCATGGCAATTCCGGTCGATTTTTCCAAGATCCAGCGCATCGAGCGGTTTCCCATGGCCCAATTGGCAAGTCTTGGGAAACGGCTTGCGACATTCGTCAGCAGATCGATCCTCGAGAGGAGTCGGTCGGTGATACGAAGTCCGTTGGTGGCTGTGTGCTGGGCTTTGAGTTCGACGACCATGCGTGGGA
The DNA here is from genome assembly GCA_021300015.1 of Pirellula sp. Taxonomy (GTDB): domain Bacteria; phylum Planctomycetota; class Planctomycetia; order Pirellulales; family Pirellulaceae; genus JBKCUI01. The sequence continues at coordinate 11,170 of JAJTFB010000084.1, read as the reverse complement.
TGTCGACTTGTGACGGGCATTCGAAGCGGCATTGATGGCAGTGGAAGCAAAGGTCGGCGATCGCACGCATTTGGTCGCTCTCGCTCTGTGGGCCTGATATATCCCCTGAGAGCAGACCACGGATGAGGTTGGCTTTGGCCCTGGGGCTGGCTTCTTCGCTCCGGGAGATCCGAAACAAGGGGCACATACGTTCCGTGGGTGCGTTGGTCCGACATCGTCCGCATCCGTTGCATTGACGGCTTGTGGCTTCGAGCGATTTTTCGCCTGACCAGTCCAGGATAGGCAGCATCGGTCTTGCTGGCTGCGTAAGCTCCTCAGCATCGGGTTCTTTGCGATCGGTTCTAAGGTTATCGATGGGCCGTTGGGGAGCGTCGGTGATGAGTTTGCCAGGATTGAGGATCCCGTCGGGATCGAACCAAGTCTTGACTTGTCGGCAGATCGGATAGAGCTCGCCGAGTTGTTGACGTAGATAACCGCTGCGGCTCAAGCCCACGGCGTGCTCACCGGAGATTACGCCTCGAAATTCAATCACTTTTTCGAAGACCTTATCGGCGATCCGCAGGAGCTTTTGAATGTCTTCTTCGGAGTTCGGGTCGAGGAACGGACGCAGTTGCACATTGCCTTGGGCTGCGTGGGCAAAAAGCGTTGCCGTGACTCGCTCGGACTTGAGAATGTTCTGGATTTCGTGGAGGAAATCGGGCATTCGCTCGGGTTGGATCGAGAGGTCGTCGACAAACGAGATCGGTTTTTGAGGGCCACCGAGGCGGGCCAACTGAGGGATGATCCGGCGGCTCAATCGCCAAACGAAATCCCGTTCCGCATCGTCGACGATGATTGCTGTTTGCTGAGTCGAAGGTGCTTTGCGAACGATTTTTTGAACCAAGGCAACCAGCCGTTGCTTGACCTCCGTCAAATCATCTCCTTGATGTTCGATGAGCAAGAGAGCTTCGCATCCTCTTGGCAACATCGCTTCATAACGGGAGTCCAATTCGCGAGCGATTTCGATCAGACGACGGTCCATCAGGTCGCATGCTGCGACCTCGTCCTTGCGAGCCTCGAGAGCTGCGCTGGCGGCGAGTTCCATTTTTTCGAACAGCAGCAGTACCAAAGCTCGTGCGTTGGGGATGCGATCGACCTTCAATGTCAGCTCGGTCAGGACCGACAATGTTCCCTCGGCACCGGCTTGTAAACGCGCCAAATCGACTTGGTCGTCTTCGAGGATCGACTCGAGCCTATAGCCGCAGCCTCGCGGAATTCCTTTCCATGGTGGGGATGAAATGGTCTCTTTGTTTTCGGTAAGGTATCGTCCTAGGTCGGTTGCAATGCGATCTAGTTTTGGACTTCCGGTGTTTGGGTAGTGCCAAGAGGTTTTGGCCAGGTCGACTTGCTGGCCATCGGCCAGAACCGCCCGTGCGCCGAGCAGATGGGATCCGGCCGTACCGTAGCGCGGGTAGTGGCTTCCTAACGCATCGATAGCGACCAGGCTTCCGACGGTTGTGACGGCTCTCATGGGAGGGTCGATTCCCAGGACTAGCTTATGGGGTGCCAACTGGCGATTGAGATCCCCGAGGGTGATCCCTGGTTGAACACGTACCTGGAGGTTTTGTGTATCCAGGTCGACCATACGGCGCATGAAGCGAGAGAAGTCCAGGATGATCCCTGGACCGAGCGATTGGCCAGCCAGTCCGGTACCTCCACCGCGAGGGAAAACGGGCAATCCGTTTTCGACGGCGTATTTGATGCACCCGGCCACATCGTCGGCATGCCGTGGGCGAACGACTGCCATCGGTGCGATCTGGTAAAGACTCGCGTCGCTGGCGTACATCTGGGAGTGCAGAGAGTCGCAGAAGACCTCGCCGTCGAGGATCCCCCTTAAATCCGCTTGGATTCTCGCCTGCTCTGCTTCCACAACGCTCCCTTATGGTTCGCTTTATTGGCCTATTGGCGGTTCAATTGCACGCGGCTGTGTCGAACTCCGTAGGCGAAGTAGATCACCAAGCCTATGGCTAGCCATACTCCTAAGCGGGCCCAGTTTTCCTTGCCCAAGCCGGCGATCATCGCACCGCACACGACGACGGCGAGGATCGGGACGAGGGGAACCAAGGGGGTACGAAAGGGTCTTGGGGCGTCCGGATCGCTTTTGCGCATGATGATGATACCGATCGAAACCAGTGCGAAGGCAAACAGGGTGCCGATGCTGGTCATGTCCCCGACGACGCTGTCGGGGATGAAGGCAGCAAACAGGGCGACAAACACAAAGAAGATCCAATTGGATTTCGAGGGTGTCTGATGGACCGGATGCAGATCCGAGAAGATCTTGGGCACGAGTCCGTCGCGGGACATCGAATAAAACACGCGGCTTTGTCCTAGGAGCATCACCAGGATCACTGAGGAGAAACCGAACAGGATCGCTACGGTGATGAATTTGCTCAAGGCCCCGTAGCCGGGCATATAGGTTTCGATCGCGTAGGCCACCGAGGCTTCTTTGCCTTTGGTGGGATCTCGGAAGTCTTCGTAGGGGGCGATTCCCGTCAGGACCCAGCTAAAGAGGATGTACAAAACGGTGCAGATCAAGAGCGAACCGAGGATGCCGATCGGCATATCGCGTTCGGGTTTTTTGGTCTCTTGGGCAACCGTCGAGACCGCATCGAAACCGATGAAGGCAAAGAAAACCACGCCGGCCCCACCGAGGACACCCCAGAGTCCACCGAAATTCCTTTCGGTTTGCTTGACCGCATCGGTGTAAACCGTCGCATCGGGAATGAAGGGGGTGTGGTTTGCGGGTTGGATAAACTGCCATCCCAAGGCGATAAACAGGATCACGATCAGAACTTTGACGCTCACGACAATCGCATTGAGCAAGGCCGACTCTTTGATGCCTCGCACCAAAACGATCGTCAGTAGAAACAGAATTACGATGGCCGGTAGGTTGATGATCCCGGTGACTTTGTCGGCCCCCTCGCCGATCGACTCGAACGGCGAGTGACAATACTGGTAAGGGATCACGTATGCTTTTCCGAGGAAGCTTTCGATCAGTTTGTTCAAGTACTGGGACCAAGCGATTGCGACAGTCGCTGCTCCTAGGGCATATTCGAGGACCAAGTCCCAGCCGATGATCCATGCAAAGAGTTCACCCATCGTGGCGTACGAATAGGTGTAGGCGCTGCCGGAGACCGGGGTCATCGCGGAGAATTCCGCGTAGCACATTCCGGCCAATGCGCACCCGATGGCTGCAACGATGAAACTCAGCGTCACGCTCGGACCCGCATGCTCGGCGGCCGCGGCGGCCGTCCGTACAAAGAGTCCAGCCCCGATGATCGCTCCGATCCCTAGGAGGACCAAGTTCACTGGGCCCAAATGACGCTTGAGTGTCCCCTGTCCCTCGGCCCTTGCCTCCTGGTTGAGATCTTCGAGAGTTTTTCTCGCAAATACATTCATGGTTTAGCTGCTTGAGTAAAAATCAAATGGAATACAACGAAATGGCTCACGCCTGTTTCCTATAAGTTAGGATTGAAGCGCCGTGTTTGCACTTTGGTGCATTGGGATGACATAGGGGCCCTCGGGGATGACCGCGATGGTTTTGTCTCCAGAGGTCTCGACGCTCTGTTGGATGGCTTTTTCGATCGAATCGATCATTTCGACCCCGGTCAGTTCTCGATCCTTGCCCTGGATGCCTTCGCTGTACAAGGAGACTCGTCCGATCGAAAGAGGTCGAAGAAGCATGTGGGTTTGCCAGCCGTCGATGTCGGCAAGCTTCATGCTTCGGATGCGTTCGATAAAGCCCTCGGCGCCTAGGGTTTTGAGTTGGGTTTGGGAGTCGCGATACTCGTGGGAACCGAGTCCTTCCTCGCAGCGGCTGGCGATAATCATGTGGCCACCATCGGCCAAAATCTGAAGGGGAGCGACCATCCCTTTGACCGTCTGGTAGTAGGTTTTGTCCAGTGGATAGCCGGCAGCACTGGTCACCAGCGTAGCGAACTTTCGGTCGATGGGAACTTCAGCGTACTTGCGCACGACTTGGACACTCTGCAGGTGGCTCTCGACGCAATGGCCAAAGTTGACAAAACTCATTTGGCGTTGTTCATCGATGATCGTATTGACCGCGTAGGTCGGCCCGAGAAGTTCGAGAATTTCGAGTTGGCCGCGGTGCAAGGGGTTTTCGACGAGGTTGCCGTTGCAGGCCAGGGGATTGGCCATGAACTGGTGGTTGTGGAAAGTTCGGATGGTCTCTTCACCGGCCACGCCCGGAGCGACGACTTTGCGACCACCGGAGTAGCCGGCCATGAAGTGGGGTTCGACCAGCCCGACGACGATCCGCAGATCGGCGTCGACCAAATGGCGATTGAGCAGCACCGGAATCCCATCGGTCGGGGTTTTGCCCAGATCGACCATCCAAGCAAGGTCGCGGGCGTAGTGATTTTCGATACGGATGTGATTGAAGATCCATTCGTCGCCGACGACTTCGAGCATTTCTTTGCCCAGGTTTGGGCGGTGCAAGCCGGTGGCAATCAGGATGGTGATCTGTGAGTTAGCCACTCCGGCGGCATTGAGTTCCTCGACGATCCCTCGGAGAATCGGACCGTTGGGGACCGGGCGGGTAATGTCGCAAATCACGATGCAGACCCTCGAGGATCCTTGCGCAACGCCTTGGAGCGAGGGGCATGCGACACCTTGGCGAAGGGCCTCGCGGATAGCGCTCGGGGCATCGTTCAGCAGCGGCATCGGGGGTTTGCGCACGATCACCGGTTGGCAGCCTTTGGGAAGCCTTACCGATAGTTCGTTTTTTCCGTAGCGGATCTCAACCGTATCGAGCATCCCAATCGTCTCCTGTTTTTGCTGGTGTGAGTCCGACAACTATCACAACGAACGCCGGGACAATCATAATAGAAAACCGGACTTACTCCCAGCGAATACCGCTGAAATCCCCAAACGCCCTAGCGGGTCGTCGTGGGTGGACCGGTGGGGTTGACCGGTACATTTTGGCTCAGACGAACTTTCAAGGCCCCGATGCGTTGGTAGAGTTCCGGTTGCGAGGCGTTCAGGGCCAAGCTCGTTTCGTAGTTCTGGACGGCCATCATCAAATCCCCAGATATCTCCCGCGAACGACCTTTAGCGGCCCAAGCGCGAGGGTTGTTCGGGTCCATCGCAATGGCTTCGTTTAGATACTGTTCGGCCACTTTATTCTGATTGAACTCTTGATGGAGTCTGGCAAGTTCGATTCGGGGTTCGGACAATCCTGGGTTTTTGATCGCCCAGTCCTTCAGGAGCGTGAAGCCCTTCTCGGGCTGCCCTTTGTCGACGAGCAAGATCGATAAGCCTCGATAGCAATCGACATGGTTTGGAGACATTTCTAAGCAGGTGTTGTACATCCGCTCGGCGTTGTCGATCATCTTGGGGTCTTTCGACGCGGTGCCTAGCTTGTGGTAAGCCGAAGCAAGGTTGTAGTACGTGTCAGGATTGGCCGCGTCGGTCACCTTAGCCTGCTCGAAATACTGCAAAGCCTCAGCGTACCGACCTTGTTGGTACATCGCCACCCCGCGGGAGTTTTGGTTCTTTGCCCCAAGCTGGCAGCCCGTCAGCGTGGCGATTCCCAGGAGGAAAATGCACAAGAGCAATCGCCTCGATGCGGCTGGTTTTCGGGTCGCAAACGGGACTTGAGCATGATGCTCGGTGTTTTTGACAAGGGTGGGCATCCCATAGGCTCCTGGTGGGAATTTCCAAAATCGGTCGAGTACCGCCGACTGTATCGAATGGGTCTGGCTTGTAGCAAGACGAATCGCGTGCAAGTTCACTTGCAGGAATGCTCTTGACGCCCATCGCGTCGATGAAGTATTCCCCCTCTTCTAGCAATTGGATCCGGCTCCACGGACAACCCGTGCGCCCCGGAGCAATCGTCCTACAAGGACCATTCCAAGATCCTACCCTTCTAAGATTCCTCAGAGGAAATACCAGCTCATGAAGCGTTTCATTTGGACGGCAACCCTCGCCGCTGTACTTGGCCAAGTCGGATGTGACTCTGGCAAGAAAGATCAAGTCGCCCAATCCAACCCAACGAATCCATCGGGCGATCGAGCCAACGCTGCCGGTACCCCGATCGCTTCGAATACCAATGCCAACGGTTCGCAACAGTCCGGCTTGCCTTCCGAGGAAATGGTCCCGCTGAGCTCGCTGAACCTGAAGAATCCTACGCGTCCTGAAGAGGTCGTCGGAGCGTTCCTTGAAGGAATGCGAACCAGCAACGCCCAGATCATCGAGTCGCTTTTATCGACCCGGGCTCGTCAAGAAATCAAATCCAAGGGACTCGAGATCTCCCCGATCGGATCCCCCAACGCCGCATTCGAAATCGGTAAGGCACAGATGATTGATCCCAAGGATCCGAACGTCATGCTCGTCTCGAGCAATTGGCTCGAGCCGGGGGCTTCCGGTATGCCTGGGAGTGAGTACGAAGTCGTCTGGGCACTGATCAAAGAAGTCGATGGATGGCGCATCTGCGAGATGGCCGTCGACACGCACACTGAGGGAGAAGAAGTCCAGGTCGTGAATTTCGAAAATCTAACCGAAGTCGCTGCCGAGTCGACCGGCGAACGGACGGCCGCAGTTCCCAACAGCAATACCCAGTCTCCAGCCCCACCGGCCAACATTCCGGCACTTCCGGCACCCAACGCGGGGGTTCCGGCAGCTAACCAGGGAATTCCTGGGGGCATCCCAGCTCTTCCGCCAGCCAACGCAGGTTTGCCACCGTTGCCGCCAAGTTCAGGTTCGGGTTTCCCATCGGCTTTGCCACCGGCCCCAGCGGCTGGCCTTCCGCCGCTTGGACCCCGCTAATTTGCGGCTCGATGGGGCTGATTTTTTCAGCCGAGGGGCTGTTTTGCTTGAAGGAAACACCCTGTTCCTGCGGTTTGGCGTTAAAATTTTGGGTCAAACGGCAGGAACCAGCTAAAACACAAGGCCAAGGAGTCTTTTGGGAAACCAGAGGAAACCGGCTCGGATTCTAGGTCGATTCGGTCATTCTGGCTTGACCGGTTTTACCGCAATCCTCTATCTTTTGTCACCTGCCGACGACGCTGTCGGCTAGGTTTTTTGTTTAACAGATTTCAGTTTCGTTGAAGGGGATTTCCCGACTATGGCATCAACTCAGGAACGAGTCATTGATATCGTTGCCGAACAACTCGGTGTCGAGAAAGACAAGATCACTCGTGATACGCACTTCGTCAATGACCTAGGTGCCGACTCGCTCGACACAGTGGAACTAGTGATGGAGTTCGAAGAGGAATTCGATATCGATATTCCTCAGGACGCTGCTGAAAAGATTCAGCGCGTCGGCGAAGCCATCGATTACATCGATAAGCAATCCTAAGCGGTAGCTTTCGCACCATATCTTCAGTCACAAGGGTTTGCTCAACTGAGTCGTTGGGCAACCCCCTGATTCTTCAGATAGCAGTTGCATGAATCGTCGAGTCGTCGTCACGGGCCTCGGATGTGTCACGCCCTTGGCTTTGGATGTTCCTACGCTTTGGAACTTAATCCTAGAAGGCAAGAGCGGTATCCATCCGCTAACAATCTTGGACACCACCCTGCACAAGGTCCGCTTTGGTGGTGATGTTCCCAATTTCGAACCAGGGGAGTCCTGCGAACCGAAAGACGCTAAGCGTCTAGATCGTTTCTCCCTGTTCGCAATCTGGGCTGCGTTCCACGCCATTAAGGATTCCGGCTTGGACTTCTCCAAAGAACAAGCCCACCGTTGCGGCGCGATCGTCGGGTCGGGGATCGGCGGACTCAACGAGATCGAAGAGCAGATTCTTCGAATGCACACCAAGGGACCCGATCGCGTCAGCCCGTTTACCATCCCCAAGATGATGCTCAACGCTGCGGGGGGCAACCTCGCGATTCAGTACGGCCTGAAAGGCCCTAACTTTGCCATCGCTACGGCTTGCGCCTCGAGCAATAACGCCATGGGCGATGCGCTCAAGTGCATTCGTACCGGCGAGGCGGAGGTCATGGTCACCGGTGGAACCGAAGCGGCCATCACTCATATGGGAGTCGCTGGCTTTGCCAACATGAAGGCCCTTTCGACCCGCAACGACGAGCCCGAAAAAGCTAGCCGTCCTTTCGACGCCGATCGCGACGGCTTTGTGCTCAGCGAAGGCGCAGGCATCTTGGTCTTCGAAGAGCTAGAACATGCTAAGGCCCGGGGCGCAAAGATTTATGCCGAAATCCTCGGTTACGGAGGTTCTTGCGATGCCGGGCATATCACCGCTCCGGACGAACAAGGCCGTGGAGCATCGATGGCCATGAGCAACGCCTTGACCGACGCGAAACTCGATCCATCCGAAATCGACTACATCAACGCGCACGGCACGAGCACTCCTCTTGGAGACAAAGCTGAGACCGTCGCCGTGAAGAATGTCTTCGGTGAATCGGCCCGCAGTGTTGCCCTTTCGAGCACCAAAGGACACCTCGGACACGCTCTGGGGGCCAGCGGTGGGATCGAGATGATCCTTTCGATCCTAAGCTGTTTCTACGACATCGTCCCTCCGACGATCAATCTCGAAACCCCAGACCCCAATTGCGACCTGGACTACACACCACTGGTTCCCCGCAATCGCAAAATCCGCTATGCGATGAACAACAGCTTTGGGTTCGGTGGACACAATGCCACCTTGATCTGCGGGAAACTCTAGCGAGAATCGCGCTTTTAGCCCACAATGGGCTCAGGGTCGCTTCGCTCCAAGCTGGTTCTTTGCATCTTTCGAGGATCGCCATGTCCAATTGCTACTCCTTGTTCTTTGTCGCCTTGCGTTTCCTCTGCACCCGGGCCGGCTCGGGATTCTTGAGCCTCGTGTGCTTCGTGGGGCTACTGGCTCCGGCCCGCGGCGACGAAGGGATGTTCCCGATCAGCGAACTGGCCAACATCGGGCTAAAAAACCGAGGCATCGAACTTACCGCCGATGAGATCTTCAATCCCCAAGCCAAAAGCATTGTCGATGGCATTTGCCGCGTCAACGGTTGCACCGGTTCGTTCGTATCGAACGCCGGACTGATCATCACCAACCATCACTGCGCATTTGACGCGATTCAAAAAGCTAGTACCCCTGAACGCGATCTGCTGAATGATGGATTCATCGCCCAAACGCTAGCCGAAGAAGTTCCAGCCCCCAACTACACCGTCCGCATCACCGAGTCCTACGCGGACGTCTCGGCCGAGGTCCTCTCGGCAACTAGCCCCGAAATGGGTTACAGCGATCGGACCAAGGCGATCGATCGACGAAAGAAGGAACTCGAAATCCAAGCGGAAAAAGACAATCCAGGGATGCGGGCTGAGGTCGCAGAAATGTTCGTCGGAAAGACCTATGTTCTTTTTCTCTACACCTATCTTAAAGATGTCCGATTGGTTTTTGCTCCTCCGATCAGCATCGGTGCCTTTGGCGGGGAACTCGACAATTGGGAATGGCCTCGACACACCGGCGACTACTCTTTTATGCGAGCTTACACTGCTCCAGATGGAAAGCCCGCCGAATACTCTCCAAACAATGTTCCATATGTGCCCAAGCGACCGTTGAAGGTTCAGCCCAAGGGGATCGATGAAGGGGACACCGTCTTTTTGCTCGGGTATCCGGGCAGGACCGTCCGAAACCGGACCGAAAGCTTCATCCAATACGAGCAGAATGTACGCCTACCGCTGATTGTCTCGCTCTACAGTTGGCAGATCGCCGAAATGGAGAAGGCCGGAGCCAAAGACCGCGCCGTGGCGATCAAACACTCCACGCGGATCAAATCTCTTGCCAATGTCGAAAAACGATCCCGAGGACAACTCATCGGACTCCAACGGGCCAAGATCCAACAGCTAAGGGCCGATCGGGAAACCAAGCTCAAAGCTTTCATCGCTAGCGATCCGGCGAAGTACTCCAAGTATGCCACGCTCCTCGATCAAATCGACATGGTCTATTCGGAGATGTCCAAGAAGGGGACTTTGGAAACCTACCTTCGGGAATTGCGAACGGCACCGAGAGCTCTGGCGATAGCGTTTGCTCTCTACGATTCGGCCACCGAAAGGGCCAAGCCCGATCTGGAGCGAGAAGCACCTTACATGGATCGGAACTGGGCGCAAAGCACCCAGCAGATCAAGCTCGACGTCGGTGACCGAGACCAAGCCACCGATGCAAGGATGCTCCAGGGGATGCTCGATTTGCTGCAATCGACCCCTGGTGCCCAAGATATCGAACCGGTGGCTCGTGTCTTGAACTCGAGCGAAGGGCTCAACAAGCTTGCCAGTTCGGTTATGGACAACACCAAGCTTGGGGATTTAGAATTCGTTATCAGTTGCTTCAACAAATCCCCTCAAGAGCTCATCGCCTCAGGTGACCCAGCATTGTTATGGATCGCCGATCTGTATCCGACGTATGTCAAGCAACGAGACAAGGACAAGGAGCGAGAGGGGAAGCTCAATCAGCTTTATGGTTCGCTCATTGAAATCCAGCGACTCGCGGAAGCTTCCGAGTTTCTCCCTGACGCCAATGCGACATTGCGATTGACGGTAGGAAAGGTCGAGGCGTATTCGCCGGTCGATGCCATCGTCAAAAAACCGATCACAACCCTCGATGGGTTGTTGGAAAAAACCACCGATCAGGAGCCCTTCGTCACCCCCAAGCCCGTGTTGGAGGCAGCCAGAGCCAAGAGGTTCGCAGGTCTAGAGCATCCGAGGCTCAAGACGGTTCCGGTGGCATTCCTCTACAGCACCGACACGACTGGAGGAAACTCTGGCAGTCCTGTTCTCAATTCCAAGGGGGAGTTGGTCGGAGTGAACTTTGACCGGGCATTTGAAGCGACGATCAATGATTTTGCTTGGAACCAGCGGTACAGCCGATCGATAGGGGTCGACGTTCGGTACGTGTTATGGATCACCGGAGAGGTCTTTGGTGCCAAGCACTTGGTCCAAGAGATGCTCTCGAAATAGCGTTGGACCAATGATCGACTTCCAGTTCCCCATTTTCGTTGAAACGAGCCTTGGAATAGACGAAGCCCTTTTGCTTTTCAACGCGATTCAGGATAGTCTGTCGTTGCATCTTGATTCTTGGGGTTGGTGTACTGAAGTTGTGGTAAACCTCATGATACCATCCCAGGCTCAGGATGCTTTTTTGGCAATTCATTGCGAGTCTAATTCAGGCTCGAT
>JAJTFB010000083.1 GCA_021300015.1 Pirellula sp. | reverse complement strand
GGCCTTCGCGGGGCTGGCCTTCGCTGGGCTGGCCTTCGCTGGGCTGGCCTTCGCGGGGCTGGCCTTCGCTGGGTTGGCCTTGGCTGGGCTGGCCTTCGCGGGGTTGGCCTTCGCTGGGCTGGCCTTGGCTGGGTTGGCTTTCGGGGGGCTGCATCGCATTGGCGTCCTGCGAACTGTCTTGCCCCAAACGTTGCTCGATCTCGCTTTCGATCGCTCGATTGGCCTGATCGATTTCCTTGATCGCTCGACGCAAGGACTCCTCTTCGGATCCCAGAACGCTTTGGGCGGAGTTCTCAATACGCTCCCTTAGGCCCTGGAGCTCTTTGGAAACCTCACCGGATTCCTCGACTGCCGGTTGCTCCATCCCCCGCTCGATCATCATCGGGATCCGATCAAGGCGTTGCTCGGTCGGCAAACGACTCGCATCCCTATAGGTCTCATACAACTGCTCGGCCAGGAGCGGCTCGCTCCCTTCGGCCTGTTCGACCGTATCCTTGATGCGATTCAACAAATCGAGGTACTGCTGTTTCTGTTGCTTCCAATCCTCAAGGTTTCTTTCTGGCAAGTTTTCTTGTTGATTCAATTCCGCATCGCTGCGAAGCAACGACTCGCGTCTTAGGCTGTTGGCCTCTGGCTCATTGCGTGTTGGCTCATTGCGTGTTGGCTCATTGGGTGCTGGCTCATTGGGATCAAGCCCGTTGGTAGTGGACTCTGGGTCCCTCGCAGGCAGATTCGCTTGTTCCCGCAGTTGGCGTTCCAATTCGGCTTGATTTTTTGCGACATTCTGAGCTTGCTCGATCAACTTCTGGACGTCCCTTTGTAGCGACTCGGAGCTTTGCTCTCGGAGTTGCTCGCGTGTCTGATCGACGGATTGCTCTGCACGGGTTCCGGAGTTCAACGCGGCCGAGGGCTGGGCCTCTCGCAATTGGCGCTCGGATTGCTGCATTTGTTCTCGGGCGTTCTCGATCTCTCGACGCGATTCCTCCAGTGCATTTCGCGACTCAGGCTCGTTCATCCGCTCGAGCAATTCGTCCGCATCCTCTACGAGTTCCTGTTGATCTTCCCGCAATTGCTCTAAACGCTCCTCAAGCTCCTTCTTCTCCTGTTCGTCTTTAGCCGATTGAAGCGCTAGATCCAATTCACGAACTTGCTCGTTGAGGTCCTCTTGGCGACGCGCCAACTCGTCGAGGCGATTCATCACCTGGCGCATTTCTCGCTCCGAGTTTGCCTCTTCGGTCATCGGTTGCGATTCCTCCTCGTAGCGGCTCGGATCCTGTTCGAGTTGCAATTGCTGGATTTGCTCTTGGCGATTCCGCTGGGAGGCGGATTGAGACCTTTGGCTCGAGGGTTGCTGCTGTTGACTTTGCGAAACCTCATGCTCGCGGGCCCGCAAACGCAGTAGGCCCTCGTAAGCTCCCCGCATCTGCTTGATCGCTCCACGCAGGGCGATAGATGGAGTTTCCGACCCGCTTTGGTTCAATTCGGCGATCGCCTCCCGCATGCTCGACTGAACTTTAAGCAAATCTTGGGCCGCATTCGGGGCCTGCAATTGCTCCTTGAGAGCCTCGGTTTGCTCGAGGGCTTGATTTTGAGATTCCAGAAGGATCGGCAGTTGCTCTTGGATGCTTCGGGAGGCATCCGTACTGGATTTAGGGATACCTCGGAGTAAATTCCAAGTCGCCGAGAGGATTTTCTTTTGAAGCTCTGCCAACTCTTCAGCTTGCTGGCCCGATTCGGAGCCTTGCTGTTGCTGTTGCTCTTGACGTTGTTGGGTGGCCGAGGCGTCTGCCTCCCGGAAGGTCTCCTCGAAAGGACGGACTTCCGCAAAGTACATTTCGCTTTCGATCCGCCTTGGCTGCCCATCGCGATCCAAGTCTTCGGTCCAAAAATGGTAGGTGACCAACTGGTCTGCTTTGGCTTGGAGAGACTCTAGGTCGATCAGATGCTGCAATTCGGTTTTTTTCGTCGTCGATTCACCAGGGGAGATAAGCTCTACGTCCGACGGTTCGCTATCCCCGACCGAAACACGGATTCCAGTTCGATGGATTCCGAAGTCGTCCTGCACCCTGGCCCCGACGATCATCTCTTGGATTGCCGAGACGCGCTGATCGATTGCCGAAATCAGCTTGAGTTCTGGCTCGCGATTGGGGATTATTTTTACGACAAACTCCTCGGCCGTTTTCTCGGATCGCCCCTCTGCGTCGGTGAGTTTCAGCCGATAACGCATCGATTCCGTTGGCGTATTACGGATCGAGTACTCGGTTGGGTTCTGCGGATTTCCTTCTAGCAGCGTGCTCTGTCCGTTTTCGTCGATCCATTCGGCCGATACCACCGGCTTGTTGAGCTTGAGGCTCCATCGGATCTGCGCACCATCGACGATCGAGACGCGACGCGTGTTGGAAATCGTCTTGTCGTCCTGCTGGGCATAGGCTGGAGATTGGATCGAAGCATCGCTTTGGAGCACTGCGGGATGCTCGAAGACTTCAACTTCAAATCGCTCGCTATCTTTTGAAACGCTTTCGATTCGATAGCGGAATGGTTCCTTGATCTTTCGAATCGTCGCACTGGCGATCGGATCGCGTAAGCTTCGCTGCATACGGGCGCTTTGAGATTCCCCGCTGGGGCTCTCGGCGATGAGCAGAAGATCATCGGAAAAGTCGTTGGAAAAACGGACGCTGACGAGTAAGTCAGAACCTTTTTCTATCTGAGTACTTCCTGGTTCGACGATCCATTCGAAACCTCGGTTCCCTGAGCTATCCGAAGCGTTTAGCACGCCCGTACTTTTCGTATGCAGCATCCAAGAAGCGGCGATCGTCGCGCCGAGCAGTAACCATTGCAAGCTCCAGAGCATCCCGAGTTTCCATTTGGGAACGACCTTTTCCCAATGTTGCGATTGGGCATGCAGAAGCGTCTCTTCGATCAATTTGGACCGAAGGAATTCCGATTCATTGGGTTTTATCGGCTCGATCGCCGTAAGCAGTTTTTGGTCGATATCCGGAAATCGTCTTTCGATCCTTTGGGCAACGGAGCCAAGATCTCGGTATCCGAAGCGGGTCCAAAGAAAGAAAAGGAGGTAGCCACCGATAGCAGTAGCGAGAAGAAGGCCCCACGAGAAGGATCCTGCGAGGGCATTGCCGGTCTGAGTCAGTCGGCCCAACAGCAACGCCAAGAAAACACCCCAAAGGCCGATCAACAACCAAGCGAGCACCTGACTGCGGAACCTCTTGGCTATTCGTTCCAGCTTGTTTCGAATCTCTCGATGCATGATGAATTCCTCAACCGCTTGTGGACGGTATGGTGCGAGTGCGCGACCCCAGCGCGGTTACCACGGATTCGAGTCCGGCGAACAATAAAACAAACAACAACATCCACCACCAACCGCGTTGACTAGCTTCCAATTGCTCGGCCAAGGGATTGGCCCGAGACTTTGCCTCGCGATCGATCTGCGCGATACTTCGTGTGTCGATCGGGATGCCGAAACGCGCGAACTCCTCAAGGTCGATCGGATCGGTGAGGCATTCGCTTCTAGGTAAGTTTACAGCGATCGCATCGGTTGGTTCTTTGATGGATAAAGCACTTTCGATCGGAGCGACACTGGCGGTTTTTCCAGGCGAATCGAGGCTGAAGATGCCTGGTGCGTCGAAACGACGATTCGTGGATTTCCATCCCTGTTCGAGCAGAGAAATAGGGATTGCATCGCCGCATTGATAATCGTCTTGCTCTGGAGTTGGGTTCCCAAGTTCCAAGAGCGAGTTGAGGATCGGAACGAACTTACTGGACAATGCCAACTGGCTCTCGATCGGTTGCCATCCGCTTGTGAGCACCGTGACCATTCCTTTGCCTAAGGGCCGTTGCAACAACGCTGCTTGGCCATCATCGAATTTTGCGAGCACTCGCCAGGACTCAGGATCGAAACCCTGGATATTGCGGTGGTGCCAAAATCGAATTTTGGTGAAGTTGTTGTACTTGGGGTCCGCAAAGGGAGAGAACACCGGATGGTTCATATCGATCTCTTGCAACAAACGGTATCGATTCGATTCGGCTTCAAAGATCGCTATGGAATCCTCGTCAAACCAACTCTTCAGGACCAATACCGCATCGGCAGGCTGCTGATCGGCGGTTGGAGGGTTTCGGTTTTCCAGGGGCCGATCCAAGACCCACAGTACGTGAAGGCCTTGTTCGATCCAGGGCTTGAGGCGCTCGGCGCAAGGTAAATTCAAATCGCTCGAAGCGACGACCCAACAGGGTGGGCTTTGGCCTTCCTCAACGAGCCCATCGTTTGGGTCTTTAAGCTCCCATTGGACCTCAAGTCGCGGTTGTGAAACTGGAACTCTCATGGCGAAGTACCAAAGAGAATCCTTCGAGTCCCGCAGCCGAGAGTCGATGCAAAGGGCTTTGGCCAAGACCTTTCTACCTCGTGAGAGGAACTGTCGGTTGTCGAAGGGTTGCTCATCGCCTTGGAGTTCCAGGACCATCGGTACCGCAGGGTCGAGTTCAAGGGGTCGAGTCACCGAAACAACTTGCTGCTGTCCTGCTGGAACATACACCTCGGTTTTGGTCGAATCGAATGCTCGGCCACTGGGGTCGAGCCATTGCAATCGTAATCGATCGGTCGGTGCATCGATCGAATTCCGGACCGCAACCCGTACGGTAGTTTCCGTGGATTCTTGTTCCTCTTGATCGGCTTGATCAGCATTGGACAAGATGGTGAGCGATGCGTTCCCGGGGGACCTGGGTTTGCATACCAAGGGGATCACAGGGATATCTGATGGCCACTGGATCAGTCCGAGCGTTTCCAGCGAGTTTCCTTGTTGGAAATCCGAAGCGATCGCGATCTGGGCAGGGCGAACCGATTGCCCTTGCTGCGTTTCGAGAGGTTCGTCTGCGAGCAGCTCTAAAGCCTGGACAAGTCCTTTTCCGATGTCCGATGCAAACCACGTGGGAGACAGCGCATCGAGTGCCTGAGCCGCCAAGGCTTGGCTCTGACCTGGATCTTGGCGAGCTTGCTCGATAGACACGATGGGTTCGAGCCGGTCGGTCAGCAGATAGACGGCCAGGGAGTCGGCCTGACCGCTTTGGGACAGGTACTCCTTGGCTTTTTCGATCGCTTGTTCCCAAACACCTGGGCGTCTCATGCTTGCGCTTGTATCGATCAGCAGAACTCGGTCTTTGCCTGGATCGGCCGCAGTAGTCTGTTGAACAAAGGTTTTCAGATAGGGTCTTGCAAAGGCGAAGGCTAGAGCTAGGAGTATGAGCGATCGCAAAAACAAGAGCAGCCAATGTTCGATTCGGCTTCGGCTCGTCAGACGCCGAGCCGAGGGTTCCAGGAAGAGGATCGAACTAAAATCGATCACGTCCCTGGGGCGTTTTCTGACTAGGTGAGCTAGAATCGGAGCCAGCACGGCCAATCCTGCGAGCAGATACAACGGGGTTAAAAAGCTCATGGAGTTCCGACTGCCTCTCGCATCGAAAGGAAGTTGCTCAGAACCAGCTCCATGGGGTCGGTGGTTTGGAAATCGACACAAGGGATCCCCAGGGGTGTGAGGATGTCGAACAATTCCGAGCGATGTTTCTGGAAGTTTCGTTGGTAACTATCGGCCACCATCGCCGGATCGACAAAACGTTCCTCTCCGGATTCGACATCGCGTACCAACACAGGTTTCTCGAGATGAAACCTCAGTTCCATGGGATCCAGAACCCGTAGCAAGACGACTTCATGCTGCCGAGCCCGTAGGAATGCCAACGGAGCTTTTAACGCTTCAGGCCCAACCATTAGGTCCGATACGATGACAATGAGACTTCGATGCTGCACCAATTGGGCGATCTGTTCGAGGGGTGCGATCAGATCCGTCGCTTGGCCGGCACAAGGTTTCGAGAGCATTGAAAGGATGCGTTGGAATTGACCTGTGCGAAATCTCGCCGTAAGCCAATCGGTAACACGTTCATCAAAGGTAACGGCGCCGACCGCATCGCGTTGCCGCAGCAGAAAAAGTCCGAGGGTGGCGATCAACGTACGCGCGTATTCGTACTTGGTGTAATCGATCGAACCGTACTGCATCGACTTGCTCTGATCGATCACCAGATAGCATCGACGGTTCGTTTCATCCTCGAAGCGTTTTTGGTAGTACCGATCGGACCGAGCATAGAGTTTCCAATCGATCGTTTTGGGATCATCGCCGACCGAATAGGGGCGATACTCGCTGAATTCGACCGAGAAACCATGCTTAGGACTTCGGTGCAAACCGGTCTGGAATCCGTCGACAACCTTTTGGGCACGCCATTGCAAATTGCGAACCGCCATGAGCGTCTTTAAGTCAATCCACTTGGATGCTTGGGTCGTTTGCGATTCGGTTCCGTTTTCCAGTGCCACCGGTTTTAGCCCTTATGACTCGCCAGGAATTTCACTGAGCAGTTTTTCAATCGCGTCCTCGACGGTCATCCCCTGAGCCTCAGCCTTGTAGGACAACAGCAAGCGATGCCGAAGAACAGGGGGAGCCAAACTGCGGATGTCCTCGAATCTCACATGGGTTTTGCCATGGAGAATCGCTCGTGCTTTGGCTCCCAAAACCAACATTTGTGCAGCGCGAAGCCCCGCCCCCCAGGTGATCGAGTCATTGACCCACTGCGGGGTATTCGGCTGGTTTGGTCTGGTGGCAGACACGAGCCGCACGGCATAACTGGCAACGTCGTGCGCAACGGGTACCTTGCGCACCAAGGCTTGGAATTGCAAGATATCCTTGGCGTCAAAGAGCGCTTCGATCGGCTCGGCCGTTCGACTCGTCGTGTCGAGCACAACTTTTAACTCGTCTTCAAAGGGGAGATAGTCGATCAGCACGTTGAACATGAATCGATCGAGCTGGGCCTCTGGGAGCGGATAAGTCCCTTCCATTTCGATTGGGTTTTGTGTCGCAAGGACGAAAAAAGGTTTCGGCAAGCCATACCTCTTTCCAGCCGCCGTGACCTGGTGTTCTTGCATGGCTTCGAGCAAGGCCGACTGGGTTTTGGGAGGCGTGCGGTTGATTTCGTCGGCGAGGATCACGTTGGCAAAGACTGGCCCAGGGACAAAACGCAACTCACGAACACCTTGATTGTCCGTGAGGATTTCCGTGCCGGTGATGTCTGCTGGCATCAGGTCCGGAGTGAATTGGACTCGGCTAAAGTCCAAGTGGAATGCTTGGGCTACGCTGCGCACAAGGAGCGTTTTGGCAAGTCCTGGGGCTCCGGTGATCAAGCAATGCGTTCCGGAGAACAGACAGATCAGCAGTTGCTCGATGACCTCCTTTTGCCCGACGATGGTTTTCTCAAGCTCCCGTTCGAGCAGGACTCGGCCCTTCTGGATCTGGTCGAACAACACAGCTTCCGATTCGCTAGACGACTCGCTAGGCGATCCGCTTGCCGACTCGTGGTTCGATCCATCACCCGTCGATGCAGTATTCAACGCAACCTCACTCTCTCAATGCGTCATCGCATAAGTAACGATATTGATTCCCATAGGATAAGCCTTCTTCACAGAAAACTCTTCGAAGTACCAGGGATCTTCCCCTTCACGTTCCCAACCATCCCCGAGATCGGTGTTGTGGCAGATAAAGACCATGATCCTTCCTTCATCGTCGAAAATCGCTTTGTAATGTGGGATGCTCGTGTCGGATCCATAACGAGGCTCCCAGATCACTCCACTCTGTCTGCCATTCCAAGCCGATTGAATCGAAGGTAGCTGTGGTTTTTCCTTCAAATCGTAGACGCAGTGGAAAATCTCATGCTCAAGCGGGACTTCCTGCGGCTCTCGGTTGGGGAACACCCGTTTGAGCTCTCGATAGAAATTCTCGTACTCCTCATCGCCCCAAAAATCATCGACCATCAAGAAGCCACCGTTATCGAGGTACTTGCGCAACGCCAGTACCTCCGGTTCATGAAACATCAAATCCCCAGGTTCAATGATGTAGATGAAGGGATATTCGAAAAGCTTCGGATCGCTCAATTCCAGAACAATCGGCTCTGGATTCACCTTGAGCGTCGTCAACTGCTGAAGTCTCAAACTGAAATTCAATTCGCTATCTCGAAAGTCCGTCGCCCAACCACCCCCACGGCGATAGCCCGCCGAATCGTACTTGATCCTCACGAAAGTAAACGTGTCCTTGACGAACTTGCTGTCGATTTCCCAACTCTCAACACCACCGCGACCGGCCGATTGCCAATCGCGCCGAAAACGCCCTCGGGGCGGTTGCGCTAAAACCAACACGGTCGAAGCGAGCAGGACCGAGCATGCGAGGATGAGCTTCCAATTCTTTTTCATCAGCACCAAGTTGCTTGCTCCCTCATGCTTGCCTGAATTGCTTGCGCGAAATGGTTGCCCGAATTGGTTTTCCGAAGGCCTGCAATCTGCCCAAGGATTTGGATTGGGCCGGTGTGTGGACCCGTCGAACGCACCCAACGTACTGAATTTTCCGGGCTGCTGGGTGCCATCGCAAGCAAAATTCGAGGTTCAGATCCTAGAATGCCGAGTTAAATACGATCCGAAGTGCTGCACGAGCCCCAGGAATCAGTCATACTACTGGAAACCGATACGTTCGGTCTGCCGCATCCCTCCCTCATTCGAACCGTTGCAATGCGTTTTTGTTTCGATCGATTGTCCCGAATTTTATTCCTTCACCCATCGAAGGCGTCGCTGTCGAACGCGATGTTTTGGTGCGGGTTGCTCCCTGCACTCCTCGGTGTGATCGATGCGACGTTCGCTCAGGATGGTCCGAAGGCCATCGATGAAGTTTTCGAAAAACAAGTACGACCTCTGCTGATTTCGAAGTGTTACGAATGCCATTCGCAGGCGACCGAGCAAAACGGCGGACTGTCCTTGGATTCTCTCGAAGGGATGCTCAAGGGAGGAGATTCCGGTCCGGCATTGATCGTCGAATCGCCCGAAAATAGCCTGATCCTTCGCGCGATCCGATACCGCGATCCGAAATTGCTTATGCCGCCTGAGAACCGCATGTCGGCTTCCGAGGTTGGAATCCTTGAGGACTGGATCGCTTTGGGAGCCAAGGTATCCTTAGATTTCCAAAAAGAACCTGAGGGCACCCCGCAAGACGGCAAACCCGGAGCGATTGCTACCAAACACTCGGCCCTTGGGGTCGAGCAAGCTCGAGAGCATTGGGCTTATCGACCACTGGTTCGATTCGAAATTCCGGCCAACGGGCAATCGAATCCCATCGATGCATTTCTAGCTAGGGGTAGCGAATCTCTTCAAGTCGAACCGAGTCGGCTCGTCGATGAGCGAACTTGGATTCGCCGCCTAGCGATCGATCTGCATGGAATGAATCCGAGCTACGAGTCGATCGATTCGGCGTTGAAGCTGTTTCAAACCACCGAGGACTCGCAGTGGGATTCGGTCCGATCGCGTTTGGTCGACGAGTACCTAGCCTCTGCTCGCTACGGGGAGCGTTTCGCTCGTCATTGGATGGACGTCGTTCGCTATGCCGAGTCGTTGACCTTGCGAGGATTTGTATTCCCTGATGTTTGGCGATATCGGAATTATCTCATCGAGGCCTACAACCAGGACCGCCCATTCGACGGGGTAATCGCCGAGCAAATCGCTGGGGATTTGATGAATCGTCAAAGCCCTCAAGGCAGGACCATCGAAGAACTCCAGAGGCGGCTCGTTGCGACCACCTTCTGGGCCATCGGCGATCACAACTACGAGGAGCAAGACAAGAAGCAACTCGAGATGGATGCTGTCGACGAGCAAATCGAAGTCTTCGGGAGAACCTTCTTAGCGCAGACACTCGGCTGTGCGCGTTGCCACGATCATAAGTTCGATCCTATACCTACGGCCGATTACTATGCCCTAGCTGGCATTCTCAAATCCTCGGTCTCGATGGATCACGAGAATGTCTCGAAATGGATCCGTCAACCGTTGCCCATGACCGACCAAGAGCAACAGAAATTCGACGCGTTGGCAAAAAGGCTCCAGGAGGTCAAGAAAGAGCTCAGTCTGCTCAAAGATCGAAAGAAACAGGGCAACCAGAGCGCGACGGTCGTAAGCTCCCAAGAAGTCTCCGGTGTCGTCGTCGACGACCGACAGGCCAAGAAGATCGGTTCCTGGAAGGAATCCAACTCGGTCAAGGTCTACATCGACGAGGGTTACCTTCACGACGAGAACAAAGACCGGGGTAGCAAAAGCGTTACCTTCGACCCCGGTTCGCTGGCCTCGGGCCTCTACACCGTTCGCATGTCCTACGCGCATGGCGAAAATCGAAGTTCCAAGACCCAGGTCCGCGTCTTTAATGCCGACGGGGAAACCCTCGTTGTGGTGAATCAGAGAACACCACCGGCCGAAGATGGCTTGTGGTTCAACCTCGGAAGATACCGTTTCGAAAAAGACGGAGCGGCCTTTGTGATCGTCAGCAACGAACAGGCCGACGGCCATGTCATCGCCGACTCGGTTCAGTTTATGCCCGAGCTGGAGTATTCATCGAAGAAGGAACCGCAAGCCGAGTCCAAATCCTCTGCCAAAAACGTTGACGAGCAGCAGGAATCGATGAACAAACAGATCGCCATTCTTGAGAAACTCCAAACTGAAATCCAGAAGGAATTGGACTTTCGCCCCATGGCACAGACCCTCAGGCCTTCCGATTCTCCCTCGGATATCCCGATCCATGTGCGAGGCTCGGTCCATCGCTTAGGACCTGTCGTTGAGCGAGGTTTTCTCTCGTGCATCAATTCCCATGAGCCTGAATTGAATCGTCGAATCCGAGTCCAAGCCACTGACAACGGCCGATTGGAACTCGCCCAATGGACGATCGCTCCGGAAAATCCGTTGACGGCCCGAGTCTATGTCAACCGGATTTGGTACCACATGATGGGCCGGGGGGTCGTCCCGACAGTGGATAACTTTGGTACGACCGGTTCGCCCCCCTCGGACCCGCAACTCTTGGACTGGCTCGCTTCGGAATTCATCGCCCAAGATTGGTCGACCAAATGGTTAGTCCGGACAATCGCTACCTCCAAGGCCTACCGCCGAAGCATTGCGGCTAGTCCCGATTCGCTTGAAAAAGACCCTGAGAATCAGGTTTTCGCAAGGGGACTCATGAGGCGATTGGATAGCGAGGCGCTCCGAGATTCCATGCTCCAAGCCAGTGGGGAATTGCAATTCGGGGGTTCGGTGGGCTCGACCATTCGTCCAGGGACCAAAGAGGATTATCGCTACGAGCATCAAGCCGACTTGCGTTCGGTCTATCTGCCTTGGTTTCGAAATGCCCTCCCACCCCTGATCCGCGAATTCGATGGAGCCAATCCGAGTTTCTCGATCTCCGAGCGAAATCGCAGCACGGTGGCAACCCAAGCCCTGGCGATGATGAATCATCCATGGGTTCGGCAACGCGCCTCGGCGCTGGTCTCCTCGCTGAATCTACCTGCGAGCGCCCCACAAGATCTCGCTCAACTCGATGAGGGAAAACTTGACACGGCCATCGAATCGATCTTCAGAAAAGCGCTCGGGCGGAATCCTGAGGCGACCGAACAGCCCTGGGCTCGCTCGGTCGTCGAGAATGGTGGCCTTGAGGAACTCGCGCATCAATTGCTCGCCTCGATCGACTTTCGTTACGCTCCCTGACCTAGGAACCCCATGACGATGTTCACTCGACGTCAACTCCTCGAATCCTCTGCCTGCGGTTTCGGCGCTCTGGCTGCCTACGGGTTGTTAGGCCCAAGCGGAGCCCGAGCCCAAGAGATTTCCAAGCCAGGCAACCGCATCGAAGGCTTGAGCGGATTGCATCATAGAGCCAAAGTCAAGCGAGTGATCTTTCTGTTCATGCAAGGCGGGGTTAGCCAAGTCGACTCGTTTGATCCCAAGCCGATTTTGGAAAAACACGATGGCCAAATGATCGCCTTTGACGATGCTCGGGAGTTCGCCAACACCCGCAAACTCGGCAGCAACCAAAGAGTCATGAAGTCCCCTTGGGCCTTCAAGCAATATGGCCAATGCGGACGCTCGGTCTCCGATCTTTTCCCCAACATCGCACAGCATGTCGACCGCATGCAGTTCATCCACTCGATGCATACCGAGGGGGTTGCTCACGGACCATCGACCCTTTTTCTTCACTGCGGATCCCTCAATACCGTCCGCCCTTCGATCGGAGCCTGGACCCTCTATGCTCTCGGTAGCGAAAACGAAAATCTGCCTGGGTTCATTTCGATCGCTCCGTCGATCGGAAACGGGGGATTCCGGAACCATGGCTCAGCTTTTTTGCCAGCGAGGTTTCAAGGGACCCCGCTCGGACGCGCAAGCCAATCGGACTTGACCATCGACAATATCGCTGGAATTCCATCGGTCAACGCTCCATCGGACCTACGATGGCAAATGCAGAAGCAATTGCAGCAAATGCAGCTCGAGCGACTGCAACTCAATCCACTGGCCCAGGGCTCGGACCGAAACGATTTGGTCCTACCAGCGGCTGACGAACTCGAATCGCTGATCGCAAGCTATGAGCTCGCAGCACGCATGCAATCGGCATCCCCGGATGTCTTCGATTTGTCCAAGGAGACCGCGGAGACCAAGAAACTCTACGGCATCGATCGCAAGGAGACGGAGACTTACGGAAAACGTTGCCTCTTGGCCCGGCGACTTTGCGAAGCGGGAGTGCGATTCATTCAGGTCAACTACGGCGACGATTCGGCCAACCCCGCTTGGGATCAACACTCGAATCTACCCAAGCACTTAGACCATGCTACAGCCGTCGATCAGCCCGTCGCCGGCTTGCTCTCGGACTTGCACCGCCGCGGACTCTTGGAGGATACCCTGGTTTGGTTCGGCAGTGAATTCGGTCGACAACCCTATGCCGAAAAGAATGGGACAGGCCGTGACCATAATCCTGGTGGGTTTACCGTATGGCTTGCCGGGGGTGGGGTCGGTGCCGGGCAAGCTTACGGGCAAACCGATGAGTTCGGGCAACTGGCGATCCAAAACAAAGTCCACATGCATGATCTCCATGCGACCATCTTGCACCTTATGGGGATCGACCACGAGCGGCTCGTTCATCGGTTTGGTGGACGGGATTTTCGATTGACGGATGTGTACGGTAAGGTCGTTCGAGAAATCCTTACGTGATGTCGCCTGGGGGTTCGCGACGGGGTAGCCAAGCCCAAGCCAATGCGACCATGAGCGTCAGAGGGATGCTCACTAGAATATCTGAGAGGTAATGCGAACCTGAGACCAATCGCTGCAAGGCCGCGATGCTTGCCATAAACAAAAACAGAATCTTTCCCCGCGGATAGACATAGGTCAACCCGATAGCCATCGCTACGGCAGTAGCGGTGTGTCCGGATGGAAAACTCCGAATCGACTCATTGAACCACGACTCGCTCAGAGGGGTGCCCCAAGCCTCCCAGCTTGAGGGAAAGGTGCTTTGCGGATCGCGGTCAGGATTGAGCCAGCTCCAGATTTCCGAATCGTACGTGGCAGGACGCCTTCGAGGGATCAAGTACTTGGCTAGATTTGCAAGGATTCCGCAGGTCAGTACAAACAGGGAGGCTTCCCAGAGTTTGCTTCGGTTCCGTTGGTCGATCCATAGCAAGGTGCTCAGGATCATCACGCACCCGAGAGTATGCGCAAAGATCTCCATCAGATGGATAAACCGTCTTAGGTCTCCAGGAATGTGCTTGTGGCGGACCCATTGGGAGATCTCAAGGTCCCATGGGAGCGCAACCATCGCGGCAATGAGTGCGACGGCCGCGACCAAGGTCGAGCCGATCAAGGTCTTTTTCTTGGAGCTGCCTAAATGAAATAGCACGCGATGAGTCCACCTGTTGCATCAAGCATCTTGGATTAGGCATCGAGTCGGCTGATTTCGCCAAACTGATCCTTGAGCGACTCGTACAGCTTGCGATAGACAGGAAAAGCAGCGTCGTACGCCTTTTGTGAGGATTTCTTTGGGGCACGCTTCTCGACGACTCGGATCGTCGCCTTGCAAGCTTCCTCGATATTTTTATAAGCACCATCGCCGACGGCCGCCAGGAGTGCCACGCCGTACCCAGGGCCTTGTTCTGCATTGATCGAACAAACCTTT
>JAJTFB010000082.1 GCA_021300015.1 Pirellula sp. | reverse complement strand
CAGCTCATGAGTTCGTGCCTCACATTTCGTCGTACTCAGTGAAACGGTACTCAGTGAAACGGTACTCGTACTCGATGGTTGTTTGAACTGCGGCGATGCCGATCGTTGATCGAGGCGGTTCGGGGTAACTTGCGGACCAATGGGCCGAATTGCTATACTAGACTGCTTCGAGTACGAGTACCGTCCGCCGCGGCGGACTGAGTACAAGTACGAGCACGAGAAGAATCGCGAAACAAAGCATTGGACCGAAGTGCTCGATTAAGCTTTTTTGACTTGGGTTGAGTCTTCTCCTCGCACTCGATCCATGCTGGCGTTATATCCATGCTGGCGTTGTCCGCAGAGCGTTATGAACGAGAAACGATCAACTTGAAAGCGATTTCCATGCGAGCCAAATCTGTGCGTGCTGCGATCCTGGTGAGCTTATGGATGGCCCTGTCGCTCCAGGGGGTTGGACAAGAAACCGTCGGCAAGCAGATAGCGATCCTCGATCGCTCTGCATTGATTCGAGAGCAAACTTATTTCGACAATCGGGATTGGGATTGGTTCGTCGAGAACATTCCCTTTTTGGATTGCCCTGATAAGGAAATCCAGACGACCTACTATTACCGCTGGGAGTTGATGACCAAGCACTTGACGTACGGGAACCCGGATACCGGGTATCTGTTTACCGAGTTTATCGATCGGCCGTTCTGGTCGGGTGCTTACGGGGGGATCAGTTGCCCGGCGGGACATCAGCTCTACGAAGCCCGTTGGCTGCGCCAAGGGAGGATCGCCAAGGATTATTCGAGGTACTGGCTTCAAACTCCTGGAGCTCAGCCACGGAACTATTCGACGTGGTTGGCCGATTCGGTATTGGCTGTCGATGCGGTGCATCCCGATGCGGCCCATGTGGCAGGGTTGCTCGATGGGCTCATCGCCAACGATCAGGGTTGGAGAAAGAGGCACTACGACCCAGAGGTCGGCCTGTTTTGGCAGACCGGACATGACGACGGCATGGAGTTCAACATAGCGAGTCGGCAGACTCAGGACATTCTGCGAGGGGCACCGAGCTATCGGCCCAGCTTCAACGCCTACATGTGGGCCGATGCCAAAGCGATCGCGAAGATCGCGGCAAGGCAGGGAAGGACCGACGTGGAGCAAGAGTACGAGGACTTTGCACAGCGTCTGCGCGAGACGATGGTTACCAAGTTATGGGATCCGAATCGCAAGTTTTTCTTTCCGATGTACAAGAACAACGAGAACCGCGATGGATATGAGATCTCCGCGGGAACCTTGGTCTACGAACAGGGACGCTTTGCGGGCGATAGCCACGGACGGGAACTTATTGGCTACGTTCCATGGCAATTCCAGATGTTCGAGCCCGAGAGTCCCTACGAAGTCGCATGGGCCAAACTGATGGACCGCGATGGGTTTTTTGCGGAGTTTGGACCTTCGACCGTCGAGCGGAACGACCCGATGTTCTTACTGCAAAAGAGCTGTTGTTGGTGGAGCGGCCAGTCATGGCCTTATGCCACCACGCAAACGCTCAAGGCTCTAGCGAATGTTTTGCAGCGATCGAAATCTCCGCCGGTCACTTCGGAGGATTATGTCAAGATGCTCGGGATCTATGCCAAGAGCCATCGAAAGGATGGCAAGCCTTATTTGGCCGAAGCCCTGCACCCCGACACCGGCTCGTTCGAGGGGCATGATGGCTACAACCATAGCGAGCACTATTTCCATTCGGGTTTTTGCGATCTGGTGATCACGGGTCTAGTGGGAGTGCAACCCTCTGACAACGACCAGATCTTACTGCATCCCCTAGCACCGAGCACCTGGGATTATCTGGCCCTCGATGGACTCGTTCTACGAGGCCGAGAAGTCTCGATCCTTTGGGATCGGACCGGCGAACGGTACCAACGTGGCAAGGGTCTTTCGGTGTTCGTCGATGGGAAGCAAGTGGCCCACTCGCCGGATTTGCTGCCGATCCGAGTCGATCTTGCCGCGAATGCGGTTGCCTCGGAAAACAATGCGGAAAACAATCCTGAAAAGACTGCCGAAAAGATTGCCGGGGTCCATTCGAGGGTCAATCATTTGGTCAATAACGACGGAGGATACTATCCCCGAGTCCAGGCGACGAGCACGCGATCGGGGACGTCGATTGCCAAGTTGCAGGATGGAAACTACTGGTACATGCAGAATCCCCCCAACCGTTGGGAGAGCGGGTCGAGCGAGCCGGTAACGATCCAGATCGACCTGGGGACTCCGCGTCAGATCGAGACGCTGAATCTACTTTTCTTGGATGACTCGATCGCGACTCAGGGGCATGGATCGCGGGGCGAGGCGTCCGAGGCGGAGGTCCGAGTGCCGGCCAAGATGAAGCTTGAGTGCTATAGCCAGGGTCGATGGGAGTCGATCGATCCAGGATTTGCAGATGCTGCCAGTGCGGGTCGGTTCGAGGGACATCGTCCGACCAAAATCGCGTTCGGATCGCGCAGTGTCGAGAAGATTCGTATCGAGTTGGAGCCACAGCCTTCGCGGCGGATTGGGCTTACCGAGATCGAAGCCTGGGGGGCATCGAGTCTCCCTTATCCTATCGCCCCTGGGCCGGCGGGGAATCTTGTGTATCGTCCGAGCGGCAAGGAGTATCCTAAGGCCAGTGCCTCGCACAGCGATCGCTTTGGTGGAACCCCAGAGAAATCCAACGACGGCAAAACCGTCTTTGATCCCAACCCGATGAATCGCTGGACCAGTTACGAATCGAGCCAAGCGTCCGATTGGCTTGAGTTCGATCTTGGGGAGCCTAAAACCTTCAGTCGCCTGGAGCTGGCGATTTACGACGACCGAGGGGGAGTTCAGGCACCTGAGTCCTTTGCGATCGAGGTTTGGAGCGACGGCAAATGGATGGCGGTGGAGGATGAGACCCATCGCCCGTTGAAGCCAACTGGGAGTCAGTGGAACGAGGCCCGGTTTTCGAAAGTCAGGAGTTCGAAGTTTCGCATCGTGTTTCGGCACAAGTTACCGGCCAAGAGTGGGGTGACCGAAGTGATGCTATGGGAAGAGTGATCACTTGTCGGGTTCGAGTCGATAGCGTCGAGTTTTTTGGCGCAGCGTCGAGCGGTGGAGTCCTAGGGTACTGGCCGCAGCGGCTCGGTTCCCTGCATGATGGTCTAGCACGGCTTTGAGCAAGCTTGGTTCGACGACGTTGAGGAAATCCTCGTAGAGGGTACCTGGTAGAGGGTTCTCCTCGTTGGACGAGGGGTTTTTTTGTTCTAGGGAGTCGAGTTGTTGAAGTTTCTCGGTTGTCCAGGTTGTGACATAGGTTTCGAGAAGCGATTGGGATTCGGGACAGAGCCCCTCGAGTTGGGCGACGGGGAGTTCGGGCGGGAGATCTTCGAATTGGATGATTCCGCCGGTGGCTTTGAGAGCGGAGCGTTCGATGGTGAGTTTCAGTTCGCGAACGTTCCCAGGCCAGCTTCGGCGCAGGAGTTCTTCCAAGGCGGCTTTGGTGATTTGCGTGCCAGCGGGAAGGGATTTGCTATGGAGGAATTTTCGCACCATCGGAGCGATGTCTTCGGGGCGTTCTCTCAGTGGAGGGAGGGTGATTTTGAAGACTTCCAGATGGGAGGCGAGCCGTCGATCGAGTTCGCCCTCGGAGACCAACTTGGCGATGTTGTGGCTTGATGTGAACAAGATTCTGCACCGAAGTTGTTTCGTTTCGGTATCACCGACTCTGCAGAACGATTGGTTTTCGATCGCGCGGATCAGTCGCAGTTGGTTGGCGAGCGAAATCGCGCCGACTTCGTCGATGAGCAAAGTACCTTCGCCGGCGAGTTCGAGCAGTCCGGTTCTCAGAGGGGCGAGGGCATCGGAGCCGAGTTGACCTGCGCCGAAGATTTCGATTTCGAATTCGAGGTCTCTGCCTGGGATGGCCGAGGTGCTGAGCATGGGGGAGTTTTGTCGAGCGCTGAAGCGATGGATCATGACGGCAGCGAGGTTTTTTCCTGTCCCCTCTTCACCTTCGACCAGCAGGGTCGAGTCCATGGCCGCAGCGCGTGCGATTTGTTTGTAGACGTTTTGCATCGCTGTGGATTTGCCCAGGATCAGTTCTGGTTCCTGGGGATCGTTTTGCGAGAGTGCGTTGGGGTCCGAGCGCATTTGGCGTTGAGCGAGCGCTCTGCGGACGGCTAGCAGGGCCTTTTCAAGGTCGAAAGGTTTGGTCAGGTATTCGAAGGCGTCTGACTGGACAGCTTGGACGGCCGTTTGCAGATCGCCAAAAGCGGTCATCAGGATGACGGGTATTTGTTGGGAACTTTTCCTGAGATGTTCGAGCACATCCAAGCCGCTGGCGCCTGGGAGCCTGACGTCCAAAAGGATCAGTTCGGGTTGCTTTTTTTTGAGGGCTTTGAGAGCCGGTTCGGCGGCCGAGAAGACCTCGACTTCGTGTCGGTCGTCTTCGAGATTGGTTTTCAATGCCCAGCAGATGGCAGGTTCGTCATCGATGATCCAAATGAGGCTCATGGTGGTTCTCGTTGGCACGAATCGCGGATCGTCAGTTCGAACACAGTCCAATCGTCTTGCCGATGCCAATGGAGGGAACCTCCTAATTCTTTGGCGAGCAGGGCGGTCGTCGGGAGTCCTAATCCGATCCCTTCGGGTTTACTGGTGACAAAGGGCTCAAACATTTTGGCGGAGATTTCTGGGTTGGGTCCAGGTCCATTATCTCGAACAATCCACCTGTGGAAACCGAAATTCGGATCCCATGCATAACGGCATTCGACGGAGCCTTGGGCTCCGGCGGCATCCATGGCGTTGAGGACCAGATTCAGCAGGGCGCTGACGACGGAGTTTCCGGCGGCGATTTGGTGAGTTCGATCCGCATTTTGGCATTCGATGCGCCAATGGATTTGGTGGTGCTCGGAGCTCGGGCGGGTGAAGCAGTCCAATTGGTTGTGTATTTCCTCGACGCTCAGGGATTGTTCCTGGGCTGCTTGGCCATGTCGGCTGATGGTCAGTAGTCTTCGGATCGATTCTTCGGCGAGTTGGATCTGTTGCAGAGCGAATTGGATTTCTTGGGGTGGGGAGTCTGGATTTCGGCGAAGGAGGGTCTGGAGCAGCAGGACGGCTCCTGCCAAGGAGTTTCTCAGTTGGTGTGCCATGCCGTTGGCGAGCATGTGGATCAGGCGCGAGCGTTCGGAGTTTGCGATTTCCTCTTTGGCATGTTCGAGTTGTTGACTCATGGTGTTGACGGACCTGGTCAACGATGCGATGGAGTCTTGTGCTCGCTGTTCGACAGGGACCGTTTCGTAGTGTCCGCTTGCGATCCGGTTGACTTGGGATTCGAGTTTTTCGAGGCGTTGTACCATTCGGTTTGCGATCCCAAGTGCCATGGCGCAAAAAGCCAGGGTCGAAAGGATGCCGGTGGCCATCGGTAGCCAGAAGGCTTGCGAGCTCAACGCGAATCGATCTTTGGGGTCGGAGAGGGCCAGGAGATAGCTGGGCGATTCGGCTGTCGCACGGTTGTCGTCCCGTTCCAATCGGATGGCATAGGCATCGAAGGTGCCTAGCATTTCTTCGGAGGTAAAAAGGGTGTTGGTAGTGGCGACTTGCGAAACGACCTTGATCTTGCATCGCGAAAAATCGCCGATTTGATTCAGGACCGGTTCGGTCAGTGGAAATCGGCTCACAGAGCAAAGCTGGAGCACATTTCGGAGTCGCTCTTCGGTGGCGGCGAGGGTTGTCCGCGAGGCGATTTTCCAGGAGACGAGGGTCACCGCCGAGCAGATCAGCAGGAGCATTGCCACGATTGGGATGAGGAACTGGCTTCGCAGGGACGAATTCATGCCTTCCTTTCAACCATCATAACTTGCCTAATAGGATCGATTCTTTTGAGCATTTGATTCTAGCTTTGGTTTCCCGAAAGAGCTTATCCAGGTCCGTCGATATTCGAGAAAGGTGGAATTGTATTTCCGCAACCCGATCCACTCGAAGGATCCTGAATATGCCAAGCGCCTGGGTTTTCCCAGTCTATCGATTGATGATTCTCTTCGTTGGCCCCCTTTTGGTGTGGGGTTCCGGGGGGGGTGCGTTTGGCCAGGAGGCTCCGGAAAAAAAGGCTGTAGCGGTTGTGCCGCCGGTGCTCCGGTTGGCTCCGGTCGCCAACGCGACGGAGAGCCCTGTCGTTACGGCATTGGCGATCGACCCGAGCG
Source organism: Pirellula sp. (assembly GCA_021300015.1). Classification (GTDB taxonomy): domain Bacteria; phylum Planctomycetota; class Planctomycetia; order Pirellulales; family Pirellulaceae; genus JBKCUI01. The sequence continues at coordinate 11,905 of JAJTFB010000082.1, read as the reverse complement.
GTGCTTACGCCGCTGCCGCCGGTGATGATCATACGATCCGGATTTTTAGCCTTAACGATATCGTGGCACCCTTTCCACAGTCGGCACTGCTCGATGGTCACCGCGACTGGGTTCAAGGGATTGAGTTCTCGCCGGATGGCAAGCTTTTGGCTACCTGTGCCAAGGACGGGAAGTTACAGGTTTGGAAAAGGCAGGATCCTCAGGACGATGCTCAAGGAGCGATCACTGCATGGTCTAAACTCTGGAGCATCGAGGTGCCTCATGCACTGTTTTGTTTGAAATTCGTCGGCGATCAATCGCTTTTGGTCGCTGGATTCGATCCGTCGATCTATCGCTTGGATTTAGAGACACTTCAATGGGCGATCGTTCACCGGAGCGTGTCGGCTGACATTAGGGCGTTGGCTGTCTCGGCAGGCCGAAACTATCTGGCTTATGGTGGACGAGATGGAGTCGTCAGAGTCCAAGCGATCACGGGTCGAGGGGAGACTCTGCGCGAGGGTGGTTTTGCGATCGCGGCGCATAATCACCGAGTGCGAGGTTTGTGTTTTTCGCAAGATGACTCGACGCTCATGAGCGTTGGAGAGGATCGTCGACTGGTCGGTATCGATTGCGCGACTAGGACGGTTCAGTATCAGAGCGATCTGGGGGCCGGCAGGTTGATGGCGATCGAACGTCTGGCCGACGACCGTTATGCAGTCAGCGGCAGCGACAATACGATCCGTATTGTTCGGCCGCTGGATGGTTCGCAACTTGAGGATCCCAGCGAAGTGAGCTTAGTCGAGTCGAGGTGGATAGGGATCAAGCTGATCGGACATGATGGGACGATCGCAGTGTTGCGTGCCAGTGGCGAGCATTTGTTTTCAGGGTCGTTCGACACGACGATTCGATCTTGGGAGATCGCCAAGGCGTTATCGGGGGCCGACTCGCAGGGTCGATTTGTTCACCCGATCTCGGCGCAGTACGAGGATTCCAGCGCTCGGGAGAAAATCCGATGAGCCGTTGGCGTAACGATCAAAAGCGGTCCGCGTTTGGAAAACTTTTCCAAGGGTTGTTTCGGCGCAGCACGATCGAGAAGCTTGAGCCTCGCGAGGTTTTCAATGGCGATACGCTCGGCGCAAAACCCCTTTGGGTCGGTGGGGTTTACGTTGAGGAGGACGGAGGTAGCGATGCGCACGGGGATTCGTTCTATGTGACCTTCCAAGGGGGGGTGGCCAATACCAAGTTGACGCGGTTGATGATTAATACCGATCAAAACTCGCCTGGTTACAGCGTTGCCGATAATCTGTTTGACACCGTCGAGTCGGGCCGAGGGGCCGACCACGCTTTTGGCTTTAAGATCGAATCCTTGCAGGCCAAGGATCCGAATGCTCGGGTGTTTGCCGAGGTTCTCGACGGATCGATGCAGTTGGTGTTGAACTTCGAGAATTTCTATGCGGGCGATCGACTGGTCTTCTCGATCGATGTCGACGAGGTGCAGCATTTGTACTCGATGGATAACGTTCAGGAATTCAACGATGGTCTCGACCCGATCAGTTCGGGAGCGGAATTCGAGGGGAGTGCGTTTCGAGCCGAGTTCAGCGCTCCGCATTACCAGAACGCCAGTGCAACGGGTCGTTTTTTCAACCGTTACGATGCGCAGTTGGATCAAGCTCAGCAAGCCGGATCGGCATTGAATCTGCCCGCCGACAACGCAGATGGAAAGCGGGATCGAACCAGTGGAATTGCGGTTACAACGGGTCAGATTTTGATCCCTTCGTCGGTTGCCGGCTGGGTTTACTTGGACAACAACGACAACGGTAAAAAGGACCCAACGGAACGAGGACTTCCCGGTGTGACGATCGAGCTCTCGTCGAGCCAAACGGTCACCGGTCAAACGATCCGTCTGCAAACGACGACGCTCGCCGATGGTTCCTATCGATTCGAGGCGATCCCTCCTGGGAGCTACTCGCTTTTCGAAGTCCAACCGTCAGGTTATTTCGATGGTCAGGATTCGGTCGGTCGGGTGGGTTCCGAATTTCGTGGATCGCTTTTGGCGAATGATCGTATCGGAGCGATTCTGCTCAACGGTGGGGATGTTGGACTCGAGTACAACTTTGGCGAGATGGAACCTTCGTCGATCGCAGGGAATGTCCACATCGGTCTTCCGGGCTTCGCTTGCTTTAGCGTGGATCCGTCGGGTTCTCGTCCGTTGGCCGATGTTTCACTGCGCTTGGTCGACGAATCCGGGAGAACGGTCGCAACGGCACGAACCGATGCGCAAGGGGCTTATCGATTCGAGGGTCTACCCAAAGGGGTTTACACGCTTGTCGAATCGCAACCTAGCGGGCTGATCGATGGTGCTTCGAGGGCAGGGACGGTCGCTGGGGTTGCTCAAGGCACGCCGATCGATGGAACCCGAATTGAATCGATACGACTTCTCGGTGGACAAGTCGGAGTTGGCTACGATTTTTGCGAGCGATTACCGAGCTCGATCGCGGGTAAGGTGTACGAGGATCTCGATGAGAATGGTATTTGGAGTTCGAGTGAGAGCCGACTCAGTGGGGTCCTAGTTGAGCTGATCGATATCGACGGCAAGGTGATTGCGACGAAGGCAACCGATGCGGATGGCCGCTATCGATTCGATGGGTTGGCGCCTGGCCGTTACACGGTGCGGCAACGTCAGCCTGTGGGGTATTTTCAGGGTGGGCAGCAAGCAGGTAGCGCCGGGGGCAATGCGTCATCGATCGATACGGTCTCTTCGATCGTTCTTGCCGACGGCTTCGATGCAGTAGGTTACGATTTTCTGGAGGTACCGCCAGGAGTTCTGAGCGGTTATGTATTTCAAGATGGTGCCGAATTACTTACCAGCGATGGTAGGCCACCTAGCGACTTGACGGGGATACGCGAAGGGCTTCGAAGTGCGGATGATCTCCCGATTTCCGGTTCGCGATTGCATTTGCGGAAGATCGATGGATCGTTGCTGGGAATCGACGATGTTTTGCCCGGACGTTACGGTGAGGCTGGGGTTGAGGTTCTCACCGATGCGACGGGTTTTTATCGCTTCGATGGCGTTCGGCCTGGCAAGTACCATGTTTACCAGCGAGGATCGGCCCTCGGCTTATTTGATGGTTGGGATACTCCAGGCTCGACGGGTGGTTATGGGATCAATGCTGTTCAGAGCATTCCGGAGGATATCCAAGCGACGATCGATCTATTAGCAAGTCAACCTGGTAGGGATCCGGGAAGTGATGCGTTGCTTTTTGTGCGGATCGTCGCGCGAGGGTTTTCGGTTGAAAACAACTTTAGCGAAATTCTCGTAGGGGTATTGCCACCTCCTCCACCTCCTCCACCTCCACCGCCGCCCCCTCCACCACCACCTCCTCCACTGCCGCCAGCACCGATGATCGATCCTGGCCCGTTGGTACTTGGTCCGCTCCGGGACGGGATCTATCGATTTCCGTTGAATCCGGCTTTGGTGGTATTGTCCCCTTTTGAGGATCCGCGTTTGCCGCAGAGCATCGCGGGGTATGGTGTGGATTACACATGGCATTTGAGTGTGATGAATGCTGGAGAGCCACGGGGCTATCAGGATCGCCGCACGGTGGATCGAGAGCAAATATCGAAAGCCGCACGGATGCTCGACGCGACGACTTGGACGGTCGATGCGATCGACCGGGGTCGCTGGCAAGTGGTTTCTGCGATGAAGAAGCCCAATAGGGTCGCCTCAAGGCGAGCCTTTAGCGTTCAGGGTGCAACGCAGCTAGCGGGTGATTTCAACGGGGATGGGATCGACGAACTGGCGTTGTTTAAAGACGGCGAATGGTTGATCGACATCAATGGCAATGGGGAATGGGATCGAACGGATTTGTGGGCGCAGCTTGGGGCGGCAGGTGATCTCCCAGTCGTAGGAGACTGGGACGCCGACGGCAAAGACGACATCGGGGTATGGGGAGTAGCGCGCGTTGGTGATGGAGCGGCGATAGAGCGTGAGCCCGGATTGCCAGATACGGAGAACAGGCTGGCGACCAAGCCGAAGAATGTTCCACCGCGTCAAGATGAGGAAAGTCTGGTGCGTTTGATGCAGCGTGGAAGTACGGGGGATGCGAGGTCGGATGTGATCGATCACGTGTTTCGATTTGGGACACGCGGTGACCAGCCGATCGCAGGGGACTTCAACGGTGACGGAGTCTCGACGCTGGGTGTTTTCCGAAATGGAAATTGGGTTTTGGACACCAACGGCGATGGACAGTTCGATGCGAAGCGCGACGGTTATGCGCAGTTTGGCAAGGCGGGAGACATCGCCGTGGTAGGTGATTTCAATGGCGATGGGATCGATGAGATCGCTGTGGTTCGCGGCGATAAGGTGATTGTCGACAGCAATGGAAACGGTCGCTTGGACGCGACCGACAAGGTTTTTGAGATCCAGGGCGAGGGCCAGAGCGTGGTGGTCGGGGACTTCGATGGCGACGGGCTCGACGAGGCGGCGTTTTATGCTGTGCGAACGGGCTCGGATAGATCCGATGGCGGCAATGGATCGGGGGATTCAGCGCAGACGGACGGGCAGGACGAGGGATTGCGTCAAGCCCGATCGCGTTAGAGTTTGGATTGGCTCAGTCGCTTAGGCCATGGCGTTCTTGATGAGCAGAACGATTTGATCTGAAGTGATCTTGAAGTGTTTGTAGAGTTGGTCGGCTGGTCCCGAGGCGCCAAAGCCTGTCATGCCGACGAACAAACCATCGAGTCCGATGTACTTATCCCAGCCGAGTCGCAGACCTGCCTCGCATGCCAATCGCAGCTCGACGCTCGGAGGCAAGACTTCGTCTCGATAGGACTTGGGCTGTTCGTCAAAGAGTTCGCAGCAAGGCATGCTTACGACCCGGACGGGGACTCCTTCGGCTGCGAGTAGTTCTTGGGCTTTCATGCAGAGCATCAGTTCGGTTCCCGTGCCGATGAGAATGGCTTTGGGGGTGCCTTGGCAGTCGCTGACGATGTAGCCACCTTTTTGGGCTCCTGCGGCGCTGGCCACTTTGGAGGGATCCATGGTCGGCACATTTTGTCGCGAGAGGACCATTGCGCTCGGATGGTTGCTCAGCTTCAAAGCGGCTTGGTAGCAATGGAGTACTTCGTTGGCATCACCGGGTCGGAAGACGTACAGTCCGGGGATGGCACGGCAAGCGGCAAGGTGCTCGACGGGTTGGTGGGTAGGTCCGTCTTCTCCAAGTCCGATCGAGTCGTGGGTCACGACATAGAGGACCGGCTGGTGCATGATGCTGCTCAATCGCATGGAGGGGCGCATGTAGTCGGTGAAGACGAAGAAGGTAGCGCCGTAGGGTCGCAGTCCGCAGAGGCTCATGCCGTTGAGGACCGAGGCCATTGCGTGTTCGCGGATACCGAAGTGCATATTTCGGCCCGAGTAATCGAGGTGGGAGAAACCTTTTTCGCCATCGATGAGGGTCATCGTCGAGGGGGCAAGATCGGCGGATCCTCCGATGAGTTGTGGGATGTGTGGCGAGAGCATGTTGAGAACTTTGCCGCTTGAAACGCGAGTGGCCATCCCTTTGGGATCCGCTGCGAAGGCTTTGAGTCCAGAGTCCCAGCCCTCGGGCAACTTGCCATCGAGGATCGATTGGATTTCGGTGGCTTGTTGGGGATGTTCTTTGGCGTATTTGGTCAGGAGGGAGGTCCATTCGGAGCTGGCTTTGGCGCCGCGGGTACCGAAGGTTTGGGAGAAGTGTTCGCGGACCTCAGTCGGTACGAGGAATTTCTCGGACTCGGGCCAGCCGTAGTTTTGCTTGGTGAGTTTGCACTCCTCTTCGCCGAGCGGAGCACCGTGGGCGCCGTGGGTGTTGGCTTTGTTGGGCGATCCGTATCCGATGATCGAGTTGACGACGATCAAGGTTGGTTTGTCGGCAGTGGCCTTGAACTCATCGAAAGCAGCTTGAAGGGCGTTAAGATCGTTCGCATCCGATACGTGGATCGTATGCCAGCCGAGTCCCTGAAATTTCACGGCCATGTTTTCGGAGAAGGCCAGATCGGTGTGCCCTTCGATGGTGATTCCGTTGTCGTCGTAGATCCAGCAAAGGTTGGAGAGTTTCAGGTGACCGGCGATCGAAGCAGCTTCGCTGGCGATGCCTTCCATCAGGTCGCCATCGCTGCACAGTGCGTAGACATCGTAGTCGAAGAGATCGAATCCTGGTCGATTGTACTTGGCACCTAGGAACTTCGATCCGATGGCCATGCCGACGGAATTTCCTACTCCTTGGCCCAAGGGCCCGGTGGTCGTTTCGATTCCGGTGGCGTAACCGAATTCTGGGTGGCCCGCGCAAGGGCTATTCAATTGGCGAAATTTCTTGAGGTCTTCGATGCACAAGGAATCCTCGTCGGTGACCTTGCCGTGCTTATCGACATGCTTGATACCCGCAAGGTGGATCATCGAGTACAGGAGCATCGAGGCGTGGCCGCAGGAGAGGACGAATCGATCTCGGTTGTGCCAATTGGGATTTTTTGGGTCGTATTTAAGGTTATGCGCCCAGAGTTGGTAGGTCACTGGAGCAAGCGCCATCGGGGTTCCAGGGTGTCCGCTGTTGGCGGCTTGCACTCCATCCATGCTGAGCGTTCGGATGGTGTTGACAGCAAGGTCGCGGATAGGGCTCGATGATGCGTTCAAAGCAAAGATTCCTTAATGGTGTCTGCGGGGGATAAGATCGATTACTTGCAGTGTTTTCTAGGTGGGGAGGATAACGATTTTGTCGGTGTTTTGCAATGCGCAAGGGGCTGAAAGCAATGCGGCGTGGGGGGGCGGCGGATTACTTTGGCTCTCCGGACTTGACGTCCCGCGAGGCGGCCCAGGCAATGCCGCGGACCAGGGTTGTCAGGAAGACATTGTCGCTAAACGTGTCGTTCGAGTGGCCGTAGGTGGTTCCAAAAACCCTAGCCTTACCGAACTGGTTGGTCCAGAAGACCGGTTGGACATCGCCGGTTTTTTCGCTTTTGGTCGTCGCTAGGATCTTGGTGTTTGGCCAAACTTTTTCGACGATGTAAAGTTCGTCCATAGGGGTTTTGTAATCGGCTGGAATGGCTTGGGTGATCGGGTTGTCTTTATCGAGGACGGCGACCGGATAGTGGCTTTGGTGTTCGTGATGACGGCTCGTGACCCCTAGGAATTCGCGCCAATCGTCGATTTTTGCGGAGCGGTAGGTGTGCATCGCGCAGTGGATGACGACGGCGTTGACACCCTCGCGGTGGGGTTGAGTGATTTTGCGGATGTACTCTGGATCATCGGTGTCGGCAAAGCATTCGTTGTGCACGACGACATCGAAGCCTTTGGCCCAGTCGGTTTTGTTGTACAGATCGATCGTCGCGCGGGTTCCTTTGCCACCTTCGAATACGACCGTCCATTCGATCGCGATCGATAGCTCTTTGGCAGCCAGTTGCATGGCTTTGGTTTGGTAGTCGTAGTCATGGCAGCAACCGCCTGTGATAACCAGAACCTTGATAGGCTCGGCGGCATGGGCCGTGAGCATGCTCAGACCAGGGGCCCAAAGAGCGCAAGCGGCAAGCAAAAAAAAGAATACTTTTTTTGCGAATAATCCATTGCAGCGAAACGAGGGCAAATTGGATGGAGTCATGGTGCGAATCGGAGTTCCCCTAGGGTGGCTTGGACGACCTGTGTTTGGCCGTCGCGTTGCAAATGGATATCGATGGTATCGCCCGCTGGCGTATCTCGTATCGTATCGATGGCTTGTTCGACCGACACGATGTCGATGTTGTATCGGAGAGGATTTCAGGAACCAGTTCGACCCCTAGCCATCCGCGGCAAATGCGTCCGTGTTGGACCAATTGCTGGTATACGGTTTTTGCGACGCTCGAGGGGATCGAGAAGCTAACGCCTCGATAGGTTTCGCCCACGATGGCGGTGTTGATGCCGATGAGTTCTCCTCGGCCGTTGACCAGCGGTCCACCGCTGTTGCCCGGATTGACCGCTACGTCGCTTTGCATCAGATCCGAGTACCTCGAGGAGATCCGTTCACGAGAGCTTCGGTATTGAGGATTGGCGTTTAGATCGACACGATGCTTGCCGCTAAGGATTCCGAAAGAGACCGATCCGGTCAGGCCAAAGGGACTTCCGATGGCCCAAACGGGCGAGCCGATTTCGGTGTTGTCGCTATCACCCCAGTCGATAGGCAAAAGGTCATGGGCGTCGATTTTCAGGAGAGCTAAGTCGGTGGTGGGATCCACGCCGATGATTTCAGCTTGGACGATCCGCTGGTCGGCCAGATAGACGGTGATGTCGACTCCACCGTTGAGGACATGGTGGTTAGTCAGGATGTGGCCATCGTCGCTGACGATCACGCCGCTGCCTTGGCCGCTGGGGCTAAGGCCATCGAGGATGCCCTCGGAGTTCCAACGCGTTTCGCGGTTCGGACCGGTCCTAGGGACAGTATCCTTGGGTTTGCGGCTGAGCGTCGCGTTGAGGGGTTGCTGGTTCGAAACGGTAATGTGCACGACGCTCGGTTGAGCCCGCTTGGTGACCCATCGAGACACTTCCGAGAGCCCGTCCAAGGAAATCTTTTCGAGCCTTTGGGCCGACTGCTCGTATTCGGCCCGCAAATGTCCGCGGTGCCATGAGTACCTGGAGAACTCGAGCATGGGGGGCAAGAGAAAGCGGAGCACGACCAGCAGGATTAGGACGACCAAGAGGCTCAAGAGCGATGAGCCGATCAGATGCCTCATCGTCGGGTGGTTGCCAGGTGGAGCGTCTTTAGGGTTCGTTTCACTCATCGCCGCAGAGTTCGCCGCAGGGTCGCTGCTGAGTCGTCGACTGAACTAAGCTTGCCAATCAATGCTTAGAGTTCAATACAACGCCACTTAGAATTGGAACCGCCGGAGGTCCTGACGACAAGCAAATTTTTGGACATCGCGGGCAAAGCGCGGTATTTTCCCTCCGGAAGCTGCGTGGACCAAACCGGCTTGAAGCCCTCTCGGGAGGCGGGCAAGTGCCATAATTTCCCGTTGATTCCGACCAGGAGCAAGTTTGCGCCTTGATTTTCCTTGGGATTTGGATTCTCCGAGCGTATCGCGATGGTATGGCAGATCGGCATGCCGGACTTGGTCCAGACCGTTGTACCCGTTTTGCCATCGATGCATCGGAAATCGGTCTCTCCGCCATCCTCGCGCCCGTCGCTTCCAAAAATGTTTCGACCGACACAGACCGGGGTGGCGTATTGGCTAGAAATCGAATCCCCTTTTTGAACGATTTCGATCGAGCCTGACGCTTGCTTGGCCATGACAAAGCCGATCCCATAGCTAGATGTTAGGAACAGTTGGTCCTCTAGGGTGATGATCGGGGTCGCTGCGTTGACCGTCGGTCCGCGTTGTCCGAAGGGGATTTGCCATCGGACGGATCCGTCGGCGGGGTTCATCCCGTAAGTGGCCAAGCGCGTCGGAACGACGAGGTCTTGTTTCCAGAGGATTGGAGAAGCGTAGCTAGCATCGGCATCTGTGCTGGCCCAGAGGGTTTTCCCATCGGCGATCGAGAGCGCGACAACTCCACCTTTTTTGCGTCCGCCGACATTGACGATCACCGACGTGTCGACGATCAGAGGACTGTTGCCGGCGCCGAAATACCCGTCTTCGGCATTGTAGTCTTTTCGAAGTTCCCGGGACCATAGTTTGCGGCCATCTTGGAGATCGACGCAGTGGAGTGTTCCGGCGGCTGAGTAGGCAAAGACTTTTCCTTGGGCGATCTGCGGGACGCTACGCGGACCGGTATCCCGATCGATACCTTGTTGATAAGTGGCCGGGAAGTTTGTTTTCCAAATCGTATTCCCCTTGTCGAGCGAAACAGCTTGTACGATGTCTTCCTGGCCATCTCGGAAGAAAAGAATCACTAGATTTTCCGCGATGGCTGCTCCGGCGTAGCCTTGTCCCGCATCGACTTCCCACCGAATTTTGGGTGGAGCTTTGGAGTGATCCGCAAGAGTGACAGAGGTTGAACTAAAGCCATCGCGTTTTTGGCCGAGCAAGCCGGGCCAATCTGCCCGGGCGCAGCAGTCAGGCCAACTCCATAGATGCAGCATCGCAAGACCCAGCATCGCTACACCGAGGAGTGGACGAAATCGATTAGCCATAGCTTGGGTCGCTGCAGTGCGAAAGTGAAAAGGGGAATTGGAAAAACGTTGCGTTTAGCCTAAGGACTTTGTTCCCGTCGTGCAAGTGATCCGACAGATCGGACTCTTCAGGCCAGTGGTTCTCGGCAGGTCACTTCCGACGTGAACCGACCAGCGCCGGCGTTTGGGCGATTTAGAAGCAACCCTTCATCGGTGCCAGGAACAAGTCGCGTGGAAGCGATTTGCCAGCATTCCGACTTGGGCTCGCAAAGGTGCCTGGCACGAATGGCACTGTACGCCTGGGGTCAGAGCGCAAGTTCTCTAGCGGCACGTGGAAGATTTTTGTTATACTTCCGCGAGCTTTGGCAATTGATGATGACTTCAAAAACCTGCCTTGGCTAAAATCCAGAACCTTCCTTGCAAGCGCTAACTAGCCAAGGAAGGTTTTTTCGTAGGATGTCTCTACCAAAATCAAGGCGCCAATGCACCTTCAAGTTGCAGCGCGTCCTTAGTGCTTTTCCAGTCGAACGTCTTCCGGAGCTGCTCCCCGAAGAATTGCTCCGCGAGGTCCTCGGCAAGCACAAGTGTCTCTTTGGAGGCGTCTTTCATTCGGCCATCGTTACGTGGGCTTTCCTTTGCCAAGTGTTGCGAGACGGTAAAGACGCTACGTGCCAAGCTGCCGTGGCAAGAATCTCGACCTTCTTGATTCAGATAGGACGAAACGCCCCTCATGCCAATACAGGGGACTACTGCTACGCAAGAGCCAAACTTAAGCCATCGGCAATTCGTGAACTCGCAATGCGCATCGCGTCGCTCGTCCTAGAGACCCAGGATGAGTCTTGGCGATGGAAAAAACGCAATACGGTGCTGATCGATGGCTTTACCTTCAAAATGTCCGATACGCCAAAGAATCAAGCCGTCTATCCCCAACATACCGCCCAAAAGCCAGGCTTGGGATTCCCGATCGCTCGTGTGGTGGCTTTACTCCATTTGGGAACTGGTTGCTTATTGGATGCTGCGATCGGCCCGTATCAAGGGAAAGACACTAGCGAGATTGCTATGCTTCGCCATCTCTTGTCGAGTCTCAAGGCTGGGGATGTCGTTGTTGCCGACAGGCACTTCTGTAGTTACTGGCTCATTGCGATGCTGATGCAAAAAGGGGTCCATGTTTGCTTCCGCAAACATCAAGCTCGCCATACCGACTTCCGCAAAGGAAGACGGCTTGGAAAGAACGATCACATCGTGACTTGGAAACGGGGATCTCGTCCGAACTGGATGACCGATCAGATGTATAGGAGCCTCCCAGAACAGCTTGAATTCCGAGAGGTGAGGTATGTTGTTTCCGAGCCAGGGCGCAAGCAGAGCCCGTTTGTTGTCGTCACAGACATGCTGGAGCAATCTGGCGAGCAAGGTGCTTCGGCTAACGAAATTGCAGAGTTTTATAGCTTTCGCTGGAATGTCGAACTCGATATCCGGAACATCAAGACGCACTTAAACATGGATTTAATGCGTTGCAAGTCGCCACCGATGGTCAACACTGAATTCTGGATGAAACTACTGGCCTACAACCTTGTAAGAATGACCGTGGGACTTGCGGCGAAACAGGAGTCGATCCTTCCGAGACAGATCAGCTTTGTGTCGACTTGTCAGTACATCCTTTCGAATTGGGATGTGGCATGCTTTTCCGCCAAGACTCCCGATGAGATGTTTCGCCAGATTCTTCGCTGCATATCGCAATGTAGAGTCGGTTGTAGACCGGGCAGATTCGAACCCAGATGCGTCAAGCGCCGGAGGGACCAGTACAAGCTGATGATGGA
>JAJTFB010000081.1 GCA_021300015.1 Pirellula sp. | reverse complement strand
TCGATGCGACTGCCTCGGGCACGGTGATCTGGTACTTATCGTCGACTGTCCAAGTGTTCTTGCCGTCTAAAACGATCTGGGCTCCTTCGGCCAAGCGTACGTAGAGCTTCGCATTCGTCGCGCTCTTGGGGACTTGGAACGAGAGGGTCCGCTTGAGTCCTGGTGCATCCTTGGGCCCGACACTCAGCTCGGCTCGATCGCCGACGATCGCTTCTGCGCCGGGGTTCGCATTGCTGAGCTTGTAACGGAACGTCGGGTGACCGGACTTGTCGGTTTTGTAGCCGAGGAACTTGTAGTTTTTCGTCACAGCATTCGACTCAGGCCACGCCTCTGCGGGGTCGTTGAGCCAAGCGACAGCGGGGCGCGATTCGTAGTTGAGGACGAGGTCCCCGAGAGGTTTTTGACGTCCGACTCCGCGATCGCGCCAGTGCATCGAGGCATCGATGAACTGACCTTGCCAGAGTTTGGCCAAGTTCATGGATTGGGCATCCCAGGCGATATTCAATCCGCCGGGGTAACCTACGGCGATCCCGCGTGCGGAAAGACCTTCGAGAAAGTTTCGATAGAGGATGGGTTGGTCCTGAGGTTCCAGGACGATCTGATCGCGTTGGAGCCCTTCGGGAATCGCCGCTTGAGTTCCTTGGGACAAGTACTTCCAAAGGGCGGCGATCTGATGGTCCGCATGTCCCTCGTAGACGGACTTCAGGACGCTTGTCCCATCGGGAAAGCTTGCGGGCATTCGAGTTCCAGGCCGGTACTTGGTCGGTTCGAGCATGTACCTTCGGAACCACTCGGGGCGAAGTCGCTCGGTCATCGTGAGCATATTGATGGCTTGGATCCCAGTGGCGCGTTGGTTGCCGAACGTATGGCACTGCGCGCAGGAGAGGCCTTTGTTTCCGGCCAGGAGTCGCCCTGAGGCGAGCGTTCGAATTTCCGCTTCATCGGGGGCTTGGGCCACGGAGTCTTGTGCGGGTCGATCGGATTGCTTCCAGTGCTCGGCGAGCCCCTGGGTGGCCGAACCGTATTTGGGCATACGCACAAGCATGTAGGGACGATGGCGTGCCCCTTCGGAGAGGACTCGGTTCAAATAGTCGTCCGTGAGTTTGTCACCCACTCCCGTCAAACGCGGGGGGAGTCTTCCTTCGTCTCCCATTTCCGGGATGGTGGAAGTGAATCGATCGAGTTTATCGGATTCTGGGCCTCCCCAATCGTTGCGTTGATGGCAAGCGATGCAATTGAGTTTCGCAAGCGTGTACTTCGAGTGGTCTTCTGGAGAAATCTCTGCTTGGGGGGCGGCCGCAAGGGCCGCGATGATGGCTTCTTTCTGAAGAGCGGTCAGTCGATAGTTGGGAAGACCGCTGGGGAGCTGGGTTGCCAAACATCCTGCGTCGGTTTTGAGCGCATCGATCGGTGGCGCTTTGGCCAGTGCCGATGCGGCTTTGTCGGTATCCTTCATCGTATGGCACTGCACGCAACCGACCGATTGAAAAAGGGCTTTTCCTTCGGCGATCGAGGCCGGGTTGGATTCTTCTTCGGTGGCGGTTTTTCGCGGTTGATCGGGTCCGAGTTGGAGCCATCCATCGATCGGTTGCTTGACAAACAGAGGGCTTTCCCACTGCAAGTCGACGGTCCATTCGCCACCTCCTTGGAAGTACTCGACGACCACTAGGTGAGGACCGGCAGCCAGTTGGATCTCTTCGGATTTGGTTTGATGAGGATGGACGCCGTCGACATCGACGACCTTTTTGCCGTCGACGAGCAATCGGCTTCCGTCGTCGGACCCTAGGTGAAAGCGAACTTTGGCAGGTTGCTCGAGCACGACGTAAGACTCGAACCTCGCTGCGAAGTTATTGGTTCTGCCCGCGACCGACAGATCGAAACCTTCGCAAGTCCCCGAGGCGATCGGTTGGAGCGTTTTGAAATCGGGGAGTTTATTCCAATTGCCTTCGTAAACGGAAAATTTGGTGTTGGGTTGGGCATCGGCCGGATCGATCGCTTGGAGGAAGAAATGCGTCAGATCGCGAGCTTCGTTGTCATCCAAATGCATGTTGGGCATACGTCCGGAGGGTCGCACGTCGTGGGGTTGTTTGAGGAACAACGCTAGGCCATCGAAGGAATATTTCCTGGCAAGGTCCGGGAGTGGGACCGACGTGGCGGTCAGGCCGGAACCATCGGTGTCGCCATGGCACACAGCGCAGCCGATCTTTTCGTAGAGTTGCTTGCCTCGCGCGACGGCTTGGGCGTCGGAGCGGGAATGCTTGCGGCTCTTTCCGGTGGATTCCAAGTAGGCGGCTAGTGCTTTTGCAGCTTGAGCCCGTTGTGGTTCGTTCATGCCATGGAGCAAGTCGGGCATGGTCGTCCCGAGCTTATTGCCGTGGATATCGCTGAGCATCGAGGCGATGTATCCAGCTTTCAGTCGGCTACCAACTTGTTCCAGCACCGGCGCACTTTTTTGTTCGAAGACTTGGCCGGATTTCCCTGGGGCATGGCAACTGATGCAGCCGAGTTCGCCGATGAGGAGTCGCCCGCTGAGTTGTTGATCGGCAAGCGTGCTGCTGGTGGCCGCAAGGCGTTCGTAACCGGCGACTCGCGGTCGTCGTGCGACTTGGTCGGCATCCAGGGGAACGAGCCAGATGTTTCGATAGCCGACCGGATTGCCGTGGTCTTGGAGGTACAGTGGTCCGTCGCTGGGGCTTTCATTGACGGGGGCTGCCGTTGTGGAACCTGGAACGTTTTGATTGCGATGCACAGGGAAACCGTTGAGCCATACGCTCAACTTCGCGTCGGAGATTTTTTTCCCGTCGCTATCCCAGCGTGCTGCGGTGAATTCGACGTCGTAGGTCTGCCATTGCAATGGGGGTAAGCATGCGTTGAAGTCGGCGGGTTTTACGCCGTAGATCGCACCGCAAGTGTTTCCTTCATTGTCGAACCCGAAGGAATCGAGGACTTGGGTTTCGTATCGCCCTTGGTGATACACGCCGCTGTTGCCGCGACCTTGTCCAAGGGCTTTGGGGACAAACGGGGTTCGGAATTCCAGGTGGAGTCGGTAGTCACGGAAATTGTTTTTGGTGGTGCAACCGGCCAGGAGCAAATCCCCTTCGATGAGTTTCGCACCGCTTGCCCAGTGCTTGTCGATGCTGGCTTGGGTTCCGTCGAAAAGGACGATCGCGGCACTGGGAGGCTTGGCACCGAGCGTTGGGCTTGTCCGCTTGAGGGCACTGGCTCCCTCGAGGATGTCCTTGAGTTCGTCTTGGTCGACCTCGACGACTTGGACCGGCCCTTTGTCCCAGCCTTCGCCTGGCAAGCCGCCTTGGTAGGTCGTCACGCGGAAGACATTTTTGTCCAACGCGGCCACTTGGATCCCACGAGTGTTCTTGAGGTACTCACCTTGCAGTTCGATTGGCTCTTCGGCTCGGGTCCACCCCGCAGCGCTGAGAGTTCCCAGGGAAAAGATCGCCAAGACCGCAGCGCGAAAACCAAGGGTGCTGAGCATTTGAGTCGGTTCGAGTCGTTGAGGAAAAATGAGGCTGACGGCAAGGCCAGCATGGTGACAAGCTCAGGGGTGAGCACAGGGATGAGCATGAGTCAGACGGAACATAGCATAATCCATTTTTCAACAGAAAAAACCGGGGACATCAGGAGTTCCCCGACGACTCGGGTTCGTGATGATTCATCCCGAGTTGCTTCATTTTGCGGTAAAGATTCGACCGCTGCATGCCCATGCGTTCGGCCGCAAGGGTCATGTTCCGCTTGCACGCCTTGAGTTGCTGTTCGATGTACCGGGCTTGGAAGTCGTCGGTCGCTTGGGCCAGGGGCTTCGAAAGATCGATTCGCTCCGAGTCACTCTCTCCATCGGCTCTCGGGGAACGTACGAAGTCGATCTCGGAATCCTCGATGACTTCGTCGGTCGTCAGGTAAGCGATCCGTTCGATAATGTTTCTCAACTCGCGGACGTTGCCGGGCCATGGATGGCTGGTGAGCCGTTTTTTCGCCGATGCGTTCAGGGTCGGTTTACTGCGCCCGATCTTGGCACAAAACGTCGTCAGGAAGAAGTCTGCCAATTGCAGTACGTCGTCGGCTCGGTGCCTCAGGGGTGGCAGATTCAAGGTCACGACCGTGAGGCGGAAGTAGAGGTCTTCGCGGAATTTCTTCTGACGGACAAGATCGACAAGGTTTTGGTTCGTCGCGGCGATGACGCGCACATTGACGGGTATCGCGGTGGAACCTCCGACCCGCACGACCACTTTCTCTTCGAGCACCCGCAGCAGTTTTGCTTGGCCCCCTAAACTCATGTCTCCGATTTCGTCGAGAAACAGGGTTCCTCCGGAGGCCAATTCGAATTTCCCAGACCTGGTATCATGGGCGTCGGTGAAGGCCCCTTTTTCGTGTCCGAACAGTTCGCTCTCGAGGAGCGTCTCGGTGATCGCAGCGCAGTTGACGGCGATGAACGGTTCGTAGCGACGTTTGCTCTGATAGTGGATCTGGCGCGAGACGACCTCTTTGCCGGTTCCGTTTTCACCGAGCAGCAGGACTGCAAGGTCCGTATCGCCGACTCGAGCGATGGTGGATTTGAGATTGAGCATCTCTTGCGAGGAGCCGATGAGCTGGACTTGATGC
This sequence comes from Pirellula sp., assembly GCA_021300015.1. Lineage (GTDB taxonomy): Bacteria > Planctomycetota > Planctomycetia > Pirellulales > Pirellulaceae > JBKCUI01. The sequence goes on along the minus strand of JAJTFB010000081.1, from coordinate 9,526 downwards.
ACCGCATCCTGCGTTAAGCGGTCGCGGGTTTGGATCAAACGCTGCATGGTTTGGGTGTTGGACAAGGCCGCTGAGGCGTGCCTAGCCAACTCGATCAACTCGTCTTCGTCCTGCTGGTCAAAACGGCCATCGATGTGATTGATGACTTCGAAAACCCCCATGGGCTTTCCTTTCAAGTCGTTCAGGGGAACTGCCAGCAGCGAGTCGGTTCGATACCCACTGCTGGTATCGACGCGTCGGTCGACCTCGTCGGTCAGATCCGATCGGTCCCACCGGCGGGGTTGTTGACTCTTAAGGACCGCTCCTGCGACCCCCTTGTCGTCGGCGATGCGAAGGGGTTTGCCCTCCATTCCCAAAGCAGGGTGGCCGACGAGTTCCCGCGATTGCTTGTCCCAAAGAAAGATACTTGCGCGATCGCTCCGCAATAGACCGGTGGCCGCTTGCGCGATGTCCTGCAAGAGCCGATCGAGATCCTGATGCGCATGCCAGTTGGCGGCGACCTCGAGGATCTGGCTCAAGCGGACGACGTCCCTAGATTTGCGCAGTTGTTGTTGCCACAGTTCGACCCCTTGGGCGAGCAGTCCAAGCTGCTCTCGGAGGGACTCCTGGGCTAACGGTTCTGAGGCTTGTGGATTGGGATTTGCAAAACAGAGGATCAGCTCACCGCGATGGAGGTTCGTCGCGGAGGAGCCCGACGATCCGTTGGCGGACCCATGGGCAAGTGGATGGAGAGTCCAGCTTGGAGTCGTCTGGGGCCTCCGAGTGTCGAGGCACTCCGAGAGGGACGCGTCGGCGGGAGGATGCGAGACTGCTTTGCCGACTGCGATGAGTTTTTTCCAAGCTCCTTTGGTGGGTGTCATGACCCAGAGGGTCGACCAATTGCCGTGCATGGCGAGCCAAGCGAGCGGTTCCTGAAGCAACTGTTCGAGGGTTCTCGATCGCTCGATGGAGGCAAAAAGCTGATTGGCAAAGGAGTTCGATGGCATTACCGATCGTGCAGTGCTTGAGTCGAGGCGTGAGTCAGTTGGCAAACGGCTCATTCATTTTCGATCGTTTCCTTGGGCTCGGGCAGCATCCAACTGAGAATCAGCCCCAGGATCGCATAGCCTCCGGCGACGGCTGCACCGGCCAAGGCGATTCGGCCCGGATCGGGTGGCTTGGAGGCCGAGAAGGTGATGGTTAGAAAGGCCGCTAGGGTGCCGAGGATTCGGCCACCGATGTTCGCTGCAAAGCTCTCGCCGGTACCTCGAAGGTGCAGCGGGAAAACGCGAGGTATGTAGTTGCCCCAGAAGCTGAATTGGGCGACGGTAAAGAGGCCGGCAAAGAAAATCCCCGCCTTGATCCAGATGAGCGAATCTTCTGCTTTATACGAAGTGCTGATCCAGTAGAACAGCAGGGGTACGAAGATCGCCGCCGGGATCAGGAACATCCGCAGGAGTGCTTGGCGACTGACGACGACCAGGGCGAGGACGGCCAAGAGAACACGGCCGACCAACCCGCCGACCTCTTGGAAGATCGTGACCTTGGCGACCTCTTCGTCTCGAAAATTCCCGACGATGGCCTTCTTGCGACCCTCTGGGAGTTCCTTTCCTATTTTGGCCTCTTCGGCTTGGATGATCTGTTTTCCCTGGGCCTCAGAATCCTTAACGATGCTAGCGTGCCCGGCGAGGATTTGGGGCAGTTGTTGGATAGCGCCAAAGGCGATGCCGTAGCTGGCTGCAAAGAGGATGGTCGTGATGATGGTCGTACGGGCCAAAGCGGGAGAGAAAAGTTCTGCGATGCTCGGACGCTTGAGCGCCCCGGAGAGTTTCTTTTGTTGCCACTTGGGAGACTCAGGCAGGAACGGACGAATCAGGATCAAGGGAAGCGCGGGGATCACCCCGGAGATCAGCGTGTATCGCCAAGCTTCATGCTGTCCATAGATCGCTGGAAGCCACTGCTTTTGAGCGAGCCAAGTAGCCAAGATGGCTGCTAGGCCGACCAAGAGTCCGCCAATCGACGAGAAGGCCTGGGTGTATCCTAAGGCCTTCTCTTTTTTCTTGGGATCATCGAACAGCTCGGCAAGCCAAGCCACCGCGGCGACGAACTCGACGCACACTCCGATGAAGACCAAGCAGCGGAAAAACAAAAGCCAATTGAGGTCTTTGGCGAAGCCAGCCGCAAGGGCCGAGAACGCATATAGAAGGATCGAACCGGTCAGGACTCGCCGACGTCCAAGGAGGTCGGTAAGGTATCCGCCGAGCAAGCCAAAGATGCCTCCAATAAGGGCCGGAATGAAGAAGAGGGTTCGTGCCCATTGCACGTAGTTGTCTCCCCCTGGAGCCCACAATGCCATGGCTTGGGGTTTGGGCATCCCGCCACTGACGAGTTGTTCGACCAACGGTGCGCTCAGGGCAGCGATGGCCGGCTTGATGATCAGCGGCAACATCAACAGCTCGTAGATGTCGAATGCAAATCCGATCGATGCCATGACCAGGATGAGCCACGTGACTGTGCTGCTAGGTTGTGTGGAAGACGGGGATGGTGTGTTGGAGTTGCTCATTTACCGGTGGATACGATTCTGAAGCGTGCAAAGGGATACTAAGGATGCGTCCAAGCAGGACGGCTAACTGGTGCGGATAACTGAGTGCGGCTAACTGGTGCGGACGAGTTGGGGTAGGGCAGGGGGCTTGAGGGGCAGGACAGTCTGTGGTGGGGCAGGGCAGGAGGGCGCGTTTCGCCCTCGCGGGGTTGCCCCATGATAACCCATAAGCGAGGTGGTCGCCACCAATGAAAAAAGGCCCTGCGGTTCGCAGGGCCTTTTTTGGTGATTGCCTTGGGTCAGTGCCCCCGGCTGAATCGACTAGACGTTCCAGCCTTCTTGGGTGAAGTAGTTGTCGACTGCGTCGAGGTAACCCGGAGCCGAAAGCTGTGGGCTGTTGATGTCCACTGGGTTCCAGACCAAGTCCGAGGAGCTGGCCAGGATTCGCACGTATTGGAATCCGCTGCCGGCAGGAATTCGTAGGAATTGCTTCTTCTCGTTCAAGACAGCCGTGAAGACTTGTCCATTGCCCCGAACCGCAGTGAGGTAGGCTCGGCTGCCATCGGCACTGAGTACAACTTCATGGAATCGATCGTTCTCAAATCCGTCTTTGCGAGAGGTCCACTCGGAGTAACCGGAGGTCGAGTTGACCATGGCGTACATACCCCGCGATCGGAGCGTCGCATCCTTGAGGTACAAGCTCGATGCGAAGTACTCGATGGCAGACCCGTAGGATGGGTTGATGCCCAAGACGGGGAACTGACGCACGAGGTTCTGGCCACCCGGAGGATTGATCGTGAACGTTTGAGAGCGAATGGCCGAATTGGATTCGATCATCGACGCTGGATTGACATAGCTGACCGTGTAGGTGCCTGGGGGCAACAACTCGAAGTCGTACGACCCGTCCGCATCGGTCATTTCGACCATGGTGATGGTGTTGGCCGGATTCGATGGATCTGCGTAGCTCAGGGTGACTTCGACACCGCCGACAGGAAGCTCAACGGCACCTGCTGGGTTGTTGTCGTAGACTCCGTTGAAGTTGTCATCGACGTAAACAAGTCCTTTGATCGAGCTGGGCTGGAACGGTAGGACCTTGATGGTGAAGCTTCCTACGTCAGCCAAAGGATCGGCCTGACCGGCAGTCGTTCCGTTGTCCTCGACTCGGTATTGGAACGAGAAGGACTCGTTGGTTCCAAGTGGAGCGAAGTAGGTCAGGGACGTGCCGTTGGGGTTGAGGGTCAGGGTTCCTGGGATCGGACCGTTGAAAATCAAGTCGGTGATCTTGAGGGTTTGACCCGATTCGTTCGGAGCACCCTTGTTCATGGCCGCCAAGGCTGCCGACAGATCGATGACGGTGTTGACGCCTGCGAACACATCGCGTTCCAGATCATCAGCAACCGGTGGGTTGTTGACTTCACTGACATACAGGCTGACGGTCCCGGTCGAGCTCAGCGATGGCGTTCCGTTGTCAAACACACTGTAGACAAAGGAATCGAGCCCATCGACAAGACTGTTGAAGAACTGGGGTGGGGTGTAGATCAGGTTGCTGCCGCTGCGAGTGACCGTACCACCCTTGGTCGTGGTCAAGGATCCGACGATCTCGCTCAGAGAGACCGTTTGGGCCGACTCGTTCTCAGGACCTGGTCGGTCACCTGCGATCACATCGGCAACCGGAATGGTTGTGGTGTTGCCTTCCAAGTAAACCGTTGGCGGGGTTGGCAAAGTCTTCGCGACCGTGATCGGTGCGTCGTTGACAGCCGAGACACTGATGGTCAGCGTGGCACTCGCACTGCGAGGATCGGCAGCACCGGCGGTCGTTCCGTTGTCGCGGACCGTGTAGAGGACTTCTGCTGTACCGTTGAAGTTCGCCGATGGGACGAATCGAATGTTGCCATCGACGAGCGATACGGTGCCTGCCCCTGGAGTGAGCAACTGGAGGCTGGTGATCGTAAGCGTTTGGCTATCTTCGAAAGGTCCTCGGCTGATATCGCCGGTGAACGCTTGGCCGTTGATATCCAGAGTCGTATCTTCGTTGACCGAAACGTTCTTGCCGAATGGAGCCGGCGGATCGTTGACTTCGGAGATCTGAATGGTCAAGGTCGCATTGACCGGCACGCTACCAGGCTTGCTATCGGTCATTTGGTAGACCACCAAGATCGGTCCGCCGTTGACGTGCGCTGGTGCGGTGTAAACGACGCGGTCATCGCTCGGATCGTCCGGTGTATCGGTTCCGACAACGGTCGCTGTACCTTTGCCAGCCTCGGGTTGCTGAACGATCGAGAGGAGCTGGCTGACGAATCCGTCATTGACGAAGTCGTTGGCTGTAACATTGATCGGATAGCTGGTATCGACGGTCTTTTCGGTAGTCGAGAACTGGTCATCGACGGCGAATGGGAACGTCGGCGGGAGGATGAAGACTTCGGTGCGAGCCGTGCTTGTCAGCCCCGCGTTGTCTTCGATCGTGTAGTTGAAGAAATCGGTTTGATTGACTGCCGTCGCAGGTGGCGTGTAGATCACGCGGGTTCGGTCGGCGTTGAGAGTTACCGTTGCTCCCAAAGTCGTGGTCGTCACCGATAGGATCCTGATCGAATCGATGCTGGACTCGAAAGGACCGGGACTATCGTTTCGCATCACATCGAGCGGAGTCGCAGTTCCGGTCAGGCCGATCACATTGAAGCGAGCAATCGCCCCGGTATCATCGACAGCGATTGGGCCATCGTTAACTGGAGTGACGTTGATGGTCAAGGTCGCGTCGGTCGAAAGGGCAGGGGACCCGTTGTCGGTTCCGCGAACGGTGAAGATCACTGGCCCGAAGAAGTTCGCTGCTGGTATGAACCGGAGTGAACCGTTGGGCAGAATCGTCGCGACACCTTCGGAAGCCGTCGGCAAGGTGATCAGCGAGAGCGTGATCGTCTGGGCCGATTCGTTCGAAGGTCCGGGGGCGAAAATCTGAGTTGGAAGGATCACAACGCCAGCGGCGGTGTCTTCAGCAACGCTGAAGGTCGACTGCACAATCACCGGAGCGTCGTTGACGGCGGAGACCGTCACGGTCAGCGTGGCGTTGGTCGATTGTGCTGGTGTGCCGTTGTCGGTACCACGAACCACCATGTTGACCGTGCCGACGAAGTTCGCCGCGGGGGTGAATTCGAGGATGCCCGAAGCATTGATCACCGCAGTCCCCTGGTTCGCAGGTGGCGGGGTGACGATCGACAAGGTGATCAATTGGGACGACTCGTTGGCAGGGCCTGGCGAGAAGACATCCGTAGGAGCGATCAGCAGAGGCGACGCAGGATCTTCGGTCACACTGAAGGCCGTGTTGATCACGATCGGTGCATCGTTGACCGCGGTGACGTTCATGGTAACCGTACCGGTCGCGACATCGTTGATGTTGTTGCGAATCGTGTAGGTAAACGTTACGGGACCATTGAAGTTGGCTGCTGGAGTGAACCGGATGGTCTGGGCCGTACCGACCCCATCAAACGAAACCGTTCCGCCTTCGACCGGCTGGGTGACCGAGATGATGCCTCGCGAGGTTCCGAATCGGTCGACGTCGTTGGCCACAACGTTGTAGCTGTTGACCGGTGCGTCTTCGTTGATCGTGAAGACATCGTTGACCGCAGTCAGGCGGTCTTGGACGTTGATCACCGCCGTCGGCAAGATCACTTGGCTTGAGGTCAAATAGACGCCGGTCGCGTTGTACAGAGCGATGCCGAGGTTTTCACCCTGGCTTCCAGGTGGTGGCAATTGCGAAACCGTGGCGGCCAAATCGACGGTCCCAGAAGCACCGGCACGGAAAGCCGTATCGACGATTCCGAAGAAGTTCGATGCCGAGGCACTCGGGATCGGTGCGCTGGAGTTCGAGAAGCTACCGAGGTTCTTGACGGTTCGTTTGCCGGTCGCTGCGGACGATTCGTCCAACACACCGTTCGGACCGTTGACGTACAACGGGAACTGAGTGGTGATCGGCTTGTAATTCATCGCGGCCCGGGCCACGACGGTTTGGCTCGGCGCTGGGTTGTCTTGGAATGTGATGGTCGGGTTGATGACCCCAAGGGTCGCCGTCAGGTTGTTCTCGGCGATCGACGCGTTGGGCATGTCGGTGCGAGCTTTGGTGTTCCGGAAGAAGATGTCGAAGTTGAACCCTGGATCCGGATCGATCTCATTGACATTCACCACGACGTTGCCGGCACCGATCCCAGGAAGGCCTTCTAAGGCGGTCCGGATATTGTCAGCCGTTCCCGATTTGCTAGGGATCGTAACCCCGGGTCGTGGGGAGGTCGTTGCGATCGGGATCAACGAGGAAATCTCCGATCCGTAGGCGAGTCGGAAGCTGCCACCGATGGTTCCATTCGGGTCGCTTTGTCGAAGCTTCAACGAGTTGTACTCGGACCACTGGAGTTGGATCTTTTCGGCAGCCGAACCATCACGGTTGGTGAAGTTCAGATCGTGGTAGGCGCTGAAGATCCCAGAGGGGTTGCCGCGAAGGTCGGCCATCAAGGTTCGGATGACGAACTTCTGTCCGGTGCTCACGTTCGCTTCGTAAACGAAGTCGTTGGGGTTGGGGTCCAAGTTGGCGCCCAAGGTGCCGTTATCGTTTAAAGCGTAGAACTCGTACTTGATTTCTGCGAGTTCCCCGACCCCTTCGCCGCGGTTGATCGAGTTGATCACCAAGAGCGCATCGAGGGGCGAAAGCGAATTGTCGCCGTCGGCATCGACAAGACCGACTCGGCTGGTCGGAGCTTGGCGGCCTGCCAAGGAGCCCGACCCGGTGGTGTTGATTTGATTGATCACCATCAACGCGTCGAGGGGGGAGATTTTGAAGTCCCCGTCGACATCCGTCGAGGCGAGATAATTGTGAAAGGGAGCGAAGTCCGCGGCCATCAGTTCGCGGCGCTCAAGCGACTCGAGCCGCAGCATGCGGCTCAAAAAACTCTTCTTGGTAGATTGACTGTTCTTACGTTCCCGGACTCTGCGATTTTGCGAAGCGCTCATCGAAACTTCCACCATATGCAGTAAAGTGACTGGCTCCGGGGACTCTTGGCTCAACGTCTCAGCCAAACCCCGTGCGGACTTTGAAAGTAGTTAGGCCCACCCCTGAATTCAACCAACTAATCGCGAAGACCCCTATTTTCGGACGAAATGTTACTTTCGGCCTATCCGGACATAGGAATCTCGCAAGCAGCTTCGGCTTGCAAAAGGTTCGAAACCTACCGCCTCAGGACTTTAGAGGCGTCAAAACCGATAAAGTTCCTTCGGGAGGCAAAATCCCACTTTCATAATCTTTTTCGGCTAGATCGATGCTCAGGGCAGAAGAAAAAAACCCTACAAAACGCATTTCCCGCAAGAAGTTGCCCGCCGATTCTAAGCCGAGCAGGGCAGGGGGGCTTGCGCTCTGGTCTGTAGACCACGAGCTAGTTGTAGGCCGCACGCTGAGGATGCTTGCCGACCCCGGGGAACTCCGAAAGGACCGAATCGCCATAGAATTCGATCGCTCGCTTCCACATGGATTCCTCTTTTTCGAAGACGATCTCGGGAACCGCAGGAACCACAAGCCAATGATGGTCCACAATCTGTTGCTCGAGTTGGGATTTTGCCCAAGCCGCATGGCCGATAAACCACCTTAGGTGCTCGGGTGAGTTTTGGGCCAACTGTCGAAGCGTTGGAAGTTGGGCTGAGAGGTATACCCCATGGTTATTGCCACCCTCGGCCAACGCCGATTCGTTGTGGATCGCCAGGATGGGACCGTTGTTGGGCCCCCCAAAATTAAAATGCGTCAGCGGAGCGGCAGCCGAAGCCATCGCGACTTGCTCCTGTCCTTCGAAAAGAAAGCTCATCAGAGGTTTCGGATCGAGTTCCATGGGCCGATTGAGAACTACCCCTACGGTCCCTTCCTCACCGTGCTCGACGATTAGGCAGACGGAATTACGGAAGTTCGGTTCGCGGGCCCAGGGACTTGCGGCCAAAAGGGAACCGGTGAGCAACACCTTTTCGGAGTTCCCTTGGTTTTCGCGGGTTTGATCGCTAGGAAGTCGATTCATGTTCGGACATCTCCTGGTGCTCTCGGCTCGTTTCGGTCTGATTTGGCATACTTGCCAGTTCCTGGATGAACAAAATAAGCAAATGCGGTGCCAAAAAGGAGTGCTAGGTCAAATTCACCGAGGAAACTCGGTTTTGCTATCGCTCCTAGTCTATAGACTGCAAAAAGCGGAATAGGTTGCCAGAAAAACGTTCAGGTTGTGCAAAAACGGTCCTGAATTTTCATCTTTGGCTTTCCTTGGTAGAGCCATTGTCCCCAATGGCTCTACGCGACGCGCAAGCGGCGGCGTCTTGAGGTTTTTTGGCTGTTGCTCCCACTGGCTACGGTGCGCTCAGGCGCCGATCGATTGGGGACAATCGATCTACCATGCGTCTTCCTTGGTAGAGCCATTGCCCCCAATGGCTCTACGCGACGCGCAAGCGGCGGCGTCTTCGGGTTTTTCAACTGTTGCTCCCACTTGGCTACGGTGCGCTCAGGCTCCGATCGATTGGGGACAATCGATCTACCATGTGTCTTCCTTGGTAGAGCCATTGCCCCCAATGGCTCTACACGACGCGCAAGCGGCGGCGTCTTCGGGTTTTTTGGCTGTTGCTCTCACCGGCTACGGTGCGCTCAGGCGCCGATCGATTGGGGACAATCGATCTACCATAGGTCTTCCTTGGCTGAAACTAAAGCGGCCTGAAAGCGATTTCGCATCGATCCTCGGCAACAATCGTTTAAAGCTCGACCCCTTTACGACCTTAACGCGTCGGCCAGAGGTTAGGCAAGTGATTGCCAAACTCGATCAGGCCGAGTTTTCAGCGAGTTGGCTTGCGCGTCACCGACAAAGCTCTCGGTTTTTGGATCGATGGTTAGCTTTCGATTGAGGATCCAAGCGATCGCGGCGGCATGGCAAGCGATATGCGAGCGCCGCATGACGTCTTGGTTGGCAACGGTTTTCTTACGCGAACGAATGCAGTCAAAGAAGT
>JAJTFB010000080.1 GCA_021300015.1 Pirellula sp. | reverse complement strand
TTATTGGGTAAACAATCGCGTGACGCATTTGGGGTGAGTCACGCGATTTAGAGCCTTTTGGCGGTTTAGAGCCCTTTTGGACGGAAAATCGGCCAAGGGTGAGTCACGTGCTGGCATGGTCGGTTCGAACCGATAACTCGCGATCCCTTTGAATTTATTGGGTAGAAAAGCAAAGACCCGCTGGGGTTATCCAGCGGGTCTGATTGCCATTGGTCACCTTGCGGTGGCCTGGGTGATGGAGGCGGCGGGAATTGAACCCGCGTCCCGTGATGCTTCCGATCCGGCCTCTACATGCTTAGCCAACTTTTATTTGTCTCGCCCACCACGTTCGTCGTTGGCATCGGTGCGGTGCGCCAGCCTCGAGCTTTTTTAACCATCACCGTGCGAGACACGGGTCATGGCGATTCGGAATTGCGACAGGCACTCCAGCGCCTCCGACGGGCCCCGGGTGCCTGGGAAGCCTAAACTAGGCCGCCAGTGCGAGAGTATTCTCTGCAGTTACTTTTTTTGATCGAGTATTAACGTGGCCTCTCGACCAACCACGACATGCCACCAAAATCTTCAACTCATCCGGTCGATTCCAATTCGCCCCCGATGTATCGCCGGTGCAAGCACCGACGACCTCTATCAGTATCGGCACAGGCTGCCCAATTGACTAGCCCCAGCCTCAAGAAAAAAGATCGGTCGGATCAGTCGGATCAGTCGGATCAGTCGGATCAGTCGGATCAGTCGGATCGGTCGGATCGGTCGGATCAGTGATCAGTCGGATCAGTCGGATCAGTCGGATCAGTCGGATCAGTCGGATCAGTCGGATCAGTCGGATCAGTCGGATCAGTCGGATCAGTCGGATCGGTCGGATCAGTCGGATCGGTCGGATCGGGTTTCGTAGGAACTTGACACTACGGTGGTTTACGTGTAGCCTTGCCCGATTCACAAACTCCCAAGAAATCCTGTACCCGACTCCCTGATCGGCCAGGCAGACTTGGGACGCCAAACCTCCACCATTAGCATGAAAAAAACAGCATGAATCCCCAAGATTTGCTTCGAATTGTCGATTCCTTGCATCGAGAAAAGCAAATCGACCCGGAATTGGTCATGCAGGCGATCGAGGCGGCATTGATCACCGCCGCGAAGCGACAGTTTGGTGAGGAGGCCGAGGTCGATATCCACATCGTGCGCGGGGTCGGTGCGATCAATGCGACGGTCGATGGCAAGACGCTTAGCCAGGACGAGATCGGTCGAATCGGTGCTCAAACGGCCAAGCAAGTGATTATTCAGAAGCTCAAAGAGGCCGAGCGCGACGCGAGACTCGAGGAGTTTCACGAGCAGGTCGGACAGCTCATAACTGGCATCGTGCAGCGGACCGAAAAGGGGCTTACGATCGTCCAGCTTGGGAATGTCGAAGCGATTTTGCCCAAAAATGAGCAGATTCCTGGGGAAGCTTATCATAACGGTTCCCGGGTGCGCGCGGTGATCTATGAAGTCAAGGCGGCAGGAAACCGCGTCAAGATCATCCTTTCGCGGACCAAAGGGACCTTGGTCCAGCGTTTGTTCGAGCAAGAGGTTCCGGAGATTGCCGAAGGGGTCATCAAAATCAACGCGATCAGCCGCGAGCCTGGTTATCGCAGCAAGGTAGCCGTCAGCAGCACCGATCAGCGCATCGATTGCGTTGGGGCTTGTGTGGGCATGCGAGGCAACCGGATTAAAAACGTGACCAGCGAATTGGCGGGCGAGAGGATCGACATCGTCCGTTGGAGCGATGATCCGATGGTCTTGATCCCAAACGCATTGCAGCCGGCGCAGGTCGAGCAGGTGTTGTTGTGCGACATGATCGGGCGAGCCATCGCGTTGGTCAACGACGAGCATTTGTCCCAAGCCATCGGGCGTTTTGGGCAGAACGTTCGGTTGGCCAGCAAGTTGTGCGGTTGGGACATTGAGATCATGACCGCACCGGAGTTGGAGCGTCAGATCGAGCGAGCGATGGAAGCGTTCATGCAGATTGACGGGATGACCGAGGAAGTCGCCCAGCAGCTCGTCGAGCAAGGGTACTTGTCCTTCGATGACCTTTCGGTCATCGAGCCGGAGGCCTTGATCGAGATGGGGGGGTACAGCGAGGACCAGGTCAATTCGATCGTCGAGCAGGCTGAGGATCGGGCCGCCGAGCAAGAGGCAGAGGAAGAGGCCAGGAAGCGGCAGGACAAGCTCGACAAAGAGCGCCGAGCATCTGAAGAGCTCGACAGGTTAGAGAAGCTTGAAGCGGCCGGAAAGGTTCCGGTAGCTGCCGAGCAGCCTGAAGCGTCGGTCGAAGATTCCCCGGCTCCGGAATCGGGTGCTGAGTCAGAAGAGCCGGTTGCTGGAGCAGAAGAGCCGGCTACAGGGGCAGAGTCCCTGGAGTCGCCGAGCGAGCCACGCGTCGAGGGCTAACGGATCGAAATCGCCCGTTTCCGTTCAGAAAAAACCGATTTTAGGGGCTCTGATCCCTGACGAATCCAAGCTCTTGCGTTAGACTATACGACTTACCGTTTCGATGGATTGCATGTCGCGACCGCTTGGTCTTCCCGTCTTTGGTCAAAGAGGGATGCTACCAAGAGGCATATTTAGCTTGTGAAAGAATCGCAAAATGAGGAGTCACAAGATGGGTGTGCTGGCAAAGCGAAGGGGCGTTCAATGAGATAATTCAATAGAACAAAAAGGCGAGCGAAGATGTCCGAATTTGATGTCGGAATCTCGCCTGACAAATCGTGGGCCCAGGCCCCGGGGATTTTTGCTCAGTGGCAGTTCGAATTTATTCGCTTGCAAAAGATTTGGGTATCGACAGCAAAGAGCTCGTCGATTTGTGTGCGCGCATAGGGATACAGGGCAAGGGAAGTGCGCTGGCGAGTCTCGAGAACGACGAGATCGCCAAGATCAAGAATCATCTAGCGGAGAAGTCCGCACCTGCTCCGGAGGCGGCCAAGGAGTCGCCCAAGCCTTCCCGAGAGCCAGTCAAAGACGCTCCGATCCGGGATTTGGGCAGGCCGGTTACGGCCAAGCGAGAGATCGGTTCGATCCGACGTCCGGCAGCGGTTGGCGAGGGTGTTGGTGGAACCGGGGCTCAGGCATCCGAGGTTTTGGAGGCTGAAGTTTCGTCGGGGGTGGCTCAAGTGCCATCCTTGGAAGTCGATTCGCGAGCCGAGTCGTCAACAGCTCCAGCGGACGACCAAGGAGATCAGGAGTCCGAGGGATCCGATCAGGAAGTTGCCGACGTCGAATCCCAGGGGATTCGCGTTGGACGCGGCTCCGCAGTAGTCCAGGAGGTTGCATCGGAGGGTGCAGAGGCCGTCGAGTCCGAGGAAAGCGATTCGTCGAATGTCCCGAAGGGAGATTCGCCAGCGGCAGTGCCTGCGGCGGCCAGGTCTCGCGATTCGCGAGTGGCTGAGCCAAGTCGCGATTTCACATCGATGAACGTGCCGGGTAAGGTGCGTGTTATTGGGCGGACCAAGCCAGTCGATGGGGCCAAGCCTGTCGGGACGGGCGAGGGGGCCAAGGGGGTTCGCAAGCCGCGCGAGCCGGTGATCAATCTAGCGAAGATTCCGAAGTCTGCTGCGCCGACGCCCGTAGCGCGAGCCCAGGAGCCTGCGACCCTCAAGCCATTGGTCAAGCTCACTCCGGAGGTCCTCAAGGGTGTCCAGCAGCAAAAGCTGGATAAGCAACCGGGAGCCCAGGAAAACAAAGCTGGGGTGGGTGCGGCCAAGTCTGGCACGGGGGCCGGTAGGGCCACTGCACCGAGCCAGACCCAGCATGCTGGGCTCACCGAGTTCAAGCAGGCGGCCGAGAACAAGCTCAACCAGAAGAGTCGCAAGCCGACAGCAGACGTCGAGGAGCCAGCCCGCAAGAAGGGCTTGGCCAGTCTCGAGGCCAGCCGAGCCGAGCGAAGCAAGTTGCGCGTTCCGAATCGGATTCAAACGACCAGGGACCTAGCGCGTGTCGAAGAAGAGGAAGATCGAAGGCTCGGCGGTCATCGCCACAAGAAAAAGCAGCAGTTGAATACTGAGCGCAAGGAAAAAGTCGAGCTGGCTTTGCCTTGTACGGTTCGAAGTTTCTCTGAGGCAGCAGGGGTTCCTGCGGCGCGTGTTTTGCGATCGCTCATGATGATGGGTGCGATGACCAACATCAATGCGACGTTGAATCAAGAGCAAGCCGAGATGCTCGCCGTGGATTTGGGAGTTGACCTGGAGTTCAAGCAAGCCGAGACGCTCGAGACGAGTGTGATTGCCAAGCTTGATGATTTTGTCGACAACGCAGAGGATCTGATTCCTCGGCCGCCGATCGTCACGTTCCTCGGGCACGTCGACCACGGCAAGACATCGCTGCTGGATTATTTGATTGGTACGAAGATCGTCACGGGCGAAGCCGGTGGGATCACCCAGCATATTCGGGCTTATCAAGTCAAGAAGGATGGTCGTGCCGTATCGTTTGTCGATACGCCTGGTCACGAGGCATTCACCGAGATGCGAGCCCGTGGAGCCAACGTGACTGACATTGCGATCTTGGTCGTCGCAGCCGATGACGGGATCATGCCGCAGACCGAAGAGGCCATCTCGCATGCTAAGGCTGCGGGTGTACCGATTGTCGTCGCTGCCAACAAATGCGATTTGCCAGGGGCCGACATCAATCGCGTCATGACGCAGATGACCGAACATGGGCTTACTCCGAGCGCTTGGGGTGGGGATGTCGAAGTGGTCCCGACCAGTGCGATAACTGGCGAGGGAATGGACGCGTTGCTCGAGACGGTCTTGACCGTCGCGGAACTCAACGACTACCGAGCCAACCCGAAACGGGCGGCGAAGGGAGTTTGTTTGGAAAGCGAGCAGTCGGCCGACCGGGGAGTTATTGCCAAGGTCATGGTACAGACAGGAACGTTGCGAGTCGGCGATATCGTCGTGTGCGGAACGACCTTTGGTCGGGTTAAAGCGATCCACGATACGCTCAAGCGCAATAAGCAATTGACCGAGGCTGGGCCATCGATGCCGGTCAACATCACCGGTTTGGATCATCCGCCTGAGGCGGGTGAGAAGTTCTACGTCATCGACGAGATTGGCCAAGCTCGACAATTGGCAGCTCGGCGCGAGCAAGATTCCCGAGCTACATCCCTATCGGGCAGTTCGCCGAAGGTCTCCTTTGAGACATTCCAGGAATTGCTACAGTCGGGCAAGCTTGGAGCCAAGGAAGATCGCGTGATATTGAATTTGATCATCCGAGCCGACGTTCGAGGGTCCCTCGAAGCGATCGAAAAGGAACTGAGCAAGCTCGATCACCCCGAGGTCGACATCCGGATTTTGCAGAAGTCCGTCGGTGGGATTTCCGTCGCGGACGTTACGCTTGCGAGCGCCTCGCAAGCCGTCGTGGTTGGCTTTAACGTCATTCCTGACGAGTCGGCGAGAATTTTGGCCGACAGCAAGAACGTAGAAATTCGTCGTTACGACATTATTTACAAGTTGGCTCAGGACATCCGCGCGTTGGTCGAAGGCCGACTGAAGCCCGAAGAGAAAGTCGTCGAACTCGGACGTGCGTTTGTCAAAGCGGTCTTTACCGTATCTCGCGTCGGAACGATTGCCGGATGCTTTGTGGCACAAGGGACCATCGAACGGGGTTGTCGTATTCGGGTCCACCGCGAAGGTCGCAAGATTGGCGATTACCAACTCGATACTCTCCGGCGAGTCAAAGACGACGTCAAGGAAGTCAACCGCGGCATGGAGTGCGGTATCAAGCTTGCGGGCTTTAATGACGTGAAGGTCGATGACGTTCTGGAAGCCTACAAAGTCGAGCAAGTGGCTAGAACACTGGAATCGTCCAAATCATGAGTACACGCAGGTTGCTCAAGGCCGCCGAAGCGATTCGAGGAGTCGTTTCGATGGCTATCCTTACCGAATTACGCGACCCACGCGTCCAAAACGTCACTGTCGTTGGCGTGGAGGTTACCCCCGACATGCGCGAAGCCAAGGTGCTCGTGAGTGTCATGGGCAATGAAGCGCAGCAGCGGACCGTCTTGAAGGGATTGCAAAACTCCGTAGGGTTTTTGCAGTCCAAGATTGCAGACCGGATCGAGACTCGCTACATCCCCCGTTTGACCTTTGTGATGGACGAGGGAGTAAAAAAGTCGGTTGCAGTCCAGCAAATCCTCGAACAGATCTCCAAAGAGCGCGAGTCGAATCCGACCAGCCTTCAAATCGATCCACCGGTCGAATCCTCCGATGGGCTCGATGAGCAGGTCGAGAGTGAAACTTCCAACGACTCTGGCGGCAATCCTCAGAGAGCCACCTAGACACAGCATTGACGAACTTGAGCAAGAGCGATTGAAAGGAAAAGGAACGGTCGATGAGTTCCGGTAACCGCACGGTTAAATACGAAAACCTACTGAAGGCCCTGAGGAAACATTACAAGCCCCTTGCTGATCCGCCCGAAAGGTCGGTGCTTGAGCATCTCCTTTACGCTTGCTGCTTAGAGGATGCCCGAGTCGAGCAAGCCGATGAGGGGTTCGCCAAGTTGCAGCAGACCTATTTCGATTGGAACGAAGTCAGGGTGACGACCGTCGCGGAGTTGGCCGAGGCGCTCAAAGCCTTGCCCTTTCCGATGCAAGCCGCATCGCGGATCAAGCAATGCTTGCAGTCGATATTCGAGACTCGTTATCAGTACGATATCGACGACATGAAGAAAGCCAATTTGGGCAAGGCTACGGCCGAGCTCGAGGCTTGGAAAGGCATGTCCCCTTTCGCGGTCGCTTATGTCTCCCAGCACGCACTTGGAGGCCATTCGATCCCTCCGAGCAGTTTGATTTGCGATGCGATGTGGCAGTGCGAGATACTCACGCTTCAGGAGATTCCCAAGAATGCGTTGCCAGGAATCGAGCGAGCGATCCCCAAGACCAAGGGGATTGAGTTTGCCGGGCTGATGCATCAATTTGCAACCGACCTTTACCATCATCCCAAGAGCGCAGCGCCTTTGGCGGTCCTCAAGGACATGGGGGCTAGTTACAAGTCCAAGCCCAAGCCCATCGAGGAGCCCAAGGAGTCGAAATCCAAGGGATCGGCGGCTAAGCAATTGCCAGCCAAATCGACGCCCCCCGAAAAGGCACCTGCTCTCAAGGCACCTGCCGAATCGGCGAAGGAACCCGCGTCGAAACCGACTACCGTTCCTGCACCCAAGGTAGCACCGAGTGCTGTTGCATCGGCTAAGTCCTCTTCGGGGCAGAAGACCGAGAAGACCGAGAAAGTCGAACCGACAAAAACTGCGTCCAAGCAAGAGGTCAAAGAGGTCAAAGAGGTCAAAGCGGCCAAACCGCCAAGCAAGCCTCTTGCGGCCCACGTATCCAAAGCGATTGGCAAGCCCGCCAAAGCTTCTGAGAGTGTGCAGGGTTCGGGCAAATCCGCTGCAAGTAAGCCAGCCGGTGATAAACCGACCAGCGAGAAATCAGCAAACGGCAAGCCTGCAAACGGCAAGCCTGCTAGCGGTAAGCCTGCTAGCGGTAAGCCTGCTAGCGGTAAGCCGGCAAACGGCAAGCCAGCTAGCAGTAAGCCGGCAAACGGTAAGCCGGCTAGCGGTAAGTCGGCTAGCCCAAAGCCTTCAAGCGGCAAGCCGGTTGTCAGCAGCAAGTCGGCCGACAGCAAGTCAAGTGGCAGCAAGCCAGCCAGCTCCAAGCCCGAGAAAAGCTCAAAGCCCGGGAAAGCTGCTGCAGACCAAGGTAAAAGCGATAAGGGGAAGATCGATAAAGGCAAGATGGACCCATCCAAGGGGTCCAAGAAGGACGTCAAGGATTCAGGCAAGTCCAGCAGCAAGGGCAACCAAGGTTCGGTCGGTTCGAGCCTAACGAAGAAAAAACCCAAGTAGAGTTGCAACGAAACTTGTTGGGTTCTGCGAACGGCATAAATCGCTAGGGTTTGCAATTCGCAGGTCAGTGATTTGGCTTTCGGGTCATTGAAACCAAGAAACACAGACAACACGAAAACATTCAGAGGGATCTGCCATGGCAGGACATTCACAGTGGGCCAACATCAAGCATCGCAAGGCGTTGGTCGATAGCAAGCGCAGCAAGTTATGGAGCAAGCTCTCGAAGGCGATCATTGTCGCCGCGAAATTAGGGGGTGGGGATCCTGCAAACAACATCCGATTGCGGACGGCGATTCTTGACGCCAAGGCCGTATCGTTGCCCAAGGACAATATCGATCGCGCGATCAAGAAGGGTACCGGAGAGATCGAGGGTGGAGATGTCGAAGAGGTGCTCTATGAGGGGTACGGTCCCGGTGGAGTCGCCATTCTTTGCGACATCATGACCGATAATCGCAATCGCACCGCACCTGAGGTACGTAAGCTCTTTGAAAACCATGGTGGGAATCTTGGGTCGACCAATTGTGTGGCCTACTTGTTTGAGCGCAAAGGTCTCATATCGATCAACAAAACGGCCGTCGATTTGGAGAAGCTCATGGAGTTGGCCTTGGAAAATGGTGCTGATGACGTCACCGAAAGCGAGAGCGGCTTCGAGGTGACCTGTCAGACCGACGTCTATACCGAGCTGGTGGATGCTCTCGAGTCGGCGCAGATTGCGCTCGAATCCAAGCAAGTGACCCGAGTCCCGAATTTGACGGTTGAAGTCGACTCCGATACAGCCGTATCGGTCATGAAGTTGCTCGACAAGCTTGAGGATCATGACGATGTTCAATCGGTAGCGACGAACGTGAACTTTACCGTCGAGCAACTACAGGCTTTGCAATCTTAGGTTTCCTCAGACCCTCCGAGTGGATGGATGCTAACGCGACTCGATACGACGACTTCGGATTTTGAAGAGCGACTAGCACAGTTACGCAAGAAGCTCAGCCCTGACGGGACGGTCGTCTCGGAGCGATCGATCAAGCTGACGATGTCGCTGTTCGGCCAAGCGCTCAGTCCCCAAGAGGTTGTCGAGCGGATTTGCCAGGACGTACAAAAAGGCAAGACCCAAGCGGTTCTCAAGTATGCCAGGGTGTTGGACGATCCGAACATCGTCGCCGAACGCTTGAGGGTTCCTTGCGATCGCATGGCCGCAGCGCACGGATCGGTTTCCGAAGAGTTTCTTCGATCGGTGCGGCAGATCCGAAGCAACGTCGAGCGTTTCCAGCGAGCGATCTTGCACAAGGACGTCGAGGTCTCGGATGGAAACGGTTCGTTGCTCAAGCAGCGTTATACTCCGTTGGCTCGTATTGGGATCTGCGTGCCTGGCGGGGCTGCTGCCTATCCATCGACGGTCCTCATGACGGCTGTTCCGGCGTTGGTCGCAGGTGTTCGGGAAATCGCGGTCATGGCCCCCCCTACCCCGTTTGGAGCTTACAATCCCGAAGTCCTCGCGACTTGCCATGAGCTTGGAATTCAGGAGGTGTATGCCGTCGGGGGAGCGCAGGGGATCGCGAGTTTGGCGTACGGGATTCCGGAGATTCCTGCGGTCGACATGATTGTTGGGCCTGGGAATTTGTTTGTGGCTTTGGCGAAGCGATTGGTCTATGGAACCGTGGCGATCGATTCGATCGCGGGACCTAGCGAGGTGGTTGTCATCGCTGATCGGAGCACCGAGCCCCGTTATGCGGCTTCGGATTTGATTGCTCAAGCGGAGCATTCGCCCGGATCGAGCATTGTTTTATCTGCGCATGGGGAAGTGCTCGACGCGATCGACCGGGAGCTTGAGAGTCAGCTTCAAACACTCCAGAGGGCGGATTTGGCGCGTGCCTCATTGATTGAGTTTGGGGCCAGCATCCGATGCGGGTCGGACCAGGAGGTCATCGAGATCTGCGATCGACTTGCTCCAGAGCACTTGCAGATCTCGGTCGATCATCCCGACACTTTTTCGAGTCGGATACGCAATGCGGGCGCGATTTTCAAGGGGCATTATTCGCCTGTGGCGTTGGGTGATTACGCCGCAGGGCCCTCGCATGTTTTGCCGACTGGAGGGACTGCGCGGTGGGCCTCAGGCTTGTCGGCCAATCACTTCTTGAGGTCGTACAGTGAGGTCGAATTTAGCCTTGAGGCCTTGCGAAACATCGAGCCCTGCGTCAGCCAGTTGGCCGACAAAGAGGGGTTAACTGCCCACCGAGAAAGCGTCAAGATTCGTCTGCAATCTTAGCGCATGGGAGTTGGTACTCGAGGGCCTCGAGCATATCGTCGATTTGAGCGACCGCACCGTCGATATCGTCGGCGTACATCAGCAAGTGGGTCTGGAGTGCAGACATCGTGACTTTGCCAAGCGGGATGCTATCGGCGAACGCCTGAGCGGTCTGTTCGGATGCTTCGGGGAAGAACCGCAGGAACAGTCGCTGGGCTTGTTCACGGTTGGCAGGTCCGATGTAGAGTTTACGGTCGATACGTCCTGGTCGGATCAAGGCCGGGTCGAGGCGAGCGATGTGGTTGGTGGTTGCAAAGAGCAATCGGCCTTCTCCGGCGGCCACACCATCGATGGCATTGAGGAGTCCGCTGAAGGTGACTTTGCTCCGCTTGTCGTCCCCTTCTTTGCGTTCGAGAAAGGCGCAGTCGATATCTTCCATCAGGACGATGCTGTTGATTGGGATCGAGCTAAAGAGTTCCGAGACGCTGTTGTCGTCGAGGTTCGAATCCCCGAGGCTCAGCACGGCGATATCCATTTGGAGAGCGGACGCAAGAGCGACGACGGCAGAGCTTTTTCCGGTGCCTGGAGGGCCGTGGAGCAAGTAGCCTCTTCGGTAGGGTATCCCGCGTTGGACATACCACTCACGGCGGGCCAAGAACGTTTTGGAATCCTCGAGCAAATCGTCCATGAGCCCATTGGCCAAGATCACCGAATCGAGTGGACGAGGCAGTCGCTTCATCTGCTCCATCCAATAACCTTGACCGGCGCGGTGGACCGTCAGCCGCAGCTCGGATTTTGGAATCGCCACATCGCGAGCTTCTTCGACGAGTTGCTGAGCGAGTTTTCGGTCGCGCGAGAAAATGGTGATATTGAAGCATTCTCGCACATTGATCTGTTGTCCGGAACCTTCGTTGGGTTTTGGGCGTTCACGATGTAGGCAGATCAGACGATTGCGGAAGAAGAGCCAGTGCACGCCGGGTGCTGGGGTAAAGAGAATGCGGGGGCGAGGGTCGATATTTGGGTTATCGCGTCGTTCGTCGTAATCGATCGATTCGGTTTTGACCGTCAGGGACCTGGCTCGGTTTTTCGCATAGGTATGTTGCGCCAGCCATTTTTCGATCCATTGAAACGCTGGATCCCGGTCCAGGATATCGATTTCGGTGATCACTCTTCGGCGGATGAACTGATAGATCTGCGCGGGGACTTGGCGGAAATACGCCAGGAGCGCTCCGCCGACCATGAGCACCAATCCGCCGCTGAAGATTTGGTTGTTCTGCAGGAGGTTAGCTAAATACTGCCAAAAGTCTTGAATCATCCCTAGTGCGACTTTCCATCCAAAATGGGAAAACACAAAAAAAGAGCTTAGGACCGACGGATCCATGGCTCGCGGATTTAGATCATCGAGCGGCAAAAAAGTTCGGGGAAAACTCACCAACGGGGCAAAAGAGGGCTGAGGGACTTTACTTAGGGGGGGCACTTAGGAGCACGACCTGTGATAGGCAACCTGGGAAAATGCGGTACGATCCGTCTTGTACCTGTTCGCGGTTTTTGGGTATCCAAGCGGTCGGAATGTCTGAGTCGGACTCTTTCCCAATCGCTTGGGCGAACCGGATTGTTTTATTGTTTAAGGAGAATACGATGAATCTTGGTAAACGATGTGCGGCCGAAGCTCTCGGCACGTTTTGGTTGGTTTTCGGGGGTTGCGGCAGCGCGGTGCTGGCGGCGAAGTTTATTGATATGGAAAACGCTACCCCGTTGAATCTCGGGATCGGTTTTGTCGGTGTTTCTCTGGCCTTCGGTTTGACGGTCCTGACGATGGCTTATGCCATCGGACATATCTCCGGCTGTCACTTGAATCCTGCGGTGAGCGTCGGGTTGATGATCGCCAAACGCTTCCCGTCGAAGGATTTGGTCCCCTACATCATCGCTCAGGTAATCGGCGGAACGTTGGGAGCCTTTGTTCTGTACTTCATCGCGTCGGGAAATCCGGATTTCAGTCTCGCGGGGAGATTTGCCACCAACGGATACGATGAATTTTCGCCGGGCAAGTACAACATGGTCTCGGCTTTCCTTGCGGAAGTCGTTCTGACGTTCTTCTTCTTGATGATCATTCTAGGAGCGACCGACAAGCGAGCTCCGGCTGGATTCGCTCCGATCGCGATCGGATTGGGTTTGACTTTGATCCACCTGATCGGAATCCCGGTGACCAATCTTTCGGTCAACCCTGCCCGCAGCACCGGACCTGCCTTGGTCTTGGGAATTTTCGGTGGTGATATGTCTGCCTTTTTTCAAACGTGGTTGTTCTGGGCAGCTCCAATCCTTGGCGCCTTCCTCGCCGGGGTCGCTTATCCTCAGATCGCTGACGACAAGTAGTAGGCCGCGAAGTAGCAGGCCGAGAACGCGCTGACAATACGCTGTTACAAGCGTTGCGAAGCTCAAAGTCCTCGCATCTTGACACTCAAATTCGTGTTAAGCTGCGGGGACTCTTCGTTTCATGCCTAGAAAAACGCTTGGATGGGCGCCGCTTGGCTCTCCTGTCCGATCCAAGCTCAACGGCGTATCGCCTCGGCTCCGATCTGTCTTGGTATGGATCCGATCCGAAGCGACTTTTGCCAAAACTCTAGACTCTCTCGCATGGGCTCTGCCGGCATGCGATCTGGGGGGCACCGTTCCGCCGTGTGGATCTTCGGGATCGGGTTTGGCGTACTGGCATCGCTCATCGTGGACATCCAGCAGGTCGCAGCCCAGTCGATTCGTGCGCCGAGCGAGCCGAGCAAGCTTTTTCCACCCAAGGGTACACCTGAGGCCAACCCGCACCGCGTGATTCCACCTCCGCGATGGAGCCAGATTCCTGCCGAGGGGATTGTCTTGGATCCTGGGGCGCACGAAGCGTTGGATGCAGCCGATCCTGCGTCGCCATTCCAGTCGTCTGGTTCGGGCAAGAGCCCGGTAGCAGGTCGTTTTGGGAGCAAGATTCCAGTCGGGCTACCCGACAGGGAAATCAACGAAGGGATGCCCTTGCGATCCGAGTTGGTATCCGATTCAGGCTTGGCTTTGACCGAGCAAGAGACCCTCGAAGGGATGGGGGGTCGAGACGATGAGCAGGAGGGGGATGAGCAGGCGGGTGCCGAGGGGGGCTTACGAAGTTCCCAGAAGAAGGCCAATCGGCAGCGCGAGCTGCAGCAGCGTCGGCTCGTGGGATCTTTTCCTAGGGATTTTCTTCTCGATGCGACCGATCCTGGCTTGTTCCAATTTCTGAATGATCAGTGGATTCCCAGTCGTGCAGCCGATGGCAAGGAAGCGGCGTCGGGCTTCGAGGTCTCGGCCCATGCGGCATGGGAGGAGTTGCGACCTAGGCTTATGACACGACTTCAGGCCTGCGATGCACTTTTGCGAAAGGGTAGTGTCTACAGCGCTCGCGATGAGATTCGCATGGGTCTGTTGAGTCTGGCTCGCAAGCTCGATCAGCTTGCAGGGCCGAGCAATGCCGCTGGTCAACGCAAATCCGCGATCCGCAAATCGATGCCGCATGAATCGGCATTGCAACACGCCTTGCGAGAACTCGACGAGTGCAATTACGCCAACTCCGCCGACCTTGCTACCGCCTTGCAGACCTTCTCGGACTTGGTACCCCAAGCGTGCTTGAACCATCCTTGGGCGGCGGATCTTTGGTATGCGATGGGAAAAACCTACGAGCGGGAATTGGAGTACTCTCCCAAGCAGGTTGATATTCTGCGTTTGCAATCGGTGGAATGTTACAAAGTGGCGCTTCGGGTGGCTCCATCGCGGGGGTACATCGCCAATCAATTGGGTTACAGTTACTTGCATACCGGCTCGCTTGAGGATGCGTCCAGAGCGCTCAAGCAGGCTCTCGATGCGGGTCCGACCCCTTATTCATGGCGGAATCTCGCGGAGCTTTATCGCCGTCGCGGAGCGATAAGAGAAGCTCGACTGGCCGACGAGCAAGCCGAGTTTATGCTGGCTGAGCGCAAACCCTAGGTAAACGCCCTGAGTTGGCAGCTATCCGATAAACCTCGCATCGAGCACGATCGCTTTCCGATCGTTGACCAGCACAGGATTGAGATCCGACTCCTGAATCCAGTCCTGTTCGGAGATCAACTCCGAGTAACGGGTCATCACATCCGCCAGCGCTTCGATATTGGCTTTGGGCCGTTGTCGATATCCATCCAGAAGTGGCCAGCACTGCAAGGACTTCAACATCGCCAGCAATCGTTCGGGGGTAATCGGAGGCAAACCGATGGCTCGGTCTTTGAAGAGTTCGGCTGTAACGCCACCGAACCCTACCAAGACGACAGGTCCAAAGACAGGGTCGAGTTTTGATCCAAAGATCAGCTCGACGCAGTGAGTCCAATGGATCATGGGTTGGACTGTGATTCCCTGGATCGTCGCATCAGGCCTCGCTTTCGATACGCTTCGTTCGATGCGGTGAAACGCGTTTGCGACCGCTTCAGGATTTTGGAGGGAAAGCATCACGCCTCCCACATCGGTTTTGTGGGTGATTTGAGGCGAGTGGATCTTCAGTACGACCGGATACCCGAAGGCATCTGCCAGCGCGACGGCTTGGTCTGCATTCGAAGCGATTTCGATCGGGGTGGTAGGAATTCGATACAGGTTCAGCAATCGCTTGGAATCGACCTCCGAGAGGACGGTTCTCGACGAGCGATCTCGTGGAGCAAGAGGATCGAGAGTTTCCAGGAAGCGTTTTCGCTCGAGCCGCTCGGATGCTTGTTCAGAGCCGTTGGATTCCTGGTTGCAAGTTCGGAGCGATCCGTTTGTATCGGCCGGTTCGGGAATGCGAAGCCTTCGATTGCTTTTCTTGTATTCGATCAATCGAAGTAAGCCGCGGATTGCCTGTTCGGGAGTATCGAAATTTCGGATGCCGTTGGATTGGAGGATTTCGATCCCTGCTTGCATCGATAGGCCACCCATCCAGGATGCGACCAACCGTTTCGAGGGG
>JAJTFB010000079.1 GCA_021300015.1 Pirellula sp. | reverse complement strand
GCAAAGCTGTCGGTCGTGGTGTTCGAACCGTTATGCAGGTACGTCACATTGCCATCGGTGTTGACCGTCACCGATCCGTTGGTCGGTTGGGTGCTGATGACGATCGAGTTGCGGTTGATCGGCGAGGTACCGGCCGTATCGTTGTTGGCAAGATTCACCGTGGTCGAGCCCGACTTGACCACCGAGAACGCGTCGGCAACAGCCGTCGGCGGAGTGGTCGGGACAGTGGGATCGATATTGAATTTCGTCGATCGGGCACCGTATCGATTGTTCGATTCCTGGAGGATATCGTTGCCGGTCCCGCCGTCGATACAACTGCCGTTCCCGAATCTTAGGTTCTCAAGCACCATCGTATCATCGCCAGCCCCACCGCCGACGCCGGACCCTCGGCGTGATCGGCTGTTTCGAACCGTGATCGAGTCGTTGCCATCGCCACCTCCGGCGTGGATTCGTTGTGCCAGCAGATTGCTTGCGACCAAAGTGTCATTTCCGGCCCCAAGGTCCATTCGGATCTCGTACCGGCCAAAGGCATTGAGTCCGATGACCGTGAGTTTATCGTCTCCACCGCCGGTTGCGATGTCGTAGCCTTTGCGCACCCGCAGGACCGCAGGTTGGGTCAATCCGTTGATGGTCGTACCCGTCGCGCCAGTGACCTGCACACGATCACCGCTGATTCGCTCGATCGTGAGTTCGTTGGCTGCATTGTCCCCACGGACGACCAAAAAACCGTTCGTCACCGCCGCGGTGACATCCCCTGCCAGGAGCACTCGGGCTTGGAGTTGTTCGACCCCTAATCGACGATTGCTGATAGCGGATTTGCGGCTTGCAAGTTTTTTTTGATTCATGGTGTGGTGCTTGGGGTAGCTCTAAGGTTGCAAGGGAGTCCGATGGCTACTTGGAGTGCCTTCAGGTGGGCATGGTTCCGAGTGAATCCCTTCGAAAATTCGGCCTAATGGTGGCATTTCTACTGTAGTTCGGGCCTTCGGCGAGGCAATAGCCAGAGAATCGTTGGTCTGTGCCGATTATCCGACATCGCCGATGGGCATGAGTTTGCCATGCTTTGCGACAACTTGTCGCAATAACCGAGCGTGTTCGGGGGACTTTAGTTCGGGATCGGAGGCGATGAGTTGCCCGGCTAGATTTCTCGCGATGACCAAAACGGCTTCATCTTTGCAAATATCGGCGATTCGGAATTCGGGAAGGCCGGTTTGCTTTGTGCCGATGATTTCGCCGGGGCCACGACGGCGAAGATCGATTTCGGCCAGTTCGAATCCGTCTTGAATTTTGGCGAATTGTTCGAGCCACTGGATTTTTTCCTGGGGTTCCACTGCCGTTAGGGGCGTTGGATTCTCGGCACCGCCCGAGTTTGCTGTAGGGATGAGCCCGACGAAACCTGCGTGTTTTCCCCGACCGACTCGACCTCGCAGTTGATGGAGCTGGGCCAGTCCGAGACGATCCGCATCGGCGATGGTCATGACCGACGCGTTAGGAACATCGATTCCGACTTCGATGACGGTGCTGGCGACCAAAACGTCGACCGACCCTTGGTTGAATCGCTCGAGTACGGATTGTTTTTGTTCGCTGTCCAATCGACCGTGGATAAGCTCGACTCGCAGGCCGGCCAGAGGTCCTGCGTTGAGCTCCTCCCACCATTGGATCGCGCCGCGAATGTCTTTTTCCTCATCGCTCTCGACGCGGGGTGCGACGACATACGCTTGGCGACCGGCCTGGACCTGTTGTCGTACGAAGTTCCACCATCGATCGATGGTTTTGGGCTCGAGCACATAGGTTTGGACCGCCGACTGTCCTGGGGGACGTTGTTTGAGGGTCGAAACATCGAGATCGCCGAAGAGGGTCAGGGCCAGGGTCCGTGGGATGGGAGTTGCGGTCATGACCAAATAGTGCGGAGCGGTGCGAGAGGTTCTCAGAGCGGCGCGTTGTTCGACACCGAATCGGTGCTGTTCGTCGATCACGACAATGCCTAGTTTAGAAAACTCGACTTGTTCGCCCAATAATGCTTGGGTTCCGACGACGATATCGACCGTACCGATCGCGATCCTTTGAAGTAGTTCCCGTTTCTCGGGTGCCGGCATCGAGTGGACCAAAAGTGCGATTTCGACACGGCTTCCGGCGAGTTGCTCTTTGAGTTTCCTAGCGTGTTGTCTTGCGAGAATTTCGGTCGGGGCCATCAATACGGCTTGATATTCGTTGGCCACAGCAGAGAGCATCGCGTATTGGGCGACGGCGGTTTTTCCGGTTCCGACATCACCTTGCAGGAGCCGGTTCATCGGGACGGTGCGTGCCATATCGGCTTTAACCTCCTCGATGACTTTGCGCTGATCCTCGGTCAAGACAAAGGGGAAGCGTTTGACGATACGCGCATCGACCAGGGCCGATGCCTGAATGCTCGGAGCAGGGCGCAGCTGTTGGTAGACGTAGCGTTGTTTCGCCAAAGCCAACTGCAGGACAAAGAACTCTTGGAAGATGAATCGCAAGCGAGCTTCGTTGGCTTGCAGCATATCGACCGGCATGTGGATTTGTTGCAGAGCGTCCTGGATTGGCAGAAGGGAATCGGATTGAGTTTTGAGCAAGGCGGCGGCGTTTTGCCGAACCTCCAGCGGGAGGGCTTCTTCGATGCTTGCAGCAAGGGGCATCGCCGCTTCGATGGCGGCGGACAATACCCTTTGGGTGAGTCCTTCGGTAAGCGGGTAGATGGGTCTTGGTCGGGCAGCGGGGGTTGGTTCCTCGGGATCTAGGGGGGTGATTTCCGGATGGCGCATTTGGTAGGCCACTCCGGTGCTTTTGACCACACCTCGTGCCAAGAGCCGTTGGCCCAACGCATAGGCTTCGCGGCGAAAGGGCTGGTTATACCAAGTGCAGCGCACGTATCCGCCACCTTCGACGGCCAGGAGCACCCCGACGCTCGATCTTCCGTCGAAGCCGAATCGCGAGTCGACATCGACGACCAATCCGACGACCGTCGCGAGGATCCCTTCTTGGAGCTCAAGGATCGACTTGCACTCGGAAACCTCTTGGTAACTTCGGGGGAAATGAAAGAGCAAATCGACGGCTTTGCGCAGTCCCAAGCGTTCGAACATCGCTGCACGGGGAGCACCGATGCCGGGAACAAGCTGGATTGGAGTGTGAAAATCGAGTCCTGTGGTCAAGGTATCTGTCTGTTGGGTTCGGGAACAGAGACCCAATAAAATGGGAAATCTTTTTGGTCAAAACCCCATTCTAACGCAGTTCTTGCTCATTAGGGCCTTTTTGGTCTGGTTGTCAGTTGCGTCGAACCGTAGATAATGGCGTTTTTGGTTCGCGATGGCCTGTGGCAGGAATGCATGCAGGCTTGAGCAAGGAATCTCGCAGGAGCATAGCCAGAGTGTACGTCGCCGCATCCACCGGATGTTTTCCGGAATTGTCCTTTTCCGATGTGATCGAAGTCTTGGGGGATTTAGAATTTTCCACCGTCGAGATCGAACTCAACGACAAGACCGATCAGATCCCACCGAAACGCATCGTCGAGGATTTCGATGAGATGTTGCGACAGGTTCGCGACACCCACCGGTTCGACATTTGCAGTTTCAACGTCAAAATCGACGCGACGGGGGATACTTACTATGAACGCTTCGAAAAGATTTGTGACTTGGCCAAGGCTACAAAGGTCGTCACGCTGACAGTACCCAGCGGGGAGCACGGGACCCCGTTTAACCAAGAAGTCGAACATCTTCAGAAACTCGCTGCGATCGCTTATGGACGCGGAATCCGCATCGGGATGAAAAGCCATGTCGGATGCCTCAGCGATGATCCCGATACGGTTCGGAATCTTTGCGATTACGTACCTGGGATCGGACTGACGCTCGATCCGTCTCATTACCTCTGCTCGAACAACAAGAACAAGAGTTACGACAAGCTCTTGAAGTATGTGTATCACGTCCATTTGCGGGACTCCAAAAAGGACCGCATTCAGGTCCGAGTCGGCCAGGGAGAGATCGACTACAACAAGCTTATCACGCAGTTGCAAAACTCGGGCTACCGCCAAGCCTTGAGCATCGAAATGGCTCCTGAGGCAGGCTTGGACATGCGGCAAGAACTGCGAACCTTCCGACTGCTCCTCGATAGCTTGCTCTAATCCCCGAATTCCCCATGGAAGTAGTTATAACAGCCGTCGGTCCTGACAACGTCGGGCTTGCCGATCCGATCATCCATGATGTGACCAGCCGCGGTGCGAACATCGCGGAGATCCAGATGTACGATCACGACGAGGCGGCCGTCTTTGCGATGATGTGTCGGCTCGATATCGACGCGAGTCAGTATGCGGGTCTTTCTGAAAAAATGTCCGCCATCGCTGCGGAAAAGAAGTTGGAAATTCGCGTTTGGAGCCCAGAAACCAACGCGAAAAAACCTCGGCTAGCAATCTGCACCACGTTGCTCGAACATACACCCCGAGCCGTCCTTCACGCGATCCACTCGCGGGCCCTGAACGCCGATCCGGTCGTGCTGATCGGGAACCGTCGAAAGTGCGAGGTTCTGGCGAGGGAGTACAACGTCCCATTCGAGTTCATCGGGAACGAGGACGGTTCGGCCGACGATCCAAAAATGGTCGAGTTGATCGATCGCTATCGAGCCGATTATGTGGTCCTAGCCCGCTATATGCGTGTCCTGCCTCCGGACACCTGCTGGAAGTTTGCAGGGGGGCGTATCATCAACCTCCACCACGGATTGCTCCCGAGCTTCCGAGGCCTGCGCCCTTACCATGACGCTTATGCAGCCCGAATGCTCTCGTTCGGGGCGACCTGCCATTTCATCGTCCCGGAACTCGATGCTGGCAACCAGACCATCAACCAAACGACCTTCAGTGTCCCCCCGGGCTCGAAACTCGAGGACGTCATCCGTCAGGGACAAGAGCAAAACGAGCCAGCCTGTCTAGTCGAAGGAGTTCGTCGCGTGTGCGACCGAGAAGTGCAACTCCATTTCCATCGCGTGATCGCCCGCAAGACCAACTGACCCAAAAAACCGACGCGCCTGACTATTGAACTCAAGCCCACACACACTTACAGCAAGGCTCGATCATGTTCGCAAACCGACCTCGTTTCTACCGCTTAGCAAGCGATCTACAGGCCAGAGGAATGAAAAGATCCTTGGCGCTTAGCGCATTGGCGATATGGGTATGGGCAATCGGCTCGCCGAACGTCGGATTTGGTCAAGACGTCTCTTCGGGCAAGTCATGGCCATCGGATCGCGCACCGCAGGTTCTTAAGATCGCCACCTGGAACCTCGAGTGGTTCTTTGACGATTTCCAAGGCAACAATCGCAGCGATGTGGCCAAAGAGCAGTCGGCACCGAATCGGGCCGAGTGGGACTGGCGCGTCGGGAATTTTGCAGCCGCGATCGCCAAATTCGAACCGACGATTCTGGCCGTCCAGGAAATCGAAGACCGAGGGGTAATGCAGAACTTGACCAAGGTACTCAAGGAGCAATTCAACCTTTCGTACCGCGTGGCGTTTATCGATGGTTTTGATACAGGGACCGAGCAAGATGTGGCGGTTATTTTTCGATCTGGGTTGGTCGAACTCTCGCGGCGCGAGCAAAACAACAGCATGTTCGAATCCAAAGAGTTCTACAATCTTTCCAAGCATCTGATCACGCGATTCGAGTGGCAGCAAGCCGACAGGGTAATCCCCTTGACGCTTTTGAATCTCCACTTGAGGGCCACGGCCGACGCCGCGGACTTGCGACAAAAGCAGACCAAGTTGGCCCACGAGTGGATGCGCAAGGCGATCGAAAGAGGTGAGAATGTGATCATCCTCGGGGACTTGAATGTCGAGGAGTCGGTCGGTCAGATCAAGGCCGGTGGAGACGGCATGCATACGATTCTCGGCTTGGACACTCCCAATCCCAATGACGACTTGGTCGATCTTCTCGAAAAAGCTCCCGCAGACAAACGTCGGACGCATTTGATTCTCGACAAGCAGTTTGATCGAATCCTGGCTTCGAGCGGTCTAGTCGACGGAAAGGGAGGATACCGATTTCGAGACATCGAGGTCCTTTCCCAGTGGAACATTCGCGGAACAGGGGCCGACGAGGATCATTGGGATACCCGGTACACCAAGGACTATGCCGAACGCGACTTGAGCGACCATCATCCGGTGATGGCAACCTTTGAGCTAACGCCTTAGGTTCCTCGACATCGCAATGGAATCCGAGCTGAATCGACCGACATGGCAACTACCCCCTGGGGTTTCCCGAGGCACATGGGATTACGTCCATAACGAATCGATCGCCACGCAGTACGACTCGTTCCATGCTGGCCATCCCCTGCTTGATTACGACCGTGAACTCGTCTTGCACGAGGCGAAACGCATTGAGGCTGCCCTTGATTCAGAGCCCATAGGACTCGACCTCGGGTGTGGCACAGGCCGGGTGATGCTGCCGCTTGTCCAGAGCGGTTGGCGTGTGCTGGGATTGGATTTGAGCCAAGGGATGCTGCAGGAGGTCGGGAGCAAGACCCAGCAGGTGCGAGCGAGGGTCGGTCGAGTCCGAGGGAATTTAGCGCAGTTGAATTGCTTGCAGGACAATTCGATCGATTTGGCCTATTGCCTTTACAGTTCGGTCGGGATGGTCCAGGGTCGGGCCAATCGCCGCGCGATGCTCGGCCATGTTGCAAGGAGTTTGCGTCAGAGCGATCGGGCCGGAGCAGGGGGCAGGTTCATCGTGCATGTCCACAATCGTGGGACATGGTGGCAGGACCCGGGTGGAATTCGTAGGGGTCTGAGCGAGTGGTGGCAGAGCCTTCGAGATCCGAGCTGGGAGTATGGGGATCGGGTGTATGCATATCGGGGTTTACCGAGTATGTACTTGCACATTTTCAGCGAAGCGGAGTTGAGGCAAGATTTGCGGGGGGCAGGATTTTTGGTTGAGCGTTGGATTCGGCTCAACAGAACTTCGAGCGGTGCTTTAGCTCGCCGTTGGCTCTTTCCTTACTTCCGCGCCGGGGGATTTCTAGCCGTGGCTAGAAAAGCAGAATAGACCTTCACGCTACGGACTGATGGGTTAAACTTTAGGCGAGTGTTCTACCATCGAGATGGGGGCATTTGGTCGGGACCGTAGCTCAACGGTTAGAGCAGGGGACTCATAATCCCTTGGTTCTCGGTTCGAATCCGGGCGGTCCCATTAGAGCCTGATGATCTCGTATCACCAGGCTTTTTCTTTGATCGGACGATGTCCAAAATCTCGCGCAATCAGGAGATCAAACCGTTTTTTCGATTCCTCTGCGCTTCCCATGAGCTCGTATGCACTTTGTGCAACCTCTTCGTAGCTTTACGTGCTGCCTAAGAACCTGACAAACAGGTTCCGTCGTTCGTAGGGTTCGTGCAGCGGTCCGTTTGTCACTTGATTTAAGCGTTGCACAAACAACCAAGCCACGATATCAAGTCAAACAACAGGCAACCCATGGACCGCGGAACGTACCACCTAGAGCGTGGGCTGTTTGGCTGTTCCCTCAAGCCTCAAGCCTGCTGCGGAGAGTTTGCGTTTCCACTGGTAGGCGGTTTTAGAGGACGGCGAACGAGACATAAGCAGGATCTCCTTAAGAGCGTTGGGATAGAAACAAGGGCGCACCTTGAATCTACCCACCTCCCAGCATCTTTTTCGTCGTTCATTTACCAAGCTAAACCTAACCAACGTTTACGCTTCCGAAGCTGTGCCAAACCTCTCTTTCCCTCTCTCTTTCTCTCTGTGTCCTCTACCGCCTCTGTGTTTCCATCTCTTCACAACGGCAAGATCCAATCGTTTTAAGCCAACAGCTCGTTGACCACGCGGCCATGGACGTCGGTCAACCGATGATCGCGACCTCCGTAGCGGAAGGTCAATTCCTCATGATCAATTCCCATCTGACGCAAAATCGTTGCATGCAGATCGTGCACGCTCATCGGATTCTCAATAGCATTTGCTCCAAACTCATCAGTCTGCCCATAAGCGATCCCGGGCTTGAAGCCTCCGCCGGCTAAGAAAATCGAGAATCCACTCACATGGTGATCGCGTCCCGCGTTCTCGTTGATCGCACCGGTATGAGGCGTTCGTCCCATCTCGCCAGCCCATAACACGATCGTCTCATCGAGCAACCCTCGCTGATCGAGATCCTTGATCAGCGCAGCAACACTTTGCTCGGTCACCCTGGCATTCTTTTCATGGAGCAACTTCAATTGCCCATGCTGATCCCATGGAGAATTGTTGCCGTCAAAACTTGGACAGGTAATCTCGATGAACCGCACGCCGGCCTCGACCAGTCGCCTAGCTCGCAGCGCCTGGCTGGCGTAGTATCGCTGATGCTCGTCGTTCGAATCGGTTCCATAAAGCTTGTGGATGTGCTCGGGCTCTTTGGAGATATCCGCTAACTCGGGTACCGAAGTCTGCATACGAAAAGCGGTCTCGTAATTGGCGATCATCGACTCGATCGCCTGCGGCGCAGAAGTCGTTTGCGCAAACTCAAGATCCAATTCCGAGAGCAAATCAAGCTTCCTGCGTTGAACAGATGGCTCGTCGAAAGGGGCTATGTTGTCGACCGGTACACCCTTGGCCCTCAACATCGTGGCTTGATGATTTGCTGGCAAAAAGGAACTCCCGAAATTTTCCATCCCACCGTTGGGTACCCAGTCATTGTTCAGCAAAACATAAGCCGGAAGATTGGCGTTCTGGGTCCCCAATCCATACGAGATCCAAGCGCCCATGCTCGGTGCTGTACCGATGCTCCGGCCAGTATGCAACAGCAAGTTCGATTGGCCATGCAAAGGCAACTCTCCGACCATGGACCGGACCACGCACAGTTTATCTGCAACCTCGGCGATCCGAGGAAAAAGCTCGCTGACCCATAATCCGCTCTGGCCACGCTGCTTGAATTCCCAAGGACACCCAAACCATACCCGGTTGGCATCCGACTGGGACTTCTTCGATACCCACCTTGAACCGATCGGTTGCCCTTGATGTTTCTTAAGCATCGGTTTGTAGTCGAACGTATCGACGTGGCTAGGGCCTCCATCCATAAAACAAAAAATGATGCGCTTGGCCCGGGCGACCAAAGGCGTTGTGACGGTTCCTGCACCGGCTGTCATTCCGCACAAGGCCAATAAACCGAATCCAGCATTGGATTGCTGTAGAAACGCCCTGCGTGTGGCCAGCGAACGGATCGATCCTGGGCAATTCATTCGCCAATCTTTCATCGGGGCAATCTCCGCATAGGGGCTTCGTGAGCTCTAAGAAATTATCGGTAATGGAGGAATTCTTTGGTATTAAAGACGGTATGGGCAAGTTGAGCCCAAGCTGCTTCGTCGGCCATCGGATCCTCTTGACTGGATATTTCGCCAAAAAGGTCAAGCCATCGCTGGAGTTCCGTGTCGCGGGCATGTCGCCCATAGGCCACAAGAAATATCGTTTCGATTCGCTCCTGAGGCGTGCGGTGCGGCATCTTGACTAACTCGCTAGCCCAATGCTTGGACAACCGATCCACCAACGGATCGTTCAGTAGCAGCAACGCTTGGTTCGGTACGCTCGTGACGTTCCGACGGCCGCTGGGCAACTTCAAGTCCGGAAGATCAAAGGCGGTAAGGAATTTAGGAGGGTCCATGATCGACATCATCAAATAGATCGATCTGCGTCCATTTCCGTCTTGCGGTCCAGAAAACAGTCGCTTGGCTCCGTCCTCGACGGTACGGGGAGGCAGGATAGGACGCCCATACAACTTGCGATCCAACCTGCCTGATACCGACAAGAGCGAATCGCGAATCTGCTCTGCTTCCAATCGCCGTGTGGGGTAATGGTGGCGCAAGCGATTCGAGGGGTCCCGTTGTAGAGACGCTGCTTGCACGGCTCCTGATTGCCGAAAGGTTTGACTCAACACCAATTGCCTCATGAGCGCCTTGGTGGACCATCGGTTCGCAGTGAAATCGCGCGAGAGCCAATCGAGCAACTCCGGATGCGAAGGCTTATCGCCCAGCCGTCCGAAATCGTCGGGACTTGCAACAATCCCAGTACCAAAGACCCATTGCCAAACTCGGTTGACATAAACGCGCGTTGTCAACGGATGCCCAGGATCCACAAGCGACTGAGCCAACTCGAAACGCCCACTCCCCGGACTTCGTTCGATCGACTCGCTGGGGCCAAACATCGATAGCCAAGCTGGCATCACCAGCTCCCCCATCGCATCGACATTTCCTCGCACGTTGAAGTACAAGCCGGACTTTGCCGAAGCCCGCTCGTCCATGCTGTTGACGCTCCGGGGAAAATCGATGGACTGTTCGATTTTCCGATAATCGCTGAGCAGAAACGCCAATCGAGTTCCCTCGGTGGCCTGGTTCGGCAAAAGTTTCTTCGACAGCATCCAGTCGACGATCTGGCCATCGCCTGGTTGCATTTGTCGATCGCACCAGCGCTCGAGCGCTTGGGACATCCATCGCGCAACGCGACCGTCTGCTTCTTCGACGCTCGTTGGAGCTTGTCCCTCAAAGAGCGTGCAAAACCAGTCCATCAAATCCATCGGCGCCCCAGGTGCATCGTGCGAAACAATCTGGGTGATGCTAAGCCAACTCCGCTTGTCGAAACCGAAATCGTCATTGGGTAATCCGGCCGCAAGGCCCGTGCGTGGCGGAAAATTTGAATTCAAGGAGGCCGTAGCAAAGTCGATCGCGACCCGAGTGACCCCATTCTTTAATGGCAAATCGCCATACGACCGCCAGCTTGGCTGGACCTGGTTTAGGAATGCAACGCTTTCATTTTGAATCGTATTCTCATCGAGGATCAAGGTTCCGGCGAACTCGCCACCTGCCAGCTTCACGCTGACCGAACTACCCGGTACGGTGTGTTCTGCGGGCATCCTCAACACACCAGGTAGCTTCGATGACAACGCATGCGTGTGCAAACCTCTTGGCAAGAGTCGCGTAACAACCGCCTCGGATTCCAATGCGATCAGCGGCGTGCCGTCTTCAACCCAGCCAGACGCGATGCCGTCTCCCTCCATGACCCAGCCATCAGGCAATCGCGGTTCGGAAAAATCAGCCAAGACACCAAAAGCTTTGTTTGCTTCTAGCCGAGCATTGCGGTGTGTCTGCCATTGGCTCTCAAGGTCCTTCCAGGTCGACTCCATGCTGCCAGAGTCTTGAACGCCAGCATCTTTTGCCAGCCGGAACAACGGATAGTCGATGTCCCCGAACTTGGGCTCCTGATTCGCGGCCAAATCGGAAAAGCCTCGGCGCCAGGCCACAGGGTCGATCTGGACGGCCCGCCAACTGTTTGCGAGCTCATCGCGGATCGCGGCTCGCATTTCCTTGAGCTTTGCGATCGCCTCGCGATTCTTCTCGGGAGTATCGATCGGGCGACTTGCCCACCGCGGAGTCATGAACATCGCCCCCAAGGCATAATAGTCCTTCTGCGAGATCGCCTCGAGCTTATGATCGTGACACCGAGAGCAGGCGACCGTCGTGGCAAGAAAAGCTTTCGAGAATGCATCGATCTTGTTGTTGACCATCTCTTGATGCACGCCGTTGAAATCGCGGCTGCTGCCGTGACGATGCTCACCCATATGATAAAACATCGGTCCGATCAAGCTCTCGACGACTCCGATCTGATCGTCGATTCTAGGATCGCTCAGCAGATCCCCGGCGATTTGTTCGACGAGCAGCGTATCGAAGCCGATGTCCTTGTTGAACGCTCGGATCAAGTAATCCCGGTATTCATGCGATCCTTTGGCTGGGTTATCCCATTCGTACCCATAGGTATCCGTGTAGCGCACCACATCCATCCAGCGCCTAGCCATGGCCTCTCCGAAATGCGGTGAGGCGAGCAACTGATCCACCAGAGAAGTGTAAGCTGCCTCGGGATCGCGTTGCCACGCAGCCAAAAAGGATTCCCGCTGCTGGAGTGTTGGCGGGAGGCCTGTCAATACAAAACAGACTCGTCTAAGCAGGTCCTCCGGTTGGGCCGGCGCACAGGGCTCCAAACCGTTTTGCTCCTGCTTGGATCGAATAAAACGATCCACTGCCGAGCGATTCCAAGCAGCATCCGATACCTCGGGCGGGGTGGAATCCAAAAGGGGCTTCAAACTCCACCAATCGAGTCGCTCTTGGAATGCCTCGGCCCAGGTGTTCGAAGTCGGCTTGCTCGCACCTGCCTCACCACTCCGTGGATCGATCGCCCGCGGATCGATCGCCCCCTGTTCAATCCACTTGCGAATCCAACCCATCTCCTCTGCCGAGAGCTGCCCATCGGGCGGCATCTTGAGATCCTTGTCCAAATACGCCACCGCTCGATACAGCAAGCTCTCTTCGGGGTGACCGGGCTGGATCGCGCGACCGGTGTGCCCGCCAAGTTCCCAGCCATTCGGAGTATCCAGTCGTAGCCCACCTTCCTGCGTCTCTTGATCGTGACACTCCATGCACCGAGCATGCAACAGAGGTCGAATCTGAGATTCGAAGAACGCAACTTTTCCTGGTGTAGGCTCCAAGGCCGCAGTTAAAGTGTAGACAAACTCATCGGGGAGCTCTCGATCGGTGAAGACGAAACTGATGGGACCCTTTAACTCCTTGCCTGCGATGGTTCGCAGAGCTTCGCCTAGATTCACCGCATCGGTCTTCCAGACAGTTACGGCCCCTTGCCAACTGGCGCAGTACAACAACCCATCGGGTCCGATGGCCAACCCCAGAGGAGTGGCGATCCCTCCACCTGCACCTGCCCATTCTGTGGTTTCAGAACCGACGGTCTTAACAATACGATTCGCAGAGGTGGACCAAAATGCGGAACCTTGAGCATCAAAGACCAAGCCCCAAGGATGCTGCGAATCCTTCACAGCCCACACCTCGCTCATCGAGCCATCGAACTTGCTTGTCCTGCGGATCGCTTGGGCCTGATAGTCGGTCACATACAGCTCGCCGTGGTGGACGGCAAGCTGCGTCATCCCCCCTGGCGTCGCCAACGCGACGTCGTTTAGCCACTCACCCGATGGATACGCATAGCGTTTCACTTTGCCATCGTTCTGACTAGCAACCAAAAGATCACCTTGGTACCAAGCCATCCCGGTGGCTCGGTGCAGTCGCCCCCCGTATCCCTCGGGTACCTCGATGAGCGTCTCAACACCTCCCTTCAGGTCGTAGCGCAAGACACTCCCCATTTCGTTGGGTCTGCCTGTCGAAATCAGGAGTCTGCCGTCGGCATCGAACAAAATCGCATTCGAGGCAGGCAAGCCGCTGATCAGCGTCCCGACATGCTCGCCGGTCTTGAGGTCATAGCGCTCCACGCGTCCTGAATCGTGCATCAGCACCAGCAACTCGAACGTCTGTGCGCGAGCCGCACTGCCGATGCACAAGAGCATCACAAGCCACATGCATCGAACTTGTCGAATTCTCAGAATCACCACCGAGCCCCGCTAGAAACAGCCGTTGAGTCACCCACCCGTCCTCCAATTCTATCATTTCGGCTCGTCCGCAGAATTTGCGGGTCCGTTTTGGCATGGGTTAGCTCAGGAAATCAAGGGAATCGCTGGGGAACATTGGTTGATCTCTTGGGATTTATCGCATTGAGGCCAGATGCAAATTGCAGGTACCGGGCAAAAGAGCCCCATTTCGTTGAACCGTCAGCCGCAGGCGTACTGGCTGTCGAAGATGGCGATGCTAGGTACGCGTACGAGAAGAAGCACGAACAAAGCATTGGAGGGCCTCGATGGGTATAAGTGGCATTTGAATCGGATTTCCAGTTGACTTCGGGGACCATTGCTGCGATTTTATGGGATATTCTGACGTGCAGTTAATCCAGTAATTTCTCGATTTGAATCCGAGTCCCTCTTCGGTGACTTCTGTTCTTCTTAGGATTCGATTAGCTGTCGTTCGGAGAGTAGAAAGCTTCGCGGTTTTCCCGAAACGATTGTTTCGACCGGCGGAGTTTTTGGTTTTTTTTGTTTTTCTGATCGCTCGCATTGTCGTACGGACCTTTGGTTCTCGGCGGAAACGTCGCCGCACTGGAAACTTCTTGTGCTCGCGTGATGATGGATGTGTAGATTGGATAGGAGTAACGGTATGACAAATATTTACGTAGGCAATCTTTCGTTTCGCGCGACGGAAGCCGAACTTTCGGAAGCATTCTCCCAATACGGCACTGTAAGCAAGGCCAGCATCGTCATGGATCGCGAGACCGGACGCTCTCGCGGCTTCGGTTTCGTTGAAATGAACAACGCAAACGAAGCCCAAGCAGCGATCCAAGGTCTCAACGAATCGATGCTTGGCGATCGCAAAATCTCGTGCAACGAGGCCCGCGAGCGCGAAAGTCGCTCGTCAGGTGGTGGTGGCGGTGGCGGACGAAGCGGCGGCGGCTATGGC
>JAJTFB010000078.1 GCA_021300015.1 Pirellula sp. | reverse complement strand
GAGGCTTATAGAAAAAGCAACAACCCTCAAAACTACAAAAGGCGAATCCCAAAATGCGTTCAAAAGGATAAATCAGGCTA
The DNA here is from genome assembly GCA_021300015.1 of Pirellula sp. Classification (GTDB taxonomy): domain Bacteria; phylum Planctomycetota; class Planctomycetia; order Pirellulales; family Pirellulaceae; genus JBKCUI01. Next base: position 26,459 of record JAJTFB010000078.1, on the reverse strand, counting down.
AAGTCAGTGCCATTAGTGCGTAAGCCACCGGATTTGGGAGAACACCCCTAACGCCCGTAAACAACCCGGGGACAGTCCCCGCGTTCTTTTCGAGCACCACGAATCGCCCAACAAAGTTACTTGTTTGTGACCGAGGATGATTTTGCAGAGGCGGCTTGGGTTCACCGCTTGGTTTTGCCTTCTTCCTCTGAAAGCAAAGAGTCGATAAAATCCAATGAATCCCCGAGGAAGTGTCCGGTGGAGTCGATCACGATGTCTTGCGGCATATGGTCGACTTTGAAGTGCTTGGGAATCGATCCACCGACCGAACGTCCATCAAACACGTGGCGGCATTTGATATCGAGCTCTCTCTTGGTTTTGGCAAACGCGTCCGCGTCGAAATCCAAGCTGACAAACAACACCACGACACGGCCTGCTGGGAAGCCGTCAATTCTTTTCTTGACCTCAGGCATTCGAGCCATGCAAGGGCCACAATTCGTCGCCCAGAAGTGAAGGAGTACAATTTTCCCTTTGTGTTCACTCAATTTGAATGCATTCCCATCCGTATCGACAATTTCAAAGTCCTCAATCAATTCACCTTTTTTGAACCCACTCGATCTCGTGAGTGACTTGAGGTGATTTAACAATTCTTCGGAAGTAGTTTCATCTGGGTTTATTCCAATCTGCAGACAAGCCGTTCTAACAAATCGAGCGTCAAGTGTGCTAAGCGAATCATCTCCAAAAAGCTTACACAATTGGTCTGCGGCATCCTTATCGCCCTTGGCGGCTAGACGAATGTTCGCTTGAAATCGAACGAGCACATCGCTCTGGTTTCGAAACTCGTGACAAATCAAGGCCGAGTCCATTAGCTCTGTCAATGCGTTGTAGGTAACGGATTCCCGCTGAGCGATTTCGAGTGCTCGAAACGGGGAAAACAAAATGTTCTTCGATTCGGGATCGCGAACACGCATTTCTGCCAATATCAATTCGGCTTGTTTGGTACTGATCTTAAGTATCCGAGCATTGAGCGAACGCTCAACTTCCGGAACCTCGGCCTCTGAGATATGCGTGACCTTCTGAACACAATCAGCCTGAATGGTCAGAGCAAAACATACAAGCACACACAAAGCAAGCAGGAAACCTCGGATCTTCATATGTGATTCCTTCCCTTAAGGCAGAACTTGTTTTTAACCGAATCAGCCTAAATCCTGTAGACCGCATCTTTGCAGTATATCCGTCGAACCAACCAAAGGGAAAGATGATACCAGGCACTTGTGAGCCGATCAGTTATTTGATGGAGTGATAACATTACTCCACTAGTTCGAATCCTGCACCTCCGCTACAAAACAGCATGTTTTCCCTGGAAAAACGAGGGTTCGAGGATGACTCTGGCGACTCACAGGACGACTCTCTGGAATGTTTTTGGAGGCCAAGGCAGCGCACGAGACGATGATTTCCCCAGGGGCAGCACCTGCAGGCATGGACATGCATGGATAGGCAGGAAAGCCAAAGCAATTGGCCGAATATGCGAAAACCCCTGAGAAAACCAGGGTTTTTGAGCGGAGAGGACAGAAGCCGAACTCTTTGATATTTTCCCAATGATTTTGAACAGTTCGAAAGCAGTCATCCATTGCGCAAAACATCGGTACTTTGGCCGTTTGGCGCGTTCCCGTACAATGACCGACCCAGACGTGGTCAAACTGGTCCAGGAACTGCCTACCAATGTTCCCCGTTGAAGCATTTCAAAAGACCATTGGCAAGTTTGTGACAACTGCCGAATCGATTGTCCTTCCCTTCGTCCAAGTTCAAAGGTTCGTTCCCATGTACAGCCTAGTGCGATTCCTCGTTGCGTGCGCGTTATGGATGGTGACTTCGTTTCCCTTAGTTGCCCAAATCGCCAGCGACTCCCGTGAGGCGATCTTCGATCTCCAACGATTATCGAAACCTCCTGCCGCTTCGCCTGCAGTCGACATCCCATCGGAAGGTGTCCATGCGATATTCTTTGAGGGGGTCCCTTATCGAGGCAAGCCGACGAAGGTCTTCGCGTACTACGGACTCCCAAGTCGTGATTCCCAATCGCAACGGGCCAAAAAGGTTCCGGGAGTTGTTTTGATCCATGGAGGTGGTGGCACGGCGTTCGCAAATTGGGTCAAGCTATGGAACGACCGCGGATACGCAGCGATCGCTATGGATGTCTGCGGTTGTGTCCCCGTGGGAACCTATGGCAACTGGCAGCGGCATCCCGAGGGCGGCCCACCGGGTTGGGATGCGAGTTTTGCGCAAATCGATGAGCCGATCGAAGACCAATGGCAAACCCATGCGGTTAGCGCAGTGTTGCTGGCGCATTCCCTGCTGCGTTCGCTACCCGAAGTCGACGCCGATCGGGTCGGAGTGACTGGGATTTCATGGGGAGGTTATTTGACCTGCATTGCCGCTGGGGTCGATGATCGATTTCGGTGCGCGGTTCCCGTTTATGGATGCGGCTTTCTCGGAAAAAACTCGGTCTGGTTGCCAACCCTCGAATCGATCGGAAAGCAGCGCGCCGAGAAGTGGCTCAGTCGTTGGGATCCATCGGTTTTCCTTCCAAAGACGAAGATCCCGATGCTTTGGGTCAACGGCACGAATGATTTCGCGTATCCCATGGATTCATGGCAACGATCGGCGCGGCTCCACAATCCATCGACGCTGAGTTTAAGAATTCGCATGCCGCATGGACATGGGGTGGCTGGTGAGAACCCCGAGGAGATCCATGTCTTTATGAATTCGATCCTTGCCGGTGGTGCACCGTTTCCGGCATTCGAAGACGTCCAGCTCGAACAAACCAACGCATCAGCACGCTTTCGAAGCGAAGTGAAAATCGCGAAGGCCGAGTTATGCTTCACCAAGGATCTGGGGAAATGGCAGGACCGCAAGTGGGAATCTATTCCTGCCAAAATCCAAGACGACAAAGTTTCTGCAGAAATTCCAGCGGATGCCACGGTCTGGTACTTCAACTTGTTCGACGAACGGGACTGTGTAGTAAGTACAGAGCACCTGGAGCGGGCTTCTGCTGTCACTCCATAGCTACTCATCGGTGGGTACTGGTTGGTGACAGGGTCGGTGGGTCTCACCGCAAAGGCGCTAAGGACGCAAAGGAAACAGCCAAGGGAGCAAATGGCTGTCAGTGAGGGATAGGCTCTAGTTCCGATCCTTCGGCGAGCATGGAGCCTTTGGCGAACAGTATCGTTGATTCCTCCGAAATAACGATGCTTTATAAAACCGCTTGGCCCCCCCTCGCCCCCAGGGCTTTGGCTGGGGGAGAGCGGGGCGGGGGGGTGAGGGGGCTGACCGCGCGTAAGGCTCTTTGGATAGGGGATCTCCCGTAGAGATCCGGCTGTTTGGTTTTAGCCCGGAGGGCGGCACTTGTCTGCCGGTGTGCGTAAGCCACCGGATTTGGGGGGTAATCAATCCGTAGGGGTTTATTGCGATAGGAGTTTGCGCCCTCCTTTCGACCCCATACGCAGCAACCTGGCGGGCTTATTGGAGTTCCTCGCCGTTGGCTGCGGGTTAAACGAAATGGCGCCTTCGGCGAACTCAAGTCGCACTAGCCACCTGTCGCCAGACGGTGGTGGCGTTACTCGCGCCGCTGTCCACCGCTTGGCAGCGGATGGCTACGGTTTGGCAGCCGATGGCTACGGTTCGCAGCGGATGGATAGATTTGGCGAGGTATTTTTGAAATACATCGCCAAAAGTGGTTTCCGGACGCTAGATTTGGCGAGGTATCTTCAATAGACTTGGCCAAAAATAGCCGGTGCGGCTCGTTTTTCTAAGCGTTCAAACGGCAGGGGGATCCTGAATTGCCCAAAAGTCAGACAATCATCGGCCGTGTGGCGGAGAAGCTCGTCTTGGATCGCGTTTTGGCCTCGAAAGATCCTGAACTGCTCGCCGTCTACGGCAGACGCCGTGTCGGAAAGACCTTCTTGATACGCGAGCACCTAAAAGACCAGATCGTCTTCGAAGTCGCCGGAATGCACGAGCAAAGCACAAGCTCGCAACTCGCAGGGTTCCACGCCGCCCTGCGCCGGGCCTTCCCAAACGTTGCATCGGTTCAACCACGGACATGGCTCGATGCCTTTGAAATTCTTAGAACTTGTCTCGATCAAACCTCGAAATCAAAACACAAACGAGTGGTTTTCTTCGATGAGTTCCCATGGCTTGCAACAAGGAAAAGCAACTTTCTTGCCGCCTTCGAAAATTTTTGGAACGACTATGCCTTGAGGCATCGCGATTTGGCAGTCGTCATCTGTGGGTCTGCCGCTGCATGGATGATTCGCAATGTCGTCAATTCGCGCGGAGGTCTGCACAATCGTCTAACCCGCCGCATGCGAATCGAACCCTTCAACCTCAACGAAGTCGAACTCTATCTGCAGTCGCGAAAAATCCACTGGGATCAACGTCAAATCGCAACTCTGTATATGGCTTTTGGCGGAATACCGCACTACTTGAATCTGATTCGCCCAGGTCAATCCGCCTCGCAGTGCATCGATGCGGAATGCTTCCGCCCCGAAGGAATGCTTCGCTTGGAATACCATAACCTCTATGCCGCACTGTTCGAAAACTACCAGACCCACGAGACGATCGTCAAAACTCTTGCGGCTAGCAACTCAGGACTCACCCGCGATCAACTCATCGAAAAATCTCAATTGACCAGTGGGGGAGGTGTTACCAAAGCCATCGAAGAACTTGCGCTGTCGGGCTTTTTGACCGAGACTCTCGCGCTGGATAAAAAGGCCAAATCGAGTCTGATGAGGCTTACTGACGAGTTTTCCGTCTTTTATTGGGACTGGATGCATTCGAACACTGCGGCGAATTCTTGGATGCGACAAGCCACCTCGAGGCGCTATGAAGCTTGGTGCGGCTACGCGTTTGAATCGATTTGCTTCAAGCACCTTCAGCAAATCCAAAGGGGACTTGGTATCGCGGACGTAGATACACGTGTTGCATCTTGGCACTATTCAGCCAAAAAAGGCTCTCAAGAAGAAGGAGCCCAAATCGACCTGCTCTTGGATCGCGCCGATCAGTGCATCGATCTGTGCGAGATCAAATTCTCGGACAAACCATTTACGATCACCAAAAGCTATGCCGAGTCGCTAGCTCGCAAGATCCGTGTCTTCCGCGAACGTTCAGGCCGACACCAAACGCTCTTTCTCACCATGATCACCCCCTACGGAGTCGTAGCCAATCGATACTCCGAACAACTCGTGACCAAACAGGTTACCTTGAGCGACTTGTTCGGCTCGGAAAAAACCGTGCCCTGAATCGAGCGTTCATCAGGATTCTGTAAACGATTTGCAACCCATCCGTTCCCGCCAGCCCAGAAAATCTCACCCAACCGGAAAAACCGTCCAAGTTTACCTAATCCCTACAACCACTCCCTTCCGATCCTTAGAACTACGGAAATCTCGGTCTATAAGGATCGATTGGAATGCTAGCAAAGGATTATCGCGATGGGTCGCTCGATCGTTTTTTCGAACCACACTCCCAAAAAACTAACCCGCAAAACCCTCCGACGCGGGATCCAAGCTCTCCTGGTGGTGGCTTGCGTTTCCCCAATTTGCATCGAATCGGCTGCCCACGCTCAGCTCCGCACCGGTCGCGAAGCCACCCGAGAGTATTATCCCCAAGCCACCTCGACCAAAGTTCCCCGGTCATCGAGCCATCCGCTTCGAGATCAGAACCGAGCGGAAGCCTCTCCGAGGGCATCCAAATCCCAACGCAGCCTCGAATCGATTTCCGACGACCCAGTCACGCAAGATCTAACACGGCTACCGAGCATCGGCCAAGCCGAATCGCTTCCGAAGGTTCTGGCCGCCAAAGCAACTTCCAATCGTCCCGTGGTCAATCAACCAGTGGTCAATCGCCCCGTGGTGACCGAAGTCGCCCAAACAAAGCTTGAAGCACCATCTCAAGTCCACAGCAGGTCGGACTCTGGATTGCCCCCATCATCGATCGCACTTGCGTCGCATTCTGCAGCGACCCGACAAGTTCCTGCCAACGCCGCAAATGTGATCAAACGGGTGACACCGTCCCGAGTGGTTTCCGATCAGACAATTGCCGTCGCCCCCTCGGAAACCACCACAGTGATCGATCCGCCTTACGTCGACGACAGCTCGGAAGGTTACGTCGTCGATGATCCGATGGGAGACCCGAGCATCCACTCGACTTGCGGCGATCCGGCTTGTTCCGAATGCGGTCCGGGCTATCCCACATTGAACATCCGCATTGGCATTCCCCCTTTGTTTCGGTGCGATCGCATCACCGCGAGGCTTGAGGCAGCCACCTTCTTCCCAAGCTCCCAGAGCTTTCCTGCATTGGTTCGCACCGCAGAGATCGGCGTACCCGGTTCGACCGATCTGTTTGGTGGAACGGAGAATCTCGATCAGAGCGTCCAAGGAATCCGTGGTGAGTTCGGTTGGTTATTCGGGATCGCTCACTGCAATACCCTGCAATTTCGATTCTTCGATGCAGGCGCCCAATCGTTGACTTTCGATAGTCCGACCTCTTCGGCCACGTCGATCGTAAGGCCCTATCAAGACGGATCGGTCAATCCGATCGTCCAGGATGCCGTGTCGATCAGGGAACCGGGAATCTCGAACGGATCGGTCCTGGCGCATGCATTCTCAGAGGTCCAAGGTGGCGATGTTCTGTTCAAGAGGCAATGGCTCCAGAACTGCGATTCGACCACCGATTGGCTGGTAGGGTACCAAACAGCGAGGCTTACCGATTCGATCGATGTGCATTCGACGACCGTACCGACAGGTTCGACGAACCTTCTGGAATTGCGGGATCAATTCAGGACCGTCAATCGATTCCAAGGTGCGACCTTTGGCCTCTCGAGGATGGTCTACTCTCCCCGCTGGAGTCTTGGGAGCATGTTCAAGCTTGGGCTCGGAGACATGCAGCGCGACGTGACCATCGCAGGCTTCCAAAAGGTCGGTAATGCCGCGGCAAGCAACAACGGACTTCTAGCGAGAAGTCCAGCCAGCGGAGTGTACTCGTCCAACACCTTCGTGGTTTCTCCTGAAGTCAACGTTACGCTCGGTTACCGACTGACGCAAAACCTGGAAGCCACGCTTGGGTACACTTACCTGGGACTGCCCAAGGTGGCCAGGGCCGGCGAGCAAATCGACACGGTTGCGGACCTCGATAGTGCGAATCCGACGCGACCGCGATTTACGTTGCAAGAGAGCAATTTTTCCTTGCACAGCTTGAACTACGGTCTTCAATACCGATACTAAGGGAGCTTCGATGCGCCCGACGGGTCTGGCGCGGTCATGTCAAACCCAGCGGCGAGCCAATTGTGAACGAATTTGAATTCGGTTTTTTGGGGGGTGGTCAGATGGCCACCGCCATCGCCAAGGGAGTGGTACACTCCGAAGTCGCAACGGCCCAAGCGATCGCGTTCTACGAGCCGAATGCCGATCAGGCTTCCAAGATCCAGCGGCTATATCCAGGGGCTTTTTTAGCTTCCTCGGCAAACGAATTGTTCGATCGTTGCCATCGGTTGATCCTGGCCGTCAAACCGCAGGTCCTCGAGGGGATCTCGATGGGGTTGGCCCCCCATACAACCCCCCACCATCATCTCATTTCGATAGCAGCAGGCATACCATTAGCAAAACTCACGCAGTGGTTTCGTACCGAGCGGATCACTCGAGTCATGCCCAACACTCCTTGCCAGTGTCTTCAGGGTGCCAGTGGGATTGCCCATGGGGCGGGGGTAGGTCAGGAGGACCGTGAATGGACCGACCGGGTTTTTCGGTCGGTTGGAACGGTCGTGCACGTAACCGACGATCAGTTGCATGCGGTCACTGGCGTATCCGGATCCGGGCCGGCTTATGTGTTGATGATGATCGAAGCGATGAGTGATGGTGGGGTGGCCAGTGGGCTGAGTCGGGAGGTCGCATTGCAGTTAGCGACCCAGACGGTCTTAGGGGCAGCGGCGATGGTCCAGCAGACGCAGGTCCACCCAGCGATTCTGCGCGAGCAGGTCACGAGTCCGGCCGGTACGACGATCGAGGCCTTGAAGACGCTCGAAGACGGCGCGTTTCGCGGGACGGTCATTGCGGCGGTATTGGCTGCCACGAGGCGATCGAGAGAATTGGCAGGTCCGGTACGCAAAGCGGAAACTTCTGAGTAAACTGTGCGATTGATCCAGAGCCCTTTGGATTCCAAACTCCCAACGATTCACCCCGACGATCGTCAAATTTCATGATTTTTCAACGTGTTTGCATCATTGGAGTAGGGCTCCTGGGTGGTTCGATCGGGTTAGCTCTCCATCGCAAACGTTTGGCCAAGCAGGTCATCGGGGTAGGACGCACGACGAGCCGCTTGGAAGTAGCGATGAGTCGCGGGGCGATCGATGAAGCGACGGACGATATCTTGGTGGGAGCCAAGGACGCCGATTTGGTGATCGCCTGCGTCCCGATCCAATCGATTGTCGAATCGTTGGACATTGCGTCCAAGGTCGCCAGGCCTGAGGCGATGCTGACCGATGTTGGGAGCACCAAGCAGACGATCGTACAGGCTGCCCGAGGGCGGCTTTCGGACCGTCAGTTCCTTGGAAGTCATCCAATAGCGGGCGGACATCACAGCGGAGTCGAGCATGCAACGGGCACTCTTTTGGACAGTGCGTTGGTGGTTTTGACCCCGACGGAATCGACCTGTCCCGAGCTTGTCTCACGCATGTCCCGGTTTTGGGAAGCGATGGGCTCGAAGATCACTTTGCTCGATGCGGAGTCGCACGATCAGGCTTTGGCCCTTTCGAGCCATTTGCCCCATGTCGTCGCGTCGGCCTTGGCGTTTGCTACCCCTCATGAAATCCTGCCTTTTGTCGGCAAAGGCTGGTTGGATTCGACTCGTATTGCTGGAAGTAATCCTCAATTGTGGCGTCAGATCCTTGAGGAAAACCGAGCACCAGCCCTACACGCATTGAAGAAGTTTGCCACAATCTGTGAAACTTGGATCGAGGCGCTCGAGGGTTCGGATTTCGACCGGATCGAGGAACTTCTGCAATCGGGAAAAACGACACGTGAATCTGTGGCAAGTCGACATTCGCCCGGCTGATGGTCAGCCGGACTCTTTGGGCGTTGCAGCCGAATCGGCGGGGCGCGAGCTGGGCATTTCCGATCGGCTTGAGGTCCATGGTACCCATGGGTTCTTGTTGCAAGGATCGCTCGATGCCGCGAATGTATCGCGCATGGCCCGAGAGTACTTGGCCGATCCGATCGCCCAGCGGGTCGAAACCGGGCTCGTCGGATCCTCAGCGTTCGCTTCGGAGCCTGCTAGCGAATCGAGCTCCGTCGGCCCATTCCAATGCGTGCATGTATTGCTCAAACCCGGCGTGATGGATCCGGTCGCGCAGAGCACCCTAGGAATGCTCAAGGGTCTTGGTTTCTCAGTCGAAGAAGTTCGCACGTTTCGAAAGTACTGGATAAAAGAGCAGGGGGCAAGCGATCCTCAAGTCATCTCGCGTTTAGCGAACCGAGTTCTGTCGAACGATTCGATCGAGCAGGTGATCCTTGGTCCCTTGAAGCTCGATAAGCTCTCGATAGGATCTCCTTACGAGTTGCAAGTGACCAAGGTGCCGATCGATCGGTTGAGCGACACCGAGCTTATGGAGCTGAGCAAATCGGGGCAGTTGTACTTTTCGTTGCCTGAGATGCAGACGATTCAGGGCTACTACCGGGAATTGGGGAAAGAACCGACGGACATCGAGCTTGAGACCATCGCACAAACTTGGAGCGAGCATTGCAGTCACAAGACCCTCGGGGGTCGGATCCAATACCGAGACGAGCATGGAACACGTCAATTCACCAGCATGCTCAAAGAGACGATCTTCGCTGCGACCAAGCAGATTCGACAGGATCTTGGAGCCGACGATTGGTGCATCAGCGTCTTTAAGGACAACGCGGGGGTCGTCGCGTTCGATGACCAGCACCACGTGGTGTTCAAAGTCGAGACGCATAACCATCCCTCGGCGATCGAACCTTATGGAGGGGCCAACACCGGTCTAGGCGGAGTGATCCGAGACCCCTTGGGGACAGGATTGGGCGCCAAGCCGATTTGCAGCACCGACGTGTTCTGTTTCGCATCGCCGAATTTTCCTCCGGAGCAACTGCCACCGGGGGTCTTGCATCCGCGGCGCGTGATCAACGGTGTCGTCGCGGGCGTTCGCGATTACGGCAATCGCATGGGGATTCCGACGGTCAACGGCGCGGTTTATTTTGACGACCGGTACTTGGGAAATCCATTGGTTTATTGCGGCAACGCGGGCTTATTGCCTGTCGACAAGGTCGACAAGCAACCCAAGGCGGGTGATTGGATCGTGGCCATCGGTGGGCGAACCGGTCGCGACGGGATCCACGGTGCGACGTTCAGTTCGGTGGAGCTGACCAGCGAGAGCGAATCGATATCTGGCGGATCGGTTCAAATCGGAAATGCGATCACCGAGAAGATGGTCCTCGATGTGCTCCTTCAAGCACGCGATGAAGGTTTGTACAACGCGGTGACCGACTGCGGGGCAGGGGGTTTCAGCAGCGCCGTCGGCGAAATGGGCGAGGAGTTGGGGGCTGAGGTTTGGCTCGATCGCGCCCCGGTGAAATACCAAGGGCTCAGCTACACCGAAATTTGGATCAGCGAAGCCCAGGAACGGATGGTCTTGGCCGTCCCCCCGGTCCATCTCGAACGCTTCGAGCAACTCTGCAAAAACGAGGATGTCGAACTTGCTGTCATCGGCAAATTTGTACCGACGGGAAACCTTCGCTTGATGTACGAGCAGACCGAGGTCGGTTCGTTGTCGATGGAATTTTTGCATTCGGGTAGGCCGCCGGTGATTCGGCAAGCCGTTTATGAGCCCAAGACGCAGAAGCCTTGCGAACTCGGGCCGATGGATCGGACCGCGAACGAAAGTTTGCTCGAAAGGATCTTGTCCCATCCGACGGTGGCCAGCAAGCACTGGATCATCCGCCAGTACGACCACGAGGTCCAAGGTGGCTCGGTGGTAAAGCCTTTGGTAGGTCCTTCCTGCATGGGTCCAAGCGACGCATCGGTCGTGCGTCCGAAGCTCGAGTCGCGACGGGCCGTCGTACTTGCCTGCGGGATGAATCCCCGCTTTGGGGATCTGGACCCTTATCACATGGCCACCAGTGCGATTGACGAAGCGGTCCGCAATGCGATTTGCGTTGGGGCCAAGCCCGATCGGCTTGCGATTCTCGATAACTTTTGCTGGGGCAACACCGACCGCCCCGAAACACTCGGCTCCTTGGTCCGCGCCGCGATCGCCTGTTATGATTTAGCGATCGAATGGAAAACTCCATTCATCAGCGGGAAAGACAGCCTCAACAATGAGTTCACATGGTTCGACGCCCAAGGCAAAAAAGAGTCGATTGCGATCCCATGCTCGTTGCTCATCAGCGCCATCGGCCAGATCGATGATGCAAGCCAAGCCGTGACGATGGACTTGAAGCAAGCTGGCAACGCCCTCTATTTGATCGGGGTGACCCGCAACGAACTGGGTGGTTCCAACGCGGCGATGCTATTGGGAAAAGAAGGTGGAGCGGTTCCTACCGTCGATGCGGCCCTGGCGATGCGTTGCTACCAGAGGGTCCACCAAGCGATCCTTAAACGACACATTGTCTCTTGCCATGACCTGAGCGAAGGTGGACTTGCCGTTGCTCTGAGCGAGATGGCTTTTGCAGGGGAACTCGGAGTCCAAGTCGACCTGACGTCCTACCGCGCATCGAACTTCGTCGAGGCGAGCGTCGCGTTGTTTTCAGAGTCCAACAGCCGCTTGCTCGTCGAAGTCCCAGCCGGGCAGGCCCAAGCCTTTGAAAGCCTCATGAGCGAGTTGCCGGTTCAACGTATCGGCACGGTGAATCCTGGGCCCATGGTCTGCATTGAGTCCGATGGCCAAACGCTCATCGATTTGCCATGGACTCGCCTGCGGGAACTTTGGCGATCACCGCTGGATTTCGCTTGATCGGAATCTTCCAGCAGGAACGATCCCAGAAGGATCGACCCGAGAAGCAATGACTTCAGTGGAACATGCCGTGCAAGTACCATTGGAGGCTTGCGAGGTCTTGGTAGATCCACCACCAGAGTCCAGAGTCCAAGGCGACGCGGTAGTAGCTGCGTCGGACCGTCGGGCCGGACCACCAACTGCTCTCGATCCTTTCGGGACCGATTGCCTCAAGGATCGTTTCGAATCCGTTCGAGTCGGGTGATTTTTTGTTCGGGTCGCTCGACAGGCGTCCGCGTCTGGGAGTCCCATTGGCATCGAGTTGGATATCGAGTCGGATCGGGGTTGAGAGCAATTGCAAGGGTCTTGTCCAATGGCTCTCGGTACCTGGGAGCATCGAGCGATTCTTTTGGAAATCTTCGATCGGGGCTTTGCGCAATTTTCGCTGCGTCGATTGCTCGGTACCGTCATTGCGCAGACCCGTCAGGGGTTTCGATTGGGTTTGACGTTCCGGTATCGGATCTTGGACCAACGACAAGCCGACGACTTGATTTCGTCCGAGTCGCGCTGCGAGTCCATCGATCAGCTTGGCTGCTTCGTCGCGGTAGCGAAGTGTTTGGCAATCAAAAAGAGGGTTTTGTTTCCATCGAATCGGGGCTGTCCATGGAGCTTGGATCAGGATCTGTTTGATGCCGAGATTTTTGCCTAGGTGTGGCGGATTGCGTTCCAAGCATCCGTCGATAAGCCAGAGCAGGTGTTTTGGGTCGTTGCTGGTTTGGAACAAGCCCAATTGAATCACGTGGCTTGGGACGGGTCTCGGGGCGTTTTGCTCGAGCTGCACGGTGCTGACTTCGAGTCCGAGTCGCACGAGCAACCGCCAGGCTCCATGTCCGATCGAATCGAGCTTTTGGCACAATTGCCCGATCCCGTCTTGAAGCGCTTCGTGAAGTTCATCGGTATGAAAGACAGGATGTTCGAAATCGATGCAGACCTCCAGGGATTGACCTGAGTTGCGAACGGAAATCGACTCAGGGTGAGCGTTTAAGCATTGATCGATGCGTTCGAGCAACCGGCTTCCAAAGCGCGAGGTCAGAGACGGCCGTGGCAAGCAGACAAGCGAATCGATGGTTCGAATCCCCAAACGATGGAGCTTGGCCACCGTTTCGATATCGAGTCGAAGCGATTCGATAGGCAAGTTCCGGAACGCTTCCCAAGTCGCTCCCGAGGCGATCCGTTCGATGCGTGGATTTTGTTGGAGGCTTCCGGACAAGGAAGACTCGTTGCGCTCGATCTGAAGCATCCAGGTGCTTACTTGTTTGCGGAAGGCATAATTGGAAACCGCCCAAGCCTGGCCAAGGCTATCGGCGATCCCGATGCAGCCGAATCGGCCCTCTGCGGTGAGCCAGCGTTGGAGTTCCTGGGCCAGGGCCATTTCGCCACCGTACCAGCTTTCGAGTCCGGTGATATCGATGAAGATCGATTGGGGCTGAAGGATCGAGCGTCCTGCCCAGAGGGTCTTGTCGATCGATTCGACCCCGACGAGTGGGCTAAATTGCATCAGCCGTTCGGCCAGCGAGTAGATTTCTTCGAGGTCTTCTTGGGTGTCATGCTCGATCCAGGACCAATCGCCGGGATGGGCCAAGCCGGGATGGGCTACGCCGGGATGGCTGCTCGATTTTTGGAGACTTCCTGCGATCGATTTGGCTTGGGTTGCGGTCATTCCTGGCAAGACGCCCAGGGCGCGAGCCGTGGCGTTGGCGGCCGAGACCAAACGCCCCCTGCGAGCGTCCTGGCAGAGCAAGACAGCCGGAGCGATGGGTTTGGAGACTGTGGGCTCAACCTGCCGCCATGTCTCTGCGGCGAGGCGTTGCCATGGCCAATTGGGCAGCCAAATGCTCAGCACTCTGCGGGTACTTGCGCTCATCGCATCCTATCCACTCTCCCTGAGAATCGATTCCTAATCGAATACGACGGTTGGATTGGCGTCCCGGGGCTCGGAGCAACTCGAGATCAAACCATCGCTGCATCATCATCCTAGCACTTGTGGCCTGGTCTTTGCTTGCAGCAGATCGAACTTGCCATTGAACCTCTGCCCAGCTCGGGTAGCGGCTGGCCGATACTCGATCCCTGAGAAGTATACCTAGTCCCCCACCGAATCGACGATCACCAAGTACTTGCCATCGTCGAGCCAAGGCCGAGCGATTCTCAGGGCCAAGCTCAAGCCGCCCCAGCCCGAGTAGTGCGAAGGACGTTCGCAGGTCAACTCTACGAGGCTTCCGGCCGCGTAGCCGCAGTTGGGCAAGCAACGGTCCATCGATTCCGATCCGCTCGACACGTAGATTCCCTGCGGACGCTGGGCTGTCTCCAGAGATCGGATCTCTTGGGCAAGCTCCCTAAGAATCCCGCTTCGGCTCAGCAATTCGGTTTCGCTCATCGGTCTGCTCTCAACGGTGTGCTCTCAACGGACTTATCGAAGCCCCCGAGATCCTCATGGCCTTGAATGCTAGCATTCAAAACGCCCAGGGTCCATGATTTTCCCTGGGTATTTTCCCTGGGTATTTTCCAAGTAGAGCATGGCCGCGTGACACCTTTGGTCACGCCCCGAAAACGAAAATGAAAAAATCCTTACAGGAGCTTAAAGTCGCCTTAACGATTGACAAAGGAATCTTGTTTCCCTAAAATCGATTTTCAGCCGGTTTGGATCCACCCAAATCGATGGCGTTATCCGCGGCCAAAAATCCGCTGCCAAAAATCCACCGGAACCATCCACAGGACCTGATTCTATGGGGCAATCCATCCGATTCGCTGGGGCTTGTCCAAACTGCTCGCGGGCTCTGTTCGTCGCGATCGCTCCGGGCCGTCTTTCGGCGAATCGAATCGCCTCAGAGCCTTCTGCCGATCCGACCTCAAGCACCAGCAGCGTCAAGTGCTATGGATGTGGCGCCCATTGGGCAATCCCTTCAGGAGTTCGCCCCACGACCGAAACTCCCATTCTCCATCCACCTTTGTCGAGCCTGGACCAGAGAGTCGAATTCCTGCTCCAAGCCGCCGATGAGCAATTGGCCACCCCGGCCTCTGGGGCCAATCCGGCCGCCGGAACCTCAATGCGGTAGTGGTCTTGGCGATCCGTTGCCAGAAGGTTAATCTTTGGTCATGGCAGGAACCCAAGCGGTCATCCCAACCGATGAGGATCTGCCACAAACTCCAAACAAGGGTACTTAGCCCCCAGGCATTCCAAAGAGGATTCGATGTTCGTTGCTAACTCCGCTTCCAGACGCGTTTTTTTATCGGTCATTGTTTTTGGTTCCTTCCTAGGTGTCATCGGTCTAGGGATTCTCAACTCCCAATCCGCGCGTTACGCCCTGGCCGATGATCGGAATCTGGAACCCAAAGAGCATACAAAAGACTCACTGGCCTCGGTCAAGGAAAAGATTGCCGATAAAAAAGCGGTCCTCGTCGATGTGCGCGACTTGGTCGAATGGAACGCGGGGCATGTCCAAGGTGCCGTACTCCTCCCTTGGCGAGACCTGCAGGACAAACTCACTGAAGCTCAGGTCAAGGAAAAACTTCCCAAGGACAAAATCGTCTACACCCACTGCGCCGTAGGGTATCGATCGTTGCGAGCGGCGAAAATCCTCAAAAAGTATGGCTACGAGGTCCGCGCTCTGAAGCCTGGATACGACGAACTGGTCAAGGCTGGATTTACTAGCGAAAAGTAGTCTCGGTCCTCAAAGCAAACCTTAGGAAAGCGAGTCGAGTCCAAGATCCGCGCTGGGACGATCCAACGAGGAATCGTCGGACATCGGATTACTCCCTCCCGATCGGGATTTGTAGGGGATCACCACAAGTCTCCCGACATCGAGTTTCGTCACCCTTACATCGGTACCCGGATCGATCGGCCCTGCTTCGCTGACGGCCTCGAATTCCCGATCGTCGATCAAGACCTTTCCATGCGGAATGAACTCCGTCTGGGCCTTTCCTATCTTCCCAATTAAGCTTTTTGGGTCGTCGACGTCCGAGGTATCGGACCAAGCGAAATCTCTGGCTCGATCCGGAGCGGATATGAGTATCTTTCCAAAAGGGGTCCTAGGCCAAACGTACAGCAGGCCAAAAAGCATCAACGGGATCATCCCCAACGCCGCGGTGAGCACCCACCAGCCGCTGGTGGGCGAATGCCGAAACGCGAAGTAAATCGATGCGGCCGCAAGCATGCCGGTCACCGCAATGAGAATCCCTCCGGTCGGAATCATCAGGTCGATGGCCAAAACCACCAGAGCCACAAGGAACAGGAGCAAGGCGATTGCAAGGAAGGTCATGGATCGCTCCGCGTACTAAGTAGTTGGTGCTCAGCTCGGCTCGTAACCCAAATTCGGGGATAGCCATCTTTCAATGTCCCGAATCGGCATCCCTTTGCGCTTCGCATACGATTCGACTTGGTCGGACGTAATGCGATCGACCGCAAAATAGCGGGATTGCGGGTGCGCAAAATAAAATCCGCTGACGCTCGCCGCTGGCCACATGGCAAACGACTCGGTCAAGGATACTCCGATTTGTCCGGGTGCATCAAGCAATTCGAATAGAATTCGCTTTTCGGTGTGGTCCGGACAGGCCGGATAGCCTGGCGCAGGGCGGATTCCTCGGTACTCTTCGTTGATCAACTGCTCGCTGCCCAACTGCTCCTCGATCCCATAACCCCAATCAAGTCGAGCTTGCTCGTGAAGCAATTCCGCAAACGCCTCTGCAAGCCGGTCTGCAATCGCCTTGACCATGATCGCCGAATAGTCGTCGTGTTTGCTTTCAAACTCCTTGGCTATTTCATCGGCGCCATGTCCAGCCGTCACGACAAACGCACCAAGGTAGTCTTGGCGTCCGGAATCGATCGGAGCGATGTAATCGGCAAGGCTTCGGAAGTCATTTTGTCCCTTGCGTTCCCACTGTTGCCTTAGGAAGTGGAAACGTACGAGCTCCTTCGATCGGCTCTCATCGGTAAAGAGCACAACATCGTCTCCTAGCGAAGCCGCTGGCCAGAATCCGTAGACGGCTTGCGCCGTCAGGCTCGACGAAGCGATGCAGTCAAAGAGCATTGCGCTCGCGTCGTCAAAGAGCTTCTTGGCCTCAACCCCCACATAGGGATCTTGGAAAATCTTCGGGTACTTGCCCTTGAGCTCCCACGCCATGAAGAAGGGAGACCAGTCGATGTATTTTGCGATTTTTTCAATCGAGTAGTTCTTGAGGGTTTTCGTCCCCAGGAAGCTCGGTTTGTCGATTCGGACGCTTGACCAGTCGGTCGCAAAGGACTTGGCACAAGCCTCTTGGTAGGGAACGAGTTTGACCTGCCGAGCTTCATAGCTCGACCTGAGTTCATCCTGGAGCTTGACGTTGTCTTGGACGTATTTGGGTTTGAGCTCTTTGCTACAAAGCGATTCGACGACTCCGACGCAACGCGAGGCATCCGTCACATGGACCGTCGGCTCTTGGTAGTGAGGCGCAATTCGGACGGCCGTGTGCTTGGCCGATGTGGTTGCACCACCGATCAAAAGGGGTGTTTTCATCCCGAGCCGCTGCATCTCTTTGGCTACGTACGTCATCTCGTCCAAACTCGGGGTGATCAACCCCGAGAGTCCGATCACATCGACACTGTGCTTGACGGCTGCCTCAAGGATCTTCTCGCAGGGGCACATGACCCCTAAATCGATCACTTCGTAGTTGTTGCACCCGAGAACCACACCGACGATGTTCTTGCCGATGTCGTGGACGTCCCCTTTGACCGTCGCCATGAGAACCTTGCCTCGGAACGACTGGCCCTCGAGACCTGCGTCCTGCTTCTCTTTTTCCATGAAGGGCTGCAGGTAATTGACCGCTTTCTTCATGACTCGAGCGCTCTTGACGACCTGGGGCAGGAACATTTTTCCTGCTCCGAACAAATCGCCCACCACGCCCATGGCCGACATCAATGGACCTTCGATGACCTCCAAGCATCGGGTGCAACCGACGCGGGCCTCTTCGGTATCCGACTCGATGAACTTGTCGATCCCATGGATCAACGCGTGCTTGAGCCGATCGTAGACCGGCTTTTCTCGCCATTCGAGATTCTCTCCAGAGGCCTTTTTGGTTCCAGAGCCTTTGAAGGTCTCGGCCAGGGTCAACATTCGCTCTGTCGAGTCCGAACGGCGATTGAGCAGTACGTCCTCGACATGTTCGAGGAGCTCCTTGGGGATATCTTCGTAGACGGCCAATTGTCCGGCGTTGACGATCCCCATATCCATCCCAGCTTGGATCGCATGGTAAAGAAAAGCCGAATGCATCGCTTCTCGGACCACTTCATTGCCACGGAACGAGAAACTGATGTTGCTGACCCCACCGGAGATCTTCACCCCAGGGCATTGCTGCTTGATCAGTCGACAGGCTTCGATGAAGTTGACTGCGTAGTTGTCGTGCTCTTCGATGCCGGTTGCCACCGTCAAGATGTTCGGGTCGAAGATAATGTCTTGGGGGGGGAATGCGACCTCGTTGACCAGTAGATCATAAGCTCGTTTGCAGATCCTCGCTTTTTCGAGCGTCTCGGTCGCTTGGCCCTTCTCATCGAAGGCCATGACGACGACCGCAGCGCCGTAACGCCGGATGATGGAAGCTTTTCGCAAGAACTCCTCTTGGCCGTCCTTGAGGCTGATGCTGTTGACGATCGCTTTGCCTTGCACGTTTTGCAAGCCTGCGAGCAATACCTCCCACTTGGACGAATCGATCATCACCGGTACGGCCGCGACGATCGAATCGCCTGCGATCAGCCGCAAGTACCTGGTCATCGCCTCGACGCCATCGAGAAGCGCATCGTCCATGTTGATGTCGATGATCGTCGCGCCGTTTTGGACCTGTTGTCGGGCTACTTCCACAGCCTCTTCAAACTTGTCGTTGCGAATCAGATTCGCAAAGGCCTTCGATCCTGTCACGTTGGTCCTTTCCCCAACCATCGTAAAGCGAGTTTCAGGCCTCAATGTGGTGGCTTCCTGACCGCTCAACCGCGTCCAGACAATAGGCTCCGGAGGGACTCGCGGTGGGATATCTCGAATTCGCTCCGAGATCGCTCGGATGTGATCCGGTGTCGATCCGCAGCAACCTCCGACGATGTTCAACCAACCGTTTCGAGCGAAATCCTCGATGTAGTCGGCCATCCGAGAAGGTGTAAGGTCGTACTCTCCAAACGAATTGGGAAGTCCAGCGTTGGGGTGGCAGGAGATCGGAACATCGGTGACCTTGGCCAACTCCTCGATATGGGGCCGCATGATGTCGGGTCCCATCGCGCAGTTCATGCCGACGCTGAGCATCGGAAAATGACTTACGGAATTCCAGAAAGCTTCGACGGTCTGGGCGCTGACAAACGTTCGTCCACCGGTTCCGAATGTGGCGCTGACCATCACCGGAATGCGTCGCTTGGATTCGTTGAAATATTCGGCGATGGCGACCAAGCAGGACTTAAGGTTGAGGGTGTCGATCGCCGTTTCCGGCAGGAGCAGATCCGCTCCTGCTTCGACCAACTGAGCAACTTGTACTTTGTAGCTGGCGACCATCTCTAGGAAATCGACATCCCGATTGGCCGCATCCTCGACCTTCGTGCTGATCGCAAGTTGCTTGGTCGTCGGACCGATCGAACCGGCCACGTAGCAGCGTCGACTCGGGTCCTTTTTTCTCATTCGGTCGACGGCCTTGCGAGCGCAATCGACGGCCGCATAGTTCAGATCCCGGGTGAGTTCCTCGGGTAGTTCCATTTCGGCCATCCCGATCGGGGAGGCGCCAAAGGAGTTGGTCTCGACGATGTCAGCCCCGGATTCGAGGTAGGCATAATGAATATCCGAGATCGCATCCGGGCGGGTGATGCACAGAAGGTCGCTGAAGCGAACCAAATCCTTGTGGTGGTTTGCGAATCTCTGCCCTCTCACTGCGGCTTCATCAAGTTTGAGCCGCTGGATCATTGTGCCCATCGCACCATCGAGGATATGGATACGTTCTCTTACCAGGTGAAAAAGGTCGTTGCTCATATGGGCAGTTGCCAGGTGATCCTATGAAAAAAGGCTGACGGATACTCCCCGCCAGCCATTTGACTTGTTCGTAGTTATATCGAGAACCGCAAAGGTTCTCAATTATTCTCCAAAGGAAGGCTTTTGTGCCTTTTCCTTAACGCGATCGTTCTTGCCTACGAATTCGAGGATGGCTCGGGTTCCGGCATCTCCAACGCGCGGCTTGGCTAGGCGGAGGATGCGGGTATAACCGCCATTTCGGTCGGTGAACTTCGGGGCGACCTTCTCGAAGAGGACTCGAACGGCTGTCTTGTCCTTGATCATCGACAAGACGCGACGCCTCGCAGTGACTCCGGGGGACCTTGCGTCGCACCATTTCTGCCAAGCGTCACTTTTCCGCCAAGCCTTCCAGGCGTCGGTGCCGCGTTCGGCGGTCGTTGCGAATTGCTCGGCGGCGGCCTCAGCGGCCAAGCCCTTTTTGGCGATCGTGATGCACTTCTCGACGATTGGACGGATTTCCTTGGCCTTTTCAATCGTCGTGATGATCCGACCAGGAACCTTAGGCTTGTTCGGCTCGAGTTCGCCGTACTCTCGTTCGGTCAGAAAAATAGCGGACGCTAGATTGCTAAAAAGCGCTTTTCGGTGCGAAGGGCTACGGCCTAAAACTCGGCCTTTCCTTAAGTGCCTCATGGTCGGATCTCAACTTGCTCGGTGGTTGCGGTTGGTGTTAAGTGCCCGGTCGTTAGCCTGGCGATTCTTGCTCAGCGAACATCATGTACCACTGAGCCGAAGCTTGGTCCCCGAGGGGCAAGCTGTAAATGGTAGCGGAACTATCGCATCGACGAGGGAACTCTCATTCCTAGGTGCAAACCCAAGATCGAAAGCTTTTCGCGGACTTCGGTAAGGGTCGTTTCGCCGAAGTTTCTCACTTCGAGCAGTTGGTCTTCGGTACGCTGTACGAGGTCTCGAACGTATCGAATCCCTTCGCTTTCCAGACAGTTGTTGGCTCGAACCGAGAGCTTAAGATCGGAGACCAAGGTATTGAGTTTGGACTCCAGTTGGGCTTCGGCACTTCCAGGTCCGCCGCGAGCGACCGCATGGACTTGACGTCCGAGTTCGCCCGATTGAACGAACGGGTTGAGGTGCTTGCGGAGAATTTTCGCTCCTTCGACCATCGCGAGTTCAGGCTGGAGCGAACCATCCGTCCAAATCTCGATGACCAGGCGATCGTAGTTGGTTTTTTGACCGACTCGAGTCTCTTCGACCGTGTAGCGTACTCGAACCACGGGACTGAAGGCCGCATCGACCGGGATGATGCCGATCTCGTGTTCGCCGGTGTTCTGTTCCGAAGCTGGCAGGTACCCTCGACCGTTCTCGACAACCATTTCCATCATGAATTCCGTGTCGCCCGTGAGGGTTGCGATCACGTGATCTTGATTGATGATCTCGACGTCCGAATCGGTTTGAACGTCCGCACCGGTGATCGGGCCAGCTTTTGACCGCACGACCGTCAGGACGCGGGTGTTGTCGCTGTGATTCTTGACCACAAGGGACTTGACGTTCAGTACTATCTCGGTGACATCCTCAAGGATGTTTGGAATCGAGCTGAATTCGTGCTGGGCGCCACGGATTTTGATCTGCGTGATCGCACTGCCTTCGAGGCTCGACAAAAGAACACGTCGTAAACTGTTGCCGATTGTAGCGCCGAAACCCCGTTCGAAGGGTTCTGCGGTGAACTTGCCGTAGGTCGCGCTGAGCGTCGAGCGCTCAACATTGACTTGGCTGGGTAGCTCCAGTCCTCGCCATCTAACGTGCATGGTTTATTCTCCGAAAATGAAATGCTCGAAACCCGATCCAACGCAATGAACTAGACTCGCCTTCGCTTGCGAGGTCGGCATCCGTTGTGAGGGATGGGTGTTGTATCTTCAATCTGCTTGACGGTAATTCCGGCAGCCTGCAAAGCGGTGATCGCCGACTCCCGACCGGATCCAGGCCCTTTGACCCGGACTTCAATCTCCTTGACCCCAAACTTCGCAGCCTTCTCGGCGGCTTGTTGAGCGGCCATCTGGCCTGCAAACGGCGTGCTCTTGCGAGAACCCTTAAAATTACAAGTCCCAGCACTTGCCCAGCACAACGTATCGCCACGCGCATCGGTGATCGTTACGTGGGTATTGTTGAAAGTAGCCTTAATGAATGCGATCGCCGAAGTGACGTTGCGACGGACCTTGCGTCGCTTGTTCGCTGTATCTTTGTTTGCTTGTTGCTTTGCCATAATCTCAAAAAATTAAACCAGAATCTCGATCTTGAACTTCTAGAAGCAAGCGAACTCAGCCAACAGCGAGCCACTTGACAATCCATGCACGGAAAGGGACCTCTAGGCGGCACCAAGGACCGCCCAAAGCGTCCAAGCTAGCGAAGGTCCTTGACCCCCTTCTTTCCTGCAACCGTCTTGCGAGGACCCTTTCGAGTCCGTGCGTTGGTCCGTGTGCGCTGGCCTCTTACAGGCAAGCCAACCTTGTGCCTCATCCCACGGTAGCACTTGATTTCTCGCAATCGATGAATCGACTGACCCACTTGCCTTCGAAGTGGACCTTCGACCGTGTAGTCGCGTTCGAGCAAGCTCGCCAAACGGCTCAACTCATCCTCGTCCAACTCACGAGCCCGTTTGGTCGGATTGATCTTGGTCTTAACACACGCTTCTCTTGCTATCGATGGACCAACTCCATAAAGATACTGAAGCGAGTAGACGATTTGTTTGTCGTTCGGAATGTCAACACCAAGAAGACGCGGCATACTTGCCTACTCCTAAACCATTGCCTGGAAAGGTTTTCAACGAAAACTATCCCCGTGCCGATTCCAGCTTGCAGCAAAAATGCTAGCGTTGCAAAGAAAAAGCCGGTGCGATCCACACCAATGGATCGTTCGAGCCCAGAAGTTTAGCGAAGACCTCGGGGTTCCTGCAAGGGTTAATCGGCTCTTTGGCACGGTTTTTTCTCAGTAGAAGTCCCCTAATTCGGTCTGTTTTCGACCCTCGCACGCCGAATGGGCCCCGATTAGGCCCAGATCGGTTTCCATAGCCCCCCCTTCTGATGGAAAATCATCGCTCCGTGTCGAACGATGCTCCTGACTTGCTCGGGGAAACGCCTCTAGACGTTCGCAGGGAAAAAACCACAGAAAACAATCGATTTGGTTGTTAGTTTAGGTAAGAATTAACGTTTTTACCTTCGTTTTCGATTCGGGTTCTACCGTGTTGAACGACTGTAATCAAGAAACGCATTCGAAGGACCGAAATTCGATTCCAACGGTTTAGCAAGGCCCCTAGACGCATCGTGCGAGCGCTTACCATGGATGAACTGTCGATTGAATCCAAACGTTTTTCGATGAAGCAGGCCCGGCAGATCGTCGGCGATCAACTGCACGCTCCAAACCCAAGGATCTACTGGACGGATTTTCTGCTCTCGGTCCTGGCCGGACACTTGTGCTTCTCGGCCATGATGTTCGCACCGAGCCGATTTGCCGGCGACTCGCCCTTGCTCTGGTGGGGGCTCAAAGCCCTATTCTTTACGGCCACAATCTTGCTTTTTTTAAGATCGGCGATGTTCACCCACGAATTGGTCCACCTGCCCCGAGAGGGATGGGGCGCTTTCCGAGTCGCCTGGAACCTCCTGTGCGGGATCCCGTTTATGATCCCCTCCTTCACCTATTATCCACATATCGATCACCATCGCCGAAAATCCTACGGCACCGAGCACGATGGCGAATACCTAAGCCTTAGCCACCAACCCCCGAGCGCCATCGTCCTGTACATGCTCGGAGTGTTGGTCACCCCTTTGGCCGGGGTCCTTCGCTTCGGTATCCTCTCGCCAATTTGTTGGCTGTTTCCGTCGGTAAGAAAATGGACATTCACGCACGCTTCGACGATGGTCATGGACGTCTTCTACGAAAGGCCCGAGGCGAGTCGGCGGGTCTATAGGATCATGATCCTCCAGGAAATCGCCTGTTTTCTCATCTGCTTGGGCCTTATCCTCCACGCTCCACTGATCGCCAAAACCTGGTTCGACCCCCTATGGATCCATGCTTACCTCGTAAGCGTCGGGATGATATTCATGAACAACATCCGAACCCTCGGTGCTCACCGATGGACCGGTCCAGGCTCGGAACTGAGTTTCGAACAGCAATTGCTCGACTCGTGCGACTACCCTCACCGCCCCTGGATCACCGAGCTTTGGGGTCCGACCGGAACTCGATACCACGCGACGCACCACCTGTTCCCCTCCCTGCCCTACCACAATCTGGGAATCGCTCACCGTCGGCTCATGGCCGAACTCCCCCCAGAGAGCATCTTCCGAGAAACGGCCAAACTAAGCCTCCTCGGAGAGATCGCCCAACTGTGGCAACGCAGTTCCCAAGCGGCTAGCCGCTCGAAAGTCGCCGGCCGAATCGATCCATACAGCCCCTCTTTGGACATCGCCCCCTCGGGTGGCTATCCAACAACTAGCAAGCACACGAGCGACACTTTTCCAAGCCGCCCATCACCTAATTCCGCACCGAATTCCGATCCAGGTAAGCTCGGCGATCGATCCCATGGCTCGACCGAAGCGGCTTGAACTCAATCCAAACCAACTCCAGTTCGTGTCCGACGAGCTGAAGGCCTCTACCAGATCCGAACACGCTTGGTCGGCTCGATGTACATCGGGCTGCCTGGCTCGACGCCGAAGGCTTCGTAGTACGCATCGAGGTTCGAGACGATCCCGTTGCAACGGTACTGGCTCGGCGAGTGCGGGTCGGTCTTGATCCGTTTTCGCATCTCCGCCTCGCGGTACTTGCGACGCCAGACCTGCCCCCATCCGATGAAGAACCGCTGCTCCCCGGTGAAGCCATCCATGCTAGGCGATTTCTGCCCCCCGAGCGAGAGTTTGTAAGCCGTGTAAGCAACGCTCAGACCGCCGAGGTCTCCGATGTTTTCACCGAGTGTGAATTTCCCATTGAGATTGATTCCAGGCAATGGCTGATACCGATCGTATTGCTTGACGAGTTGATCGGACCGTTTGACGAACTCGTTCTGATCGTTCTCGGTCCACCAGTTTCTCAGGTTGCCTTTGCCATCGTATTTGCTTCCCGAATCGTCAAAGCCGTGGCTGATCTCATGGCCGATGACCGCACCGATCCCACCGTAGTTGATCGCATCGTCGGCCTGAAGGTTAAAGAACGGGGGCTGAAGGATCGCCGCAGGGAAGACGATCTCGTTCATCGATGGGTTGTAGTAAGCATTGACGGTCTGCGGGGGCATAAACCACTCGGTCTTGTCGATCGGTTTACCGAGCTTGTTGAGGGCATAAAAATGCTCAAATTCCGCCAACCGTGCGATGTTGCTAACGACATCCGTCGCGTCGATACGCACCGATGAATAGTCCTTCCACTTGTCGGGATAACCGATCTTGGGTGTAAAGAGCTTGAGCTTCTCTTTGGCCTGCGCCTTGGTCCCACTGCCCATCCACTCCAAGGAGTCGATGCGATTTTCGAAGGCGATGAGCAAGTTCCCAACGAGCTGATTCATCTTCTCCTTGGCCTTCGGCGAGAAATGCTTCTCAACGTAGAGCTTGCCCACAGGCATCCCTAGCAAAGCATTGCATGCATCGACTCCTCGACGCCATAGGGGCTCTTGCTGCTCGACACCGCTCAGGACGGTCTTGTGGAAATCGAAGTGCAACTTCTCGAGCTCTTGGGTCATCACCGGCGCAAAAGTGTCGATGGTCTGGAAGGCCAAATAGGCTTTGAGGACATCAAGATCCGTTTGGGCGATGATTTCTTGAGCCTCCTCGAAGAAACTCGGCTGCCCGACGATGAGCTCTTGAATCTGCCCTAATCCGACGGCTTGAGCATACGTGCTCCAATGGAGCCCTTGTGTTTTCGAAACGAAATCCGCGACGCTGGTCTTGTTGTAACGTTTGATCGGATCCCTGAGCGATACCTTGTCCCACTGAACTTTCGCAAAAGCGGTTTCCAATTGTAGGATCTTCGCAGCTTGGGATTGGGCATTCTCCCAACCGATTTTGCCCAGCATATCCTTGATGAAGCTCTCGTATTTTTCTCGCCGCGCGACCCACTCTGGGTCCGACTCCAGGTAGTAATCGCGATCGGGCAACGTGGTTCCGTCTTGGTAGACATAGACGGCATACTGGTCGGATCGGCGATCGTCGACGTCGATGCCCGCTGCAAAGAAACTCGGAATGCCCATCACGGACAACTCTCCGGCCACACGCATCAGATCCTCGCGGGTTCCCACCGCAGCGATCTTCTCGAGCCAAGGCTTGATTGGGACAATCCCGGCCTTGTTTCTCGCCTCGATGTCGGTGTACGACTTGAAGAAGTTCCCGACCTGCTTGGCTTCGGCCGAAGCGTCGGCGGATCGACTGGCCTCTTCGATGATCACGCGGATCGCTGCCTTCGTCTCGATATCCAAGGCAGTAAAA
>JAJTFB010000077.1 GCA_021300015.1 Pirellula sp. | reverse complement strand
CTCGAGTCAGGATGCTATCGCTTGGTGGATCACCAAGCCGGAACGCAATGCGAAATTCAAATCACTGCTGGCGAGAGACGCGAGGGGTGGATTGTCGGAAAGAACCGAACGCTCTCAAGGACGCCGACCGAGGCGCTGGCGATCCAAGAAATTGCGATCGTCGATGGAAAACTCCGGGTCGACCTTAAGGGTTCCGACCCAACGACAAGACTTATGGTCGTCGCATCGCCTTATGCACACGCTGAGAGTAGCGGCTGGTTGCGAAGAACCCAACGAAATTTCGCCCCGGTGCTCAAGCGGGAGCGAGTTCCGAGTTTTTACATCGACTCGATGAAGCTCGACGAAGAGTACCAGTATGTATTGGCAAGGCAGCAAGCCGAGCAGATGCTCGGGAGCATGCTCGCTCATCCGAGCATACTGCTGAATCCTTGGGAACTCGCCGCCACTCAGAACGAGAATCAGTTTGCCAAGGAAGGAGATGCGATTGCACAGAAGCGGGCCGATCCGAGGGCCGCCTCGGCGGCTCCTGCTCCGGCGGATTCGTCGGGGCTTCAGCCCGCCGCAGGCAACTCCCGCGATTACGAGTTCCTCGCACAGGGAACTCGGATCCTTGCGAATGTTCCCACGGATGGACAAGGCAGGGTCGAATTCGATGCGCAGATTTTCGATGGCACCAGTGGACTTGCGATCATCGCCATCACCCGCGATGCGACCGCTCAAGCTTGCATCGCCCTGCCTTGGAACGGACCTCGAAGACTCGCCGACCGACGATTGCAGCAGTCCTTTGACCTCGACAAGCATTTCATTCAAAAGCAATCCGTCCGGACCATCATGGCCGACCAAATCGCTGATTTAGGGGATGTAGGAGTGACCCAAGTTCGGGCGTACAACTCGATCAGCGAGCTGTTTCCCATGATGCGTTCGATGCTGATGGATCAGGAGGATTTCAATCGATTTGATTGCCTCGAGACTTGGAGCAAACTCAGCGATGCCGAGAAACAAGCCAAATACGGCGAGCTGGCTTGTCACGAACTCCATCTGTTCTTGCTCAAGCACGATCCGGAGTTCATGCAACGTGTCGTCACCCCCCATTTGATGAACAAGTCCCCGCGTCAACTCGTCGACGATTGGGTCCTTGGTCAGAACCTCGATGCTTATCTGGCTCCTTGGCGCTATGAGCAGCTCAATACGGTGGAGCGAATTCTATTGGCTAAGCGATTCCCTGAGAAACAATCGGGTTTGATTCGCCTTATGGGAGAAGATCTCAAGCGCGAGAATCGTCTGTTCGATTTGGAAGCATTGCTGTTTTCCCAGGCGCTTAATAGCGGTTCGCTTGTGCCTCAGGGAGCCGATGGTTTGAATATCACCGATGCGACCCGATCGCTCGAACTAGAACGCTTGTCTGGGTCTGGAGACTTCAAGCCGGGTGCATCGTCCGAAGAACTATCCCGCTTGTCAGAGGCCGAGAATGGGATGGGACCCGGCGGCATGGGTGGCGGTATGGGCGGCATGGGGAGTCCTTCAGGTCGCGCGCTCAGCGAGGGCAAGCAATGGAATCTTTCCAAGAGGCGATTCGATGCGTCTGGTTCCGACAAATCGCCTGCTGACCGATTCGGCATGGCGCGAGATGAGAAATCTCTAGGCGAATCGAACATGCCTAGCGACGGACCGCAAGTCAACAATGAGTTTGGGAATGCATCCGCCTCCTTATACCATGCGAATTCCGATGACTACTTGCTATACTCCAAGCGTGAACGAGGACGTTCGGCTGGCAAAAAGTTACAGCTTTATGAGCCCTTGGGGCCGACTCGCAAATGGGCTGAATCGCAGTTCGATCGCGTCGAACTTGAAGAGCAAAAACCTGGACTGGTGATTCCGAGTTTCTTCTGGATCGATGTGCTTAGAAACTCTGGAGACTCCCTTTCGGAGCACTTGCATTTGACGGCTAGAAACAGCAATGAGGCTCTGATGGCTCTGGCCTTTGTCGATCTTCCTTTGGATGCCAAGCCTGGTTCGCTCAGCATCGAGAATGGCCGCTGGATTTACAAGAGCGCCGGGAAAAGCCTCGTCTACACCCAGGGCATCGTCGCGATCCCACAAGAAGAGGTCCAAGGCGATCCCAAGCGGGACAAAACGCAAGAGGCGAAGGTACTGCTCAGCGAAAATATGTATCTAGCAA
The DNA here is from genome assembly GCA_021300015.1 of Pirellula sp. GTDB lineage: Bacteria > Planctomycetota > Planctomycetia > Pirellulales > Pirellulaceae > JBKCUI01. The sequence continues at coordinate 12,423 of JAJTFB010000077.1, read as the reverse complement.
GCGCCGATCAGAAAGGCAAGCCGGTCGATCGTCAGGAGTTGGTGATCGGAGTCCCCTACCGCAATCGAGTCGTCGTGACCAACCCATCGGGCGATAGGGTGATGCTACAGATTCTCATGCAGGTTCCCCAAGGGTCGATCCCGCTGGAATCTGGCCGCAACGTCGTGGTCAGAGAGTTTTTCTTAGAGCCATTCTCTACGATTGAAACCTCCCACGTATTCTACTTTCCCTCAGCCGGTCCATTCCAGCACTACGGAGCCCAGGCCTCGAGCGAGGGCAAGTACCTTGCACACGCCGCATCGAGTCCGCTTCGGGTTCTAGATGTACCGCTGAACATCGATGACAGTTCATGGGAATACCTAGCGGATTGGGGTAGCAACGACCAAGTTCTGGCTGCCCTCGATAAGGTCAACATTCTGGAAATCGATTTCGATCGGATCGCTTGGCGGATGCAAGATGGAGCGTTTTGGAAGCAAGTCCTCAACAAACTCGATACCATCGGGATCTACAATACGACGCTATGGGCTTATAGCTTGCAGCATCGCGATGAGAGACGGTTACGAGAATTTTTCGAATCTGACGAACGGATCGTCGGTCATGCGTTTCCATGTTTCGATCATCCGTTGATGCATGTCGATCTGGAATCCAGGCTCGATTATGAGCATCTGGATTTCCGCCCGATAGTCGTCGCTAGGACCCACCGCTTGGGCCGCGAATGGAAGATCCTCAACGACGGGCTTGCACATCAGTACGAGAAATTGGTCAACCTTCTTGCCTATCAACCAAAAATACTTCCGCGTCAACGATTGTCGTTGACTTACTACCAACTGATCCAAAATCGAACGCAAGAGGCCCTCGCGAACTTCAAAAAAGTCAATCGAGCCGACTTGGTAGGCCAGTCCACGACGAGCGAAGCCCAGATGCAGTACGACTACTTCGACGCCTACTTTGCCATGCGGGCGGGGCAATACGATCGAGCCGAAGCCATCGCCAAGAAATACGAGGCTTATCCGGTTCCTCGATGGAACGAGTGGTTCAAGACGGTCGGGGATCAGATCCGTGAGCGTCAGGCGCTGCAAAACGGAACGCTGGCCTTAGGAGCCGATCCTTCCGGCCCTGAGGTAGATCCGTCGTTTGAAAACGCTGCGGTGCGAGAATTGCAAGGTGGCCGTGAAACGGCGCTCGACCAAGGAGCTTCGAAGCTCCCTGGATTGGAGCTTGTGCAAAAAGACGGACAAATTTGGATCACTCACCGCAATATCGCTCAGGTCCAGGTCCATTACTACTTTGTGGATGTCGAGCTGATGTTCAGTCGCAATCCGTTCCAGGGTCGCAACCAATCGAGGTTGTCGGTCATCGAACCGAACCTCAAGAAGGTCGTTGACTTGGAGCCCAAAGTAGGGTGGGACCGTCTGGAGTGGAAAGTGCCCGAGGAGCTCAAGAATCGGAACATGATTCTCGAGGTCGTCTCGGGGGGGATCGTGCGCAGTGTCCCGCTGTACTCGAATTCCCTCAACGTCAATATGTCGGTCCCACTCGGTCGCTTGCAGGTCCTGAGTTCGGACAACAAGAAGCCCATCGAGGGGGCTTATGTGAAGGTCTACGCAAGGCACAACGATGGGAGTGTGCGTTTCTACAAAGACGCTTATACCGATCTGCGCGGGGTGATGGACTATGCCTCGTTAAGCACTCAGGAATGGTCGACGGTCGCGAAATACTCGATCTTGGTACTGCATCCTGAGTACGGAGTATGGATCCAAGAGTGCGAGCCGCCAACGCGCTAGCGCTAACTATTTGACGATTGCGCATTGCATTTCGTCGTGCTCGTGCTCGTACTCAGTGCAACGGTACTCGTACTCGCTGGCTGTTTGAACTGCGGCGATGCCGATCGTGGATCGAGGGGGTTTGCGGTAACTTGCAGACCTATGGGTTGGATTGCGATTCGGGGACGACCCAGAGTTCGGCTTTTTCGCTGTCGTAGCGGTAGACCATGCCGGTTGGGAGCTTCGGCAGCGGGATGCGATTGAACTCGACGATATCGCGCATGAATTCGTCGTGGTTGCGAGGGTTGCGACCTTTTTCAGCCATGTACAAATTCATGGCTTGGGGGACTTGGATTTCGAAGACGATTTTCTCTTTCGTGCGAAAATAAGCTGCTGCCGGACCGGAGATGATCGTCGCGGGGTTATTCTCCGAGCCACCGTCGAGCGATCGGCCCTTCGAGCCGACGCCTACGCCTGCCTTTTGGGCGACACGGGGAGGTTCTGCGGCGGCTGCCGCATCGGCTTGTGCCTGTTTCTGGGCGGCTTGTTCCTTTTGAACCTCTTGCTCTGGCTTGCACCCGAACTGGAAGCTAAGAACGACTCCGGCGAGCAAAAGCTTCTTAAAAGCAGTGGTGTTGCGCGTAAGGGAATGGATCGGGGCTATTTGCATCGGACGAGTTCCTTTTGGTTTCGTTTGCTTTTGTCGTTTACTTGTTGCCACCGATGCGACCGAATTCGCCCGCATCGAGGTTGGCTGGTGCATCGAACTGTTTTTGTTTGCTGTCGGTCTTCGGGTTGTAACGCCAGCGAGCCGATCCGCGAAGGTGCTCGGGAACCAGCCAGGGAATGTATCGAGCGATGGTTGGACCGGCATTGCCGATATCTTTGCCAAAGCCATACCAAAGGATCCCGATCGCGATGGGGATCGAGGTCAATCCACCGAGGACAGGTGGCAAGAGGCGTCGGAGGATCGAGGGGGCAGGGGGTTTGGTCCGCGCTTGGGTAGGCTCTGGGGTCCAGGCGAGAGGCTCTTGGGGTTGTTCTTCTGACATCGCTTTATTGGGTTTCGGGAGTGCCAAGCCGTCGTGCACATTGCCGAGGGCCACTGGAATCGTAAACCAGTATAACCCGATTTCTCTCCCCTCGCACCGATTCGGTTCTTGGCGATCCGGTTATACTTGAATCTTGAGTGTCGACCGGTGCGAGTGTTGATGCGAGTGTTGACCAGTGCGATTGTAAACGAGGGGGGCAAGCCCAATGGCTGGAGCGAGCAATGTATTAGGGACGGAATTGCAGCCGTGTTCTTTTGATCCGATGACAGGTTTTTTTCGGGACGGTTGTTGCCGCACAGGAGTTGACGACCACGGAATGCACTTGGTTTGCGCTCGGATGACCGAGGACTTTTTGAAGTTCTCTCGCAGTCGAGGTAACGATTTATCCACTCCTGTCCCGCAGTATGAGTTTCCGGGGCTCAAACCCGGTGACCAATGGTGTTTGTGCGTGCTTCGATGGAAAGAAGCTCTCGAAGCAGGCAAGGCCCCGGAGGTGGTTCTCGAAGCGACCCACATTTCCACTCTGGAATTTGTGGACTTGGAAGATCTTCAAGCCCATCGGGCAATGTAGTTTGTAAACTCGTTTGCAATCCGGTTTTCGGAGGTATTCTCCGGGGCATCGCTGAGCTAGGATTCAGGGCTGACTTCGATCCGCCACTGACTTGGTAAGGCTCAACGACGATGTCCAAAACGCAGCAGCCGGTCGCATGGCACACTCAGGAATTACCGGTTTTGCTCGCGGACTTCGAGACCAAGTCGCAGGGGCTCGAGCAAGGCGAAGCGGCGGCTCGATTGCTTCGCTATGGACCGAATCGTTTGCCCGAGCGTCCGCCGCGCCCCTGGTGGAATATCCTGCTGAGTCAATTTCGCAGTCCACTGATCTACATCCTGGGGATGGCCGCTGGGGTCTCCCTTTTGATCGGTGACATGAAGGATGCGGGCTTCATCGTCTTGGTTCTGGCAATCAATGCCACGATCGGTGGTTATCAGGAATGGAGAGCCGAACAGAGTTGCCATGCTTTGCGCAAGTTCCTTCAGATACGCAGTGCGGTGCTACGCGATGGCGAAGTGGTTGAGATCAATGCCCAAGAGATTGTTCCTGGGGATGTTGTTTGGCTTGAGTCGGGCAATCGGGTTCCTGCCGACGTTCGACTCATGAGCGCAACGGGATTGGAAATCGACGAATCGCTTCTGACCGGTGAATCGCTCGCGGTGCTTAAGGATGCACAATGGACAAGTCAGGAAGCGATTCCCTTGGCGGACCGTCGCAACATGGCTTATGCAGGCTCGATTGTCACTCGGGGAAGGGCCAAAGGTCTAGTCGTCGCCACGGGAACGAAAACCAGCATCGGGGAACTCGCATTGGATGTGCTTGGAGGCATTGAGGGCAAGGCACCGTTGTTGGTACGGATGGAGTCGTTCACTCGGTTCATCGCTCTGGCGGTTTTGATCGCTGCTGCAGTGCTTGGGTTCATCGGAGTTTGGTTCGGTCATTACACGGTCAGCGAGATGTTTCTCTTTGCCGTAGCGCTTGCTGTCTCGGCGATTCCTGAAGCTCTACCTGTTGCGATGACGATCTCGCTTGCCGTCGCGACGAGCCGCATGGCTCGACGAGGGGTGATCGTCCGTCGCTTGACTGCCGTCGAAGGCTTGGGGAGTTGTACCTTGATTGCGGTCGACAAGACCGGGACACTTACGTGCAACGAATTGATGGTCGGTGAGATTTACCTGCCCGACGGTAATCGTATGGAGGTCACAGGCCAAGGCTACAAGCCAGAAGGTCAGGTGCTCCTGGGTGGCGATTCGCTTGAGTCCGGGAGCAGCGAATCGCTAGATCGGCTTGTGCGAACCGGGTTGCTGTGCAACGAATCCGACTTGCATCATCGGAATGGTTCCTGGGTTTGGCGAGGCGACGCGGTGGATATTGCGATCCTGAGTCTTGGGATCAAGATCGGTTCGACGCGGGAGCGTTTGAGCAGTGAGTATCCGCAGGTCAATCAGATCCCGTTCGAGCCTGAGCATCGTTTCGCGGCCACATTCCACAGCGCATCGGATCAAACGCTGGTTTGTGTGAAAGGAAGTCCAGAGCGAGTGCTGGGTATGTGCGCGGCCCAAGATGGATCGGAGTGTCTGGAACGCTATGACCAGGAGGCCAACTCGATGGCCGAGCGAGGGTTTCGAGTGCTGGCCTTGGCTCAGGGAATCGTGTCGTCGGAGGTCGCACCATCGGATTCTCCAGAGCTTCCGCCTAACTTAGAATTCCTTGGGCTGATCGGTATGCTCGATCCCCTGCGACCGGGGATACGCGAGACGATCCACAAGTGCCAAGAGGCGGGGGTTCAAGTGGTGATGGTCACCGGAGACCATCGCTCGACGGCGACGAGTATCGCGAAGCAAATCGGGTTGGTCGATGGTGAGAATCAAGTGATCACAGGCCAGGAGCTCATCGATGAACCTTCCCTGATTTTGTCGGAGGAAATCGATCGATTTCGGGTTTTCGCCAGAGTGGCGCCTCGGCAGAAACTCGAGTACGTCCAGGCCGCTCGTCGGGCGGGTCATTTCGTAGCCGTCACGGGTGATGGAGTCAACGACGCGCCGGCCTTGCGGGCAGCGAATATCGGTGTGGCGATGGGCAGAAGCGGGACCGACGTGGCACGCGAGGCGTCCTCGCTGGTGCTCAGCGACGACAATTTCGCCACGCTCGTCGGAGGGATCGAGGAAGGCCGGGTGGCTTACGATAACATTCGCAAAGTGATTTATCTCGCCATCTCGACGGGGGGAGCTGAGGTCATTTTAATGGCACTTGCTATCGTTAGCGGTTTGCCTTATTTGCCCCTCTTGCCAGTGCAACTGCTCTGGCTCAATTTGGTGACCAATGGGATCCAGGATATCGCGTTGGCTTTCGAAGCCAACGAAGGAGATGTGTTGGATCGCAAGCCTAGGGATCCGCAAGAGCCTATCTTTGATCGGGTGATGATCGAACGGACCGTGATCGCAGCATTGACGATGGGATTGGTGTCCTACTGGACCTTCGTGTTTCTCCTGCCGGCTGATCCAACGCCAAACGATGTCGCCATGGCTAGGAATACTTTGCTGTTGCTCTTGGTGCTGTTTCAGAATATCCATCTTGGGAACTGCCGATCGGAGACCAAGTCGGCGTTCTGGCTATCGCCATTTCGCAGTCCGATCCTTCTGGTAGGAACGATTTCGGCATTGGCCATCCATGTCGCGGCAATGTACTTGCCACTTGGGCAATCCGTTCTGCATACGGCTCCTATAAGCCTTGAGCGCTGGGGGGTGTTGCTCCTGCTCTCGCTTTCGATTCTGCCGGCCAGCGAGTTGCACAAATGGTGGATGTTTACCAAGCGTGGTCGTCGGTGAGGGTTTCGACGATCCACCGGTCGGCCCATCGCTCAAATGCTCCGGGCGAGTCCCCTTTTCGGAGGTATCCAACATGGCCACCCCGATCGGTGATAATCAACTCGGTCGTCGGCGAATAATCCGCATTGGGGAAAAGCCTATAAGGAACGATCGGGTCATGCCGATCGACGAGGATCTTCACCGGCGCTTTGATGCGATTGAGCCAGTTTATTGAGGATCCCGTCGAGTAGTAGTCTTGCGAATCTTTGAATCCAGCCAACGGTGCGGTGACCGAGTCGTCGAAACGTCGCAAGGATCCGTAGTCGGCTTGCGCCAGGAGTTTCCTCCACTCCGGCCAGTGCTCGCCTCGGGCTTGGGATTGTTTGCGTAAGGCTCTCAAGAAATAACTCGCATAGAGTCGGTTGATCCCTTTTTCGACGTTTCGACAAGACGCATCCAGATCGATCGGGGGAGCAAGGGCAATGGCGCGATGGATTTTCACTCGGCCCGGCTTCCAGTCTCCAAGCATTCTCAGCAGGATGTTGCCACCGAGCGAGATACCCGCCAAGTTCCAATCGGAGATTCCAAGCGATTGGCTCAAATGCTCCAAGCAGTTTCGGATCGAGTCGAAACAAGCTCCGTGCGGAGGCATAGGGGTCTCGAGGTACGATTGGCCAGCCCCCGGTAAATCGGCTCGGAATACCCGGTATCCCTTGCGAACCAATCCTGCGGCGATGTTGGTCATGTAAGTCCCTGCGTGCGACGAGCCCAATCCGTGTAAGAGCAAGACGGCAGGTCGATCGCTGGGCTGCTCTGGGGAATTCTCATGGACCAGCATGTGTCCGAGCGAGTCGCCGAGGGGACAGCGATGGGCGATCCGAGGTGGCAGGTCTACGATCGGACGATAGAATCCCGTAATCACCGTTTGCAAATGACCGCTTCGCAAGTACCAGGGTGGTCGAAACATTGAATCGCTTATGAATTTATGGTTGGGGACCTGCATCGATGAACATGCTTTGCGTTGGGACGTTGGCTATCGACTCGGTAGAAACTCCGGCTGGCAATCGAGAACGGGTCCTCGGTGGCAGCGCCAGCTACTTTGCTTATGCGGCTGGTTTCTACACGCCTGTGCGGCTCATAGGACGCACCGGGAATGACTGGCCTGAGGATTATACCCGAAGTTTCCAGAATCACCGAGTCGACTGGCGCGGAGTGACCAGCGATTCGCAAGCTAAATCGTACTTCTGGCGAGGTCGCTACTTGCAGGATTATCAAGATCGCCAGACGCTCGAGATCCAAATGCACGGATTCGACCGGTATCGACCCAGCGTACCTGACTTTTATGCCGATTCGGAAATCGTTTTCCTAGCCGCCGCGATCCCTACCGTTCAACACCAAGTCCTCGAGCAGTGCACGAGGGCTAAATTGGTGTTTGCCGATACGGTGGATATGTGGATCGATACGACGCGTTCGGAACTGCTCGAACTGCTTGCGAAAATCGATGGTTTATTTATCAACGACATCGAGGCCAAACAACTCACGGGCGAGTCGAATTACGTCCAAGCCGCTCGATGCATCCAGGCGATGGGGCCACGTTGGGTGATTCTCAAAAAAGGCGAGCACGGCTGTTTTGTGCTCGGACCGGATCTGATGCTGGCCATACCGGCTTACCCAAGCGATCGCTTGATCGATCCGACCGGAGCCGGTGATAGCTTTGCCGGCGGTCTTTTGGGTCACCTTTGCGAGAACATCAACCTGGAGAATCAAGTCGGCCGATCCGCAGTTGCGATCGATCGCAAGGTCTTTGTACAAGCCGTTAAGCACGGGACAGCGGTCGCAAGCTACACCATCGAGTCGTTCAGCATCGAACGCTTGCAGCAGATCACGCGCGAGGATATTCAAAATCGCGTCGCGCAGATCGACTTGCTCTTGGGTCATTGCGGATGATCGATCACGAAGGTCACAGGCCCATCGTTGACCAAGGTGACTTGCATGTCGGCTTGAAAAATCCCGCGTTCGACGTGCACTCCCATCGAAGCGACCTGATCGCAAAAAAGCTCGTAGAGTTTTCGAGCCTCTTCGGGCACCGCGGCTCGATCGAAACTGGGCCTGCGTCCTTTTTGGCAGTCGCCGGCCAAGGTGAATTGAGAGACGATGAGGACTTGGCCTGCGAGGTCCAAGACCGAGCGGTTCATCTTGCCCTGTTCATCGGAAAAGGCCCGCAGGTTGACGGTCTTCTCGGCGAGCCACCTCACCGATTCGACCGTATCGCCTTGCTCAACTCCTAGGAGAACGAGCCAACCTTGTTCGATTTGGCCAACGATGACTTGGTCGACTTGGACATTCGCGCTCAAAACCCGCTGCAGCACGGCTCGCATGCGACCTAGGCTGCCTTGGTCTGTAGCACGGGCATGGCGGTGTTCGGTACAGGGACTTTTATCAGGGGTTCACCTGGGGATCTTGCGACGAAGAGGGTCGATTGGACGTGGCACAATCGCGGCAACCATTGCGCGATCGCTTGGCCATTGGCATCCCCATTCTCCCAAAAACCGTCGATGATGACCAAGTCGCTTGGGAGCACACTGTGAGCGACGCGAGCGACCGAGTTGGACGGCTCACCTGGGATCAAGTGGGCTTTGACCCCGTGTTCTGAGAGGATACGGTGAGCGGCTTTGAGGCTCAGCAACGGCTGCTGGCCGCTGGCCGATTGGTGATTCGATTCGAATGGATCGATGGCCGTGTATCGAATGGGCTTGGGCTCCGAGCCCTTCGCGTTGATTGCTAGCAATTGAGCGATACGTTGACCGGAACCCATGCCGATTTCCAGGATGGAGGTCAGTGGGTTATCCAGGACGTGTAGGAAGAGCGCTCGCTGCGAGACCGGCTTGGAGAGGTATTTCCAGTAAAGGCGTTCGTACCAAGAGAGTTGAGCCATGGGGGTCGTTCCCGAGAGAGCCAAAAGGGTGAGCTGAGTCGATTCGGTGTAGATTGCCATCGGCAGACGGGCGCTCGGCGAACCAAAAAAAGTGATTCAACCCAACTATTTTAACAGCCGTTAAAGATTTGCTGAAACTCGCGCATGCGACAGAAAGAGACACCCGAGCTTCCTTGATTTGTCGCCTTGTGCAACGGATCATTGGGTAAAGATCGCTTGAACCGAAAGTAGATGATTTGACATGACTGGCCCCATCGATCCGAACAGCCCGTTGATTCCTGCTCAAGAGATGGTTTTGCCGACATTGCAAGGCGATGGGAAGCGGCGTTGGATCAATCCAGCCCTTTCGACGGGCAAGTACTGGAAGCGTCGTAGGCTTTTGGCTTATGGGTTGATCGCGTTTTTCGTGACCCTGCCGCATCTGAGATATGCGGGTAAGCCGCTGGTTCTTTTGGATATTGTATCTAGGGAATTCACGTTCTTTGGGCACACGTTTTATCCCACTGACTCGGGTCTATTGCTTTTGTTGATGCTCACGGTTTTCTTTTCGATCATGTTTCTTACGGCCGTAGGTGGCCGATTGTGGTGTGGTTGGGGATGTCCGCAGACGGTGTACCTTGAGTTTCTCTTTCGGCCCATCGATCGGTTGTTCTCTGGGACGGTTGGCAAGGGAGGAAAGCCTCGTAAATCGCTCAATGCGGCGCTTCGGGTTGGGCGCTTTGTCGTCTACTTGGCCTGTTGCATGTTTCTGGCTCATACCTTTTTGAGCTACTTTGTCGGCACGGATCGACTGGCTCAGTGGATGCGATTATCGCCCTGGCAGCATCCGAGTGCATTTGGTGTGATGGCGGGCGCAACCTTTGGGTTGATGTACAACTTCATGTTTTTCCGCGAGCAGCTCTGCATGGTGGCTTGTCCCTACGGGCGTTTCCAGTCGGTCATGCTCGATCGCAAGAGTTTGATTGTCACTTACGACATCCAGCGCGGAGAGCCTAGGCACAAAGGCAAAGCGACCGGAGCGGGCGCCGGGGACTGCATCGATTGTGGGCACTGCACGGCGGTCTGTCCTACGGGGATCGACATTCGCAACGGTTTGCAGATGGAGTGCATTCATTGCACGCAGTGCATCGACGCTTGCGATACGATCATGCATCGGATTGGCAAGCCTGTAGGGTTGATCCGATATAGCAGCCAAGACGCTTTAGAGGGCAAGAAGCATTCTTGGGTGCGTCCACGGACGTTGATCTATCCGCTTTTAGTTCTCGTTACCAGCACGCTATTTTTGGTCTTGCTGACCACCAAATTCGCATTTGACGCCCGAATACTATCGAGTCCGGGGGCGCCTTATGCGATCAACAGTGCCCGGATGTTGCAGAACAATTTCCGTGTCCGGTTGCGGAACCGGACCGACAAAACCGAGACTTACACGATCCAAATGCTCTCGCCTGCAAGTGCGTCGGTCCAGTGGAGCGACGAGGCACCGACGCTAAGACCCAACGAATCGAAACTGGTCCCGATCATGGTGACCGCACCGGTCGGAACGACGGCGGCGAATCACGGAAAGATCGAGGCGGAAGTTCAACTCGCAGACCAGTCGGGCAACGTGCGAAAAATCAGCGTCATGCTTTTGGGTCCGGGTTGAACCTCAGGAATCTACTAAGACCGGGTGCGAGACACGGAACTAGGGAACCACGGAACACACCGAATACACGGAAGCAAGAGGAAACCGATTGCGGGTTGTTTTTAGGGGGAGAGTCGAGGGAAATTGGTACCTTTCGAACTCTTCAGAAACACAGGGAAAACATTCAAAAGTTCGGTTCCTGTCCTCTCCGCTGGTAAACCCTGGTTTCCCCAGGGTTTTTCGCATATTGGGCCAATTGCTTTGGCTTTCTGTGCCTATCCATGCCTGCAGGTGCTGCCCCTGTAGAAATCATCGTCTCGTGCGCTGCCTTGGCCCCCAAAAACATTTCAGTGCGTCGTCCAGTGAGTCGCAAGAGTCGTTTCCAAACCCTCGGTTTTTTAGCGAAAACATGTGGTTTTTTGGTGGAGGTGCAGGATTCGAACTAGGTCAGTTCGAATCGTGTTGGAATTCATTGCCAGAACAGAGATGTCGGGGAAGTTCGCGTCGTCCCTCGGTACAGGATGATTAGCCCCAAAACAGCCTAGCACTCCATCCAATGATTGATTGACTCTCAAGTGCCTCATATTATTCAACGTCGGGTCGAGCTTGGCTTGAAAGATAGGCGGCTTTGGTGCGGTCGATGGTTTTAGGCTGATCCGTATAAAACTATTAGTGGGCAGGAGTCCGAGGCATGGCCAAGCGTGGCATCTCCGACAAGCAGCGTGCGTGGCTTGTTTGTCAGCTCAATGACTGGCAGTCGCACGGCTTATTGTCTGCCGAACAGACGGCTCCGATCCTCGATCTCTACGAGACGCAGGACGAGCTGGCCGAGCGAAAGCGATCCACAGCACTGCTGACGCTAATGGGTGTTGCAGCCTTTCTGGTTGGCCTGGGAATGCTGTTGTTGGTTGGCTACAACTGGGAAGCCATGCCCGATGTACTGAAGCTGTTTATCATCTTCACCGTTGTCTCCGGAACGCAAACCGCAGCATTGCTTCTGCGTTTTAGGCGTCACGCGATGTTGTTGTCGGAGGTGGTATTCTTCTTGGGTTGCCTTTTTTACGGCGCCGGTATTTTTCTGGTAGCTCAAATTTTTAATCTCAACGCTCACTACCCTGCCGGCGTCTGGTGGTGGTCTCTTGGAGTACTACCTTTTGCACTTTGCCTAGATACTCTGTTGCTTCACGCCTTGCTAGTCTCCCTGCTGGCGATCTGGTGCGGAATGGAGATCATCGGATTCGGTGATGCCGGATTGTGGTTCTTTGGACGTTGGGGGTTTATCGCAAACGGCGCATACTCGCTTCCGCTGTTGGCGTTGCCCGGCCTAATGTGGGCCTACCGCAAGGGATCCGTCGCCACTGTCGCCCTTTACGTCCCTCTTTTGGCTTGGTGGGTCATTCTGCAACCCATTGCTTGGAAATTGGAGGAGGAGACGGTCTATTTCATTGGTGCTGTCGGAGGCCTGATGCTTGTCATTGCCGAAAACCACCCCGCAGGCAGCCGGTTTGCCATTCCTTATCGCCTTTTCGGAGTTCTGCTGGCGGCTGGCGTGCTACTAGCCATGAGTTTCTTTGAATTCAGCGACGCGATTCAGCGTTCTGAATTTGAAGCAAGAACTCTAGTTCCGGCGCTGGTTATATTGAGCCTCTCGGCTGCGACCATCTTTCTGGCTGCACTGCTCAAACGCCGTGA
>JAJTFB010000076.1 GCA_021300015.1 Pirellula sp. | reverse complement strand
GTGGTGGTGGCGGCGGTGGCGGTGGCGGTGGCGGTCGCGGACGCGGTCCTCGCAGTGGCGGTGGTGGTGGTGGCGGTGGCGGCGGTCGCGGTGGCGACCGTGGCGATCGACGATAACCCTCACGTCGTATCTGCTCCTATCTTTTACACTCTAGGGCCATGCGAGATCTGCTCTCACATGGCCCTTTTTTCCATCGATCCAAATCCGACCCCTGCGGTCGAACCCTTGTCGCTTGATATCCTCAGGAGCGATCCCTTTCCATGAATACCTCGAACCACACCCCTGAGCCAGATCGAGCCGTTCCTGCCCATATCGATCTTGATGACCCTAACGACTCGACGCGAACCATCTATCGACTCGCTCCAAGGGACGAAGAACAAGCTCTCCTGGATGTAGCGCGCGATTATCTCGGAAGCCTCTTAGGTAAAGAGGATTGCAACCGAGGGCGATCTCCTCACTTGCGGATCGCGGCGGTCTCCACCGGGCGCGGCCAAGCCGCCGAGGCCATCGCCAGAGAATTCCCCTCGACGAGTGTGCTGCTCTGGTACATCGACCTGTTCCATCAGCAACGGTCGCTCCAGCATTGCCAAATCGACGGCTCGGAAAACGCCTCGCAGCTCCCTTCGAACCTGAGTATCCGATGCCTTGCCGACTTGCCCGAGGAGAAACTCGATCTGGCAATCGTTCCATTACCCCATCGAGGTGAACAGGAACTGACTCGGGACTATCTTCAGCAATGTTACGATCGACTCGAGGTGGGCGGCACGCTCATCGCCTCGGTCGACAATCCTAAAGACAAATGGCTTCATGACCAACTGAAATTGTACGAAAAGAGCGTCCGTGTAAGGGAGCATAAAGAGGCCCGCGTGTATCTAGTCGAGAAGACCAAGCCTCTGAAAAAGCTGAAAGATTTTCGATGCGAGCTGGCTTTTCGCGACTGCGACGAGATCCATGCGGTCGATTCGAATGCCAGAGCCATTTGGTGCGTCGAGCAAGGATCTGCCAAAAACAATCTCAAAAATATAACCACCGAACTCAACGCCAATGGCGATTACACGCAACCCGGAACGTTCGATATGGCCCTGACCAATCCGCCCTACTTCGGCGACTTTCAAATCGCCGAGAAATTGGTCCTGGCCGCCCTTCGATCCCTGCGCTCAGGCGGCCGCTTAGTCCTGGTGACCAAGCAACCGAGTTGGTATCAAGAGAACTTGCCCCGATGGTTCCAGGACTGCGAGGTGTTTCCCTCGGGCCGCTACCATATCGCCTCGGGAATCAAACCCTCGAGTCAGATCCCACCGACGCCCTTATCCACGATCGGCTAGATGCTCCCAGAGCCGACTGCTCGAACGGATCCCTCGATAGAAATCGTTCAAACAGAATTTCTCGTTGGGGCTATGGGCACCGTCATCGTCCAAACCCCAGCCGATGAGCAAAACATCACAGCCCAGCGCATCGACCATCTGGGCGACAATGGGGATCGATCCACCTTCGCGAATCAACACCGGCTTGACTCCGAAACCTTCTTCGACGGCTCGGACGGCCCCCTTCATGAACTTGGAATTCGGATCGACCACCACTCCTCGGCCACCATGCAGATCGATAACCTCGACCCGAACTCCCGCCGGGGTATGGGCGGCGATGAACTCTCGGAGCTGTTTGCCAACCGTAGCCGGATCTTGATTCGGGACGAGTCGAAAACTGATTTTAGCCCCATTCCAGGAAGGAATGACTGTCTTGCCACCCTCGCCTTGGTATCCACCCAGTAGGCCATGGACATCGAACGTCGGTCTTGCCCATCGCCGCTCCAGAGTGCTGTATCCGGTCTCCCCGCTGAGGGCATCGACTCCCAGGGCCTCGGCAAACTTGGTATCGCAAAAGCCCATCGAGTCCCACATAGCCCGCTCGGAAGCCTCGAGTTCCACGACCGAGTCGTAGAATCCAGGCAACTGAATCCGGCCATCGGGGGTTTTGATTTCCGTCAGGATCCGCGCCAGTGCTAGACCAGGGTTGGTGACAGCTCCCCCGAAAGAACCTGAGTGCAAATCCATTTTAGGTCCATGGACCCTCAGCTCGAAATAAGCGATCCCGCGTAGTCCGTAGGTGATCGCCGGCTGGCCCTTGGCATACTGCGAAGAGTCGCTGATGACGATCACATCGCAAGCGAGCTTTTTGGCGATCTCCGGTAGCTTGGCCTCGAGAACTTCACTCCCTTGCTCTTCTTGGCCCTCGATCAAAAATTTGATTTGGACCGGCAATTTCATCCCGCAGTTCTTCCAAGCCAAAACGCTCAGTACGTGCGTGAGCATTTGGCCTTTATCGTCGGTCGAGCCTCGGGCGTAGATGTTGCCATCACGCACCGCGGGCTCAAACGGCGGGGTATTCCACAGCTCGAGTGGATCGGCAGGTTGGACATCGTAGTGGCCGTAGACCAATACCACCGGTTGGCCTTCGACCGGCTCGGTCTCGGCATAGACCAACGCGGGACCTTGGCCAGCAATCAACTCGGTCTTGAGCCCTGCGGAACGGAATTGATCGGCCACCCAAGCGGCCGCTCGATCCATCTCGGACTTCTTGGTGCTGTCGGCCGAAACACTCGGGATTCGCAACAGCTCAAATAGCTTTTCGAGATGGGCGTCTTGGTGTTCAACTAAGTAGGCATCGAGTTGCGCAAATTTAGACATGCGGGTTCCTAGGAAAACGAACACTTTTTTTAAAAAACTTTGGAATTCTGGTACACTATATCCAATCATAAGCCCGCGTGGGAGATTTCATGCAACTCCCCATGCGAAATCTTCTCTCGGTAAAATCACTAGGTAGGATCACTAGGTAGGATACATTCGAGGAACCCAAGACGATGTCCAATGCGAGCGCCTCTGCAGTGGTTGAAGAGGTAACCCAGGAAAAAGAGCCCGGCAAGAAGCCCAAGCGGCAACCGAGGTACCACGTCATCCTTTGGGATGACCCCGAGCATACTTACGATTACGTCATTCGCATGATGAAAGATCTCTTTCACATGACCGATACGGCAGGCCGAAAATTGGCCGAACAGGTCGACAAGACAGGCCGCGCAATCTGCCTGACGACGACCATGGAATTGGCCGAACTCAAACGCGATCAAATCAAAGCCTACGGAGCCGATCCGATGAGCATGAAGTCCAAGGGAAGCATGTACGCCTCGATCGAACAAGCTCCCTGAAGTGGCCTTCGAGCGACCCGTCGATCGAAACGGATTAGCCCCACCGCATTAGCCCCAACGAATAAAACCCTCCGAGCAAGCTGGCTTATTCTTGCCCTTCGGGCGATTCGGATTTGCCAGGTTGCTGATCGACCAAGATCCTATAAGACTCCGAGTCCAGATCGTCGTATTGGCCGCTGCGGATGCAATACAAACAGGCAAAGAGTCCTGCGGCACCCAAAAGGATCGCAAGCGGAAGTGCGATAAACAGGACGCTCATGAGTTTTTCTCCAGCCGTTGAGGGAACGTACGAGCCGACCAAGCCATCGTCAAAACGGTGATCCCCGAGATCGGCATGAAGATCGCCGCGATCAACGGATGGATATAGCCGGTCATCGCCAAGCCCACCGTCAGTGCATTGTAAAGCAACGACGCGGCAAAGCATCGATGGATGGCCCTGACGGCATTGCGAGAGGCATCGAGCAATCGTGGTATCGCTTCCAAATGGCGTTCCCCGATGAATATCGGCGCGTTCTTCATGGCCAGTTCGCAGGGGCCTCGCACCGCAATTCCAACATCGGCCGCCGCCAATGCCACCGCATCATTGACTCCATCGCCAACCATCACCGTAGTCGTTCCCTCGCGCCTCAGCTCACCGAGCCGCTGCATCTTTTCCTCCGGACTCAATCCACCATGGCAAGCGAACAACTCGACACCGCCGGCCGACAACGCATCGGCTATTTGCTGAACCTGCGGAGAATCATCTCCAGAGAGTATCGCCAGCTTCCATCCTCGATCCCGAATCTGCCGCAAACTCGAAACTAGGTTAGGACGTATCGACTCGCCCAGTCGAAATTTACCTTGAGCCTCACCATCGACCCATACGGCCACTTCCCGAAACGTATCGCTAGGAGCGATGGGCGTTTCAGATCTCCCGATGAAAATCAACCTGCCGTCGACTCGCCCATAGATCCCCCGGCCAGCCTCCTGGCGGACTTGGCTCACACGGACCGAATCGATCCGACGATCGAACTCTTCTGCCCCAAACTCCGAACGCCCGTAATCGACCAACGCCCGAGCCACCGGATGCTCCGACTCCAATTCGATCCGAGCGATCCTCATGAGCAGCTCTTTGGGGCCGCTCCAGTCGATCACCCGCAGATCACCAAAAGTCAACGTCCCGGTCTTATCCAGACACATCAACCCCGGTCTTGCCAGTCTCTCGAGCGAGTTGCCGTCGCGAATCCATATCTTTTCCTTCGCCGCCCTTCCAATCGCTACGGTGATGACCAAAGGGGCTGCGAGTGCAAGAGCGCACGGACAGGCGATCGTCAGGAGCGATACGGTCCGCTCGACGGATACCTCCCAGCCCCGGCTCACCGACCAAAAACCAGCCGTCAGGATCGCTAGCCCCAGGATCACCCATACGAAAACTCTCCCGACTCGATCGGCCAACTGGATCAGCGGCGTTCGATCCGCAGTGGCCTCTTGGACCCAATCGGAGATCTGTCCCAAACGACCCTCCTGGACCGTTCGCTCGACGGTCATCTCGATGGTGGAACTCAGGTTCAGTGAGCCCCCGATCACCGAGTCTCCAACCCTAACTCGCTGCGGTCGACTCTCCCCGGTGATAAACGCCGTTTGAAGCTCGCTCTGTCCGCTCGATACGACCCCGTCAGCCGGAACCGTGACCCCGGCTCGGACCTCGACCTGCTCTCCAGGCCGCAAGTTCTTGGCAAGGACCACGGTGCGGCTGCCATCCTCGGACAATCGGATCGCCTCGATGTCATGAAACCGCAGCAACTTGGCGATCGATACCCCCGAACGGTATTGAGCACGGAATTGGATGTAGCGACCGACGCGAAGCAGCAATACCAAAGAGGCCAAGGAGTCGAAGTAAACATGGCCTCGGCCCGTAGCGGCCCCGACCAGACTGCTGATCGTCCCGACCAACAAGCCTGTTGCGACCGGCACATCGACATGAGGTATTCCACTTCGGAGCGACTGCCAAGCAGAACGAAAGAAAATGCGCCCTGGGAAAACAGTCGCAAGCAATCCCAAAAGCGCGCCGACCCAACGCAAAAAGCGCTCATGCTCGGAGGCGATCCCGGTCGATTCGCCCGCATAGAGCGAGATGCCAATCCACATCGCATTGGCTGCCAGAAAAAATGCGACCGCAATCCAGAACCAATGCTCCCGCCGTAACCTGCCGTCGGTCTGGTCCTCCGCTCCCTCAGGGCTCCATGGCCCGAGCGCATAGCCGAACCTTGCCAAATACTCAGCGACGCGAAAAGGAGCCGTACGGCTCGGGTCGTAGATCAACTCGAGCGATTGATCGCTGAATCGAACTTGCGCGGATCGCAGACCCGGAAGCGTTGGTGGAAGGCTCTCGATGAGCCAGCAACAGGCCGCGCAGTGGAGTCCTTCGACACCCAAACGAACACGGCAGGTTCCATCGCCCATTGCATCGACCTGAACACCCGCCTGAGTCAAATCTTTGAGAATCTCCGAGGCACGGACTTTTGATACAGGTTCCGATTCCTGGTCGGAAAGGGAACGCAAGGCATAAAAGTTCTCCAGTCCAAGCTGATGGATCAACGAATAAGCCCCCATGCAACCTTGGCAGCAAAAAAACTTCGAAGCACTCTCCTGCCGGTCGCTCGGCCCGGGACTCAAACTCCCATCTTGGACTGCTCGGCCCGCGAGTCTGTGTGCAGCGAGGTTTTCCACGGCGGGATCTTCCTCGGCGATTGCTTTTGTGCTCAAGCCCCAGGTCTCTTTGCCACGCACGAGGGTCTCCAAGCCGCAATGCGCACAGAGAACTTTCGTCGGGTTTTGCTCCGAACGATCAGGGGCTCTGGAGGCGGCTGTCAAGGTTTCCTTCATCGTTGGACCCAATGGCACTTTGGCATCTAGTCGGCCGAGCAACACGGAAGCTCGATGGCTTCCAAGGACTCGATCGCCGCTGCGTCGAGCGAAGGCTTCGGTCCGGTCCCTTGGGTGGAAATCGACGGCCGTCCCTGGGCATCGAACCGCGAGAGGTCGATCCCAGAGAGATCGATCCCCGAGAGGTCGATCGAAGCGCGAGAGCTAAGGGTCCATAGACCAAAACCGATAAGCAACAGCGCGGCCATCCATTGCATGGCCTTGGGGTCGATCCTTCGGAGCCACCTGCCTCCCCAGGCTACGGCCGAGAGCGATGGAAGTGTCCCGAGCCAAAAGGCTCCCATCATCGCCATGCTGGCCAAGATGCTTCCGGCGGCGCCCGAGGCGATCGCAAAAAGATACAGCCAACCACAGGGGAGCCAAGTGCTCAAAAATCCCCAAACATAGGCATTGAGCGTCGGCCGTTTGGTTTTGATGCGAACTCGAATTCGAGCGATCATCGCATGCCATAAGGCCATCGACTTCGAATGCTTAACCCCTTGGTCCGATGCCCGAAACAAACTCCAAAGGCGCAGCATTCCGATGGCCAAAAGGACCGTCCCGACAATCAACGATGCGGCCTGTCCTATCCCCCAACGGCCCGCAAGTCCCTGGCTGGCCGAGGCGATCGAACCGATCAGCGCTCCGAGAATCAAGTAGGTTGTCAAGCGTCCGAGGTGGTAGCAAACCAACGGAAGCATCTTAGGTAAACCAAGCGCTCCCCAGATTCCTTGGGCCCTCGGGGACTCCAAGGACGTTGCCGAACTGACCGAACTCGTTGCGATCAATACAAACGGACCACACATGCCCACACAGTGCAGTGATCCGAACAGCGATGCGGTCATGACGGCCAAAAGCAATTCGATCATCGTAAGCTCCAGTCGATGGTTCGCTCGGCGATGAAACGCTGGCCCGATGGAGTCGATAGCTCCAAGGCGACTTGCCATTTTCCTTCGCGATCGATCTCGAGAGCCGCGAAATAAACACCAGGCTCCCCCAGGCTCTCGGTCAACGCGACGCGACGATTTTCCGCCACACGCGTCAAGTGGTACGCAAGCAGGGTACCCGTCGCTCCCGAGACCGCTTTGCCGTCGGAATCCTCGACAACCACTCGAATACCAGCCGGTTCCGAGGAACGATCAAAGCGAGCCTGCCAGCCCAATCGCTCCGACTCTTGAAGTCGGTCTTTGTGGACCTGCCAGTCGACGGCCCGGTTGCTGTAATCGGGCAAGGGACGAAAGGATGGGTCACCTACGGCAAGTGCCAACGCAATGCCAGCGATTCCCAAGTTGATCCCGAAGAGACCAAGAATGAATGCGGTCCAGAGGGCAGCCGATTTTCTCTCGGATGCCCCAGGCGTTGGTGCCGGGCTTGAACCCGTGCTGTTTGGTAGCGCGCTGTTAGGTTGGTCGATACTGTGCATGGTGGGAATTTCCCTCCCTTGGTTTTTTCGATCGCGATGATATCGGAACGAACGTTCCACTCGGAATTCCCGAGATAGCACGGCAACCGAATGATTAAGTCTAACGTGTCGCATCGGATTCTCGATCGGCCAAAGAGGGAACCTTGGGAGATTCAAGGTTTCGCGACATTTTGCCCAGGGAGGGGCTAGGGCTAGCGTACAGCCACAGGATTCTTTGCGCAAAGCCCCAAACCTGCCAGCCCCAGCGGGCAGCCGTCCGGGCAGCCGTCCGGGGATTGAATCCCGGGAGCGACTCACCCGAAAGCGCTTGATTTGCGCGAATATGGAATTTTTTGACGCAGATTGAAGCTTGGAATCCCCGTTTTTCACTCCCGATCGAGCCGGAAAACCGTTATCTTTAGCAGGTTCGGCATGAGTTTTTGAAGGCCTTTTGGTTGTTGGAATTATGAGCTACATCGAAATGATCAGCGGACCGGCGATGGGACGCCGGGAAGTGCTTACCAAACCCCAGTACGTCATCGGTCGGCACCCCGAATGCGACTTGGTGCTCGAGAGCGGCGCGGTCGTCTCCCGCCAGCATGCGAGGCTGTTTTCTCGCAATGGCGGTTATGCCTGTGAGGACCTCGGCAGCCGCAATGGCACCTTCGTCAACGGCAAACTCATCAACGGGCCGACGCAACTCCAAGACGGGGATACGGTAAGGATCTGCGACATCGAAATGCTCTTTGGCGATGTCCGAGAGCAAAGTTCGATTCGAGCCGACGAAGGCTCCTCGAAAAATCAACCCCTGGGGGTGTTGATCGATGAAGATGAGGACGAGAGCGAGAGCGAAAAAAACGCGGTCCGGACCGTCACCGGACGCCTCGATGTGCGGGGTAGCGAGTACGGCTTCCAGTTGTCGGCCAGCGCCGAATCAAAACTCTCTGCGCTGCTTGAGATCATGCGGAATCTAGGCAAGACCATCGGAATCGATGAGGTTCTGCCCAAGGTACTCGATTCGCTCTTTACGATCTTTCTTCAAGCCGATCGAGGATTCATCGTCCTCAAAGACGAAACCGGCAAGCTCGTTCCCCGCTCGGTCAAGACTCGGAACAAGGACCAGGAGGATCAAGTCCGATTGTCCAAAACGGTGCTGCGCGAGGTGATGAAGACCAAAGAGGCGATCATGTCGCTCGACGCCAGTGGCGACTTTAGCATGAGCGAAAGCGTCGCGGATTTCAAAATCAAATCAATGATCGTCGCCCCGTTGCTGAATTTCGAAGGTGAACCTTTAGGTGTCATTCAGATCGACTCGACGCAGACCAAAGGTGGATTCGAAGCCAAGGACTTAGAGATTCTCATCGGCGTGGCCAACCAGGCGGGCGTGGCGATCGAAAACGCGCAGTTGCACGAAAACATGATCGCCCAAAAACTCGTCGAACAAGACCTGGAATTGGCAAAAGATGTGCAACTGAAATTCCTTCCTAAGACCTCCCCGAACTGCTCTGGACTCTCGTTCTACCAATATTACAACGCAGCCCAGCAAATCGGTGGCGATTACTTCGACTACCTCGAACTCGATAACAACCGCCTCGTGATTGCCCTTGCCGACGTCGTCGGGCACGGGGTAGCTGCCGCGATGTTCATGGCGAAACTATCTGCCGAAGCTCGGTTTGCCTTCGCCTCGATCAGCGATCCGCGCAAGGCGATGGCGCAGCTCAACGACCGCATCACAGCGCTCGATGCCGACCGCTTCATCACCATGTCGGTGATCGTCTATGACAAGCAGACCAACAAAGCGACGATTGTGATCGCAGGACACATGCCTCCGATCCACTACCATGCTGATGGTTCGATCAGCGAGCCCGGCGAAGACATCGCCGGCCCTCCGCTAGGAATCATGTCGGACATCGAGTTCGATTCGACCGAAGTCATTCTCCAACCCGGTGAGTGCTTGACGATGTACACCGACGGGATTTTTGAAGCTCCCAACAAAGAAGGAACCCAGTTCTCGATCAACCGAGTCCGATCGATCATCGAGGCTGCCAAGGGGCAAGTTGTCCCGGCCGGACAGGAGCTGATCAAGTCGGTCGAAGAGCACATCGTTGGGTGCGAACAAGAAGACGATATGTGCATCGTGATCGTCGGACGAGATTGACCGACTCTGTAGCTACAAGTTACGCCTGCGCCGGGCAAGCCCGACGGGAGGCTTACACAGCGGCCCTCGAGCACTTCTTGGTCTCGGTCGGCTTAATGGCCAATGGCGTTGAATTAAAAGCGGAACGGCGCAAGCCGTCCGGTGAGAAACATTGCGATATCGAGAACCTTCCATCACTCACCGGAGTGCTTGCGCTCTTCCGCTTACACTCATTCAACGCCATTGGGCTTTATGCCGTCGGGGCCAAGATTTGCAGCTACCGGGGTGGATTCGATGATCGAGACGGCGCTGCAACCTCGTTTTCGTGTGCTGAGTCAGTGAGCACCAAGGTCACGACAACGATGTCAGCATCCGGGTTGTTTTCCACCAGATTGCTTGGGTTTTCGCCGCTTGTTACGCCCTTGCCCTTCGCATGCAACATCCAATAGAGCGGCAATGCGCCATCGTGAATTGTCCCTTTTGGCCACCAGCTAGCGCCGGATAATTGAGTCAGCGAGCAGACTGTTTTGGCAACGTCATGGGTTTGCGCCGTGTATAACGGTGGGTCGTCTCCACCAGAGGTCGTTAGCTCCACATGGAATCGGATGTTGCCGGATTTGCCATCGGCAAGCTTGAGAAAATCGAGATCTGCCGTTTGCAGCGACACAGTGGCCGTGGTTTGCGGATTCACATGCGATGCTGCTGCTGCGGTTATCGTATCGATCTTCTTTCCGTTGCGGTAGAACTTGAGCAGGACGCTTGCTGAAGTGAAAGGGCGTTGGGCATCCACATGGATCTCGGCCTGGTTGACCCGGAGGATCCTTGCCAACCGATCTTGCGCAAGGTTCCCCGTCACCTTTTCGGCACCGATCGGATCAGCTCCGTCTGAGGCTGAGGCAAGTAAGGCAAGTATCAAGACAATTCGAATCAGTTGCATGTTGAAATCCTAGCCCCAGAATGACCGTGGTCAGCGATGTCGCCGGAGACCACGATTGAAAAAGTGAGGAAAGCACCGCCGGCGACTTCGGTGCACCACATTGTTTCGTGCGTCTTCTCGTACTCGTACTCAGTCCGCCGCGGCGGACGGTACTCGTACTCGTACTCGTACTCGAACCGACTTTGTATAGCTATCCGGCCTATCGGTCCACAAGTTCCCGCGAACCGGTTCGAGCAACGATCGGCATCGCCGCAGTACAAACAGCCATCGAGTACGACGAAAACAATCGTTTAACCCGCAGCCAACGGCGAGGACGTCGCTATTCTGCCCTCATATCATGCTCAGCAACGCGAACATCCGCACCTGCTTGGATTTGAGTTCGATAAACGCCGAGTCGATCACAGCCAAAAAGGTACTCCGTCGCGGTTGCCTCGATTCGAGTACGAGTACCGTTTCACTGAGTACCGCTTCGCTGAGTACGAGTACGACGAAAACAATCGTTTAACCCGCAGCCAACGGCGAGGAGGTCGCTATTCTGCACTCATGTCGTACTCAACAACGCGACCGTCCACACCTGCTTGGATTTGAGTTCGATAAACGCCGAGTCGATCACAGCCGAAAAGGGATCCCGTCACGGTTGCCTCCAATCGATTACGAGCACGAGCATGACGAAATCCGATGCGAGGCATGAACGCCAATGTCGACCGAGCCCCCGCCAACAAGGCTTCTATTTCGAAATGGACCTTCGGGGGCTTCGGTCCAACATTCTTTTAGGCAGTACACAATTGCTACGGAAGAAGCCAAAACACTAATAGTAGCAATGCTGCTAATACGACCATGACCGCGAACGTGAGTTTCCAGAATAGACTTGCAAACTTACCTTCCAGAGCAGGGGTGGGTTTTCCGTTTTGCCATCGCACCCCAGCCTTGCATACACTGCACATTGCGCTAACTTCGGCGATGGCAGCGCCGCATACAGGACAGAAATGTTCCATAGCCCAAACCTCCTTATAAGGTTTCCATGTGAAAAACGCCCGATCGCGTGCTCGGGTGCATGGCTTGGTTATCCGCCGGTATTGGTCAGTCGGCATCTAGCATTTCGGACAAGTTGTGGATTGTGGTGTAGTTTCGAGCAGTTAATGGCACGCCGAGTTTACGTTCTGCACCAGCCGCGAGTTTCGAGCGGCCAAAGCCATCAGGGGCGTGCAAGTAAAACACACAGTCAATCAGTTGGAATCGTTCAGAGGAAATTGCGAGTTTAGTAATCCCGTTGATATCAGGCGACTTAGGTTTGGATCTCGAAGAAGACGTGAAGACGACGTTGCCACTTTGGATGTAAGTGCGGACGGAACGGCAGCCAGCAGATTCGAGCGTGGTAGCAAGAGCCGCCATCGGCATCGTGTTTCGGCCCCCGACGTTGATTCCGCGGAGTAGAGCGATCCAGGTTTGCATCGGTTGTCACCGTGAGAGGATTTCTGTCGGATAACGACTCGCATCGACCGAATGCGAGGAGGAGACATTACACAAGTAAAAAACGCCCGATCGAGCACTTCGGTTCAATGCTTTGTTCGTGCTTCTTCTCGTACTCGTACTCAGTCCGCCGCGGCGGACGGTACTCGTACTCGTACTCGATGCGACCTAGTATAGCAATCCGTCCTATTGGTCCGCAAGTTCCCGCGAACCGCTTCGATCGACGATCGGCAGCGCCGCAGTTCAAACAGCCATCGAGTACGAGTACCGTTTCACTGAGTACCGCTTCGCTGAGTACGAGTACGACGAAAACAATCGTTTAACCCGCAGCCAACGGCGAGGAAGTCGCTATTCTGCCCTCATATCGTACTCAGCAACGCGAACATCCGCACCGGCTTGGATTCGAGTTCGATAAACGCCAAGTCGATCATAGTCGAAAAGGGATCCCGTCACGGTTGCCTCGATTCGATTACGAGCACCGTTTCACTAAGCACGATTGACCAGGCATTTCTTTTCTCTCCTGAGGAACGTCCGGGATCAGCTAGCCCGAGCAAGTAACACATTTCCAAAACAGGACGGTCGATCGAGAGCATAGCTGCATCCCATGGGTACGCCCGTCATGGGCATTGAGTTATTGGGGTGCCGTCCACAATTGAACTGCCCGGTGCGGACCCGCGTGCCGTGGTGGTGTGGGGAGGGTGCCCGGAAACGGGCATCCTTACCCGATTTCGCATCTCAGTAAATGCAAGCCTGACCTTGCCCCACAGGCAAAACAGACGCAATGACATCCTGCCGAACCTTTGGGTCATACATTTTTTCAATCGCCCATCCCATCAGATCAACTGAAGCGAGACATCCAGCGGCCGTACCAATATTCCCATGAGTAACCAAATGTTTCGAAGTTTCAACTTCAATGCCAAAGCCCCTCAGCTCCTCGAGCGCCGTCGGATACGTAGTTGCAGAAATTCCTTTTAGGATTCCAAGGGCAGCAAGTATCAACGCACCAGAACACATCGAGCAAATGATTTGATTATTAGGATCGAGCCGAAACCGTTTCAATAAAGCATCATTCTTGATGAACTCGCGAGTACCCGGGCCACTGGAAAAGTAAACGAGATCGGCGAAGTTGCATTCTTCCAGGTCTGCATGCATCGGTAACTCAAGACCACAGACCGATCTGTGCGTCGTCGAAGGGCCCACTATCCTGACGCTGAAGTCTTTGTCTCGAAAGCGAACGCGATTCAATAGATCCCAAGGCAAAAACACATCAACATCAGTGAATCGATCGAACGCTACAATCACGGCTTTCACGGTTCATTCCTTCCTGCGAACGGCGACCAACACCGAGTGGCCGCCACGGTGGTTTCTAAAATTGACCGCGGCCGACCGGCGACTTCGGTGCACCACATTGTTCGTACTTCTTCTCGTACTCGTACTCAGTCCGCCGCGGCGGACGGTACTCGTACTCGTACTCGACGCGACCTAGTATAGCTATCCGTCCTATTGGTCCGCAAGTTCCCGCGAACCGCTTCGATCAACGATCGGCATCGCCGCAGTTCAAAAAGCCATCGAGACAGCCTCCGAGTACGAGTACCGTTTCACTGAGTACCGCTCCGCTTGAGCGAGGGGTCAGGTCGCACCGGTGAGCAGAAGGACGCCAGGCAGCGCCTCAACTGCAGCGCCGCCAATAGCCCTTGGAAATGCGCCTTTGTCGAGGAATAGCGATGGAAGGCGCATGCTTGCAGCTCCGAGCCAGGCGATGCCTGCAACGGCGTAGGCCACCGGACTGTCCAGTACCAAACACGCGCTTCCTAGAGCAATGAACAGACCACCATAGGTTGCCCGTATTTCCGAGACACCGAGACCACCGACCGGTGCAATGTTGACCAGGCGCGCCGCAAGATGGGGAGCGATTGCTCCAAGCAATCCAAGTCCGATCGTTATCAGTGCGCCGATTGTCGCAAGCATACTTTGGAACTCCGAGTAGGGATTGAAGTCGCGTGAGCATACATTGTCGCTCGCTCGATGTGGCCAGGCGCACCGAGACCCCCTTCCAACCCTTCAACGTGAATGCAAGTCCAAGTACCGGAGAAACCAAGATTTGCGGAACGAGGTAGTGTGTTGTGCGGCCTAACTCCAGTGGTCACCGATGTCGCCGGAGACCACGATTCAAAAAACTAGAAAAGCACCTGCGGCGTCTTCGGTGCACCACATTGCTCGTACTTCTTCTCTTACTCGTACTCAGCATCGCGGTACTCGTACTCGACGCGATCCAGTATAGCAAGCCGACCCACTGGTCCGCAAGTTACCGCGAATCGCCCCGATCAACGATCGGCATTGCCGCAGTTCAAACAGCCATCGAGTACGAGTACCGTTTCACTGAGTACCGCTTCGCTGAGTACGAGTATGACGAAATCCGACGCGAGCCACGTACGCTGGCGATCACCGAGCCGGAACCAGAAACCTATCCATCCGTCGATCCGTGCAAGTCCGGCTTCGGTGCATCGGTTTGTTCGTCCGTTATTTAAGGTTTAGTAGTTTTCGTAGTTTCCCTTGGGAGGTTCCTTTTTGCAGTGAAACGGACGTCAAGGGTGAACGGTGTACCTGAGCCGCCCATTCCATGTCCTTTGGTCATTCGTAGCACCTGCCGAAGGAGCTTGACGTCAATTCCCTCCTTGAGAAGGAATTCTTCATCAACGACACGGAAATCGAATGTTGTTGCCTTCGGGGCGGGGAATACCATGACCCAATAAGCATCTTTGATCGGGACGCCGTCAAGCAAAGCTCCAGACTCCACACAGTAAAGGTAAACCGTTCCTTCCTTTAGTTTCGACAATGGAATCTTCTCTTGTATCGAGACTCTGGCGTCCGCAAGAAGCTGTTTCTTGGAGAGATTCGAATCGTGAGTTAAGTCTAGCCAATCGATGCGATCAGGTTCTGCAACAGACTGGGCATTCGTTAGCGTAGCAATACATCCCAGCAACAAGACCACGAGAAAGTATTTCCTGTACATCGCGTTCCTCGCTAGCTAGATCTTGGATTTACGGACGAACGGCAACCATTACCGAGCACGAGGAGTTGACTCAACGCAAGTCAAAAACGGGCGACCGAGTGCTCCGGGTGCATGCCATTGTTCTGCCATATTTTAGTGATGGTTCGCGTCGATGTCACCAGGTTCGATGATCGGTGTACCCGCCATGACTTTGGCCGAGAAGGCATCGAATGATGGGGACAGTTCTCGAAAGTCCTCCCATTGAAGCGATGTTGCGGGAATGTCACCGACAGCACCAGTTCCGTTTGTACGAACATCCATTGCATATAGTTCGCCACATCCATCAGTGCCGAAGCCGAGCAGTCCGGGCGCGAATTCATCAAATCCGTATTCGCGGCTGAATTGCAAGACGTCACGCAACGGCCACATCCACACCAAACCAGAGCCAATTGATTCGATATCCATTTTTACGGCCCCGTGTTGACGGGGAAAATCAACGAACGATCGCGGCAGTGTCTTTGGACATGCCGAAAGGAAGTTGTCAATCTCAGTTTGGGTTGGAATCAAGGGCATT
>JAJTFB010000005.1 GCA_021300015.1 Pirellula sp. | reverse complement strand
ACGAAGGCCTCTCCTCGCAAATCCAAAACATTCTCCGACGAGCCACCTCGACCGAGCAAGGGCCCGTTCCAGGACCCGTGGCCGAACGGATCGACAAGATGATCGATATGACACGCGTGCTGATGCAGCAGTATCTGCAGACCGACATCGTACGCGAACTGGAAGTCAAACTCCTAGGAGGAGCCGCTCCGACGACTCCAACGGATCCTTCCACTGCCAATCCTCAGACTGGGTCGTCCAGCCCCGGCACTCCGGTGGCTTCAGATCCGAAACTGCGAGAACAGCTCGGCGATGTTTATCAATTCCAAGGGCATAGTATTAGACCACCTAAAGGCTACACAGCAACTATTCCTTCAAATCCCCCGCCGATGACGAACGTCGCAATTTTTGGTGCTCCAAATCGTCCCGATGGCACAGCCGCCTCGTTCGTGCTCACGCATATTTCTCCACCCGAGGGAGTATCTCCACCTCAGGACATGTCACAGAAGGAAAAAGATGAACTCATCGAGCTATTCAGCGAAAAGTTGCTGGGCGGAATCAAAAATAGTCGTACCAATTGGGAGCAATCGGCAAGAACCATTGTCACTATCAATGGAACGCCGTTCACCCGAAAGACCTGGAAGGGGATAATGAACCAAGTGAATAGACCAATGGAAGGGATTCATTACACAGGTCTTGTCAAGGATAGGATTGTCGTGATTTCGATTCAGGATTTTGTCGAAAACCAAGATGCAATTCGACTTGGTGAGGAATCAGCACTTACATTTGAATGATCGCCATGGAGCGTCTTACCAAGATCCCTGACTCGGAATGTTTTAAAAGATAGCTAGCTTTATCATGACACCAAAAACCGTTCTCGATGTCGGCAATTGCGGTCCGGACCATTCGGCCATCTCGGCCATGCTTCGCAAACATTTCGATGTCGAAATACTCAGATCCGATCAATGGTCCGACACCCTCGCGATCCTCGAGCGTCAGCCCGTCGACTTGATCTTGATCAATCGCAAGCTCGACATCGATTACAGCGATGGAATGGAGATTCTTCGACAGATCAAGCGATCCGAGGCCTTGCAACATATTCCTGTGATGCTCATTACCAATTATGCTGAGCATCAGCAACAGGCTGTAGCCCAGGGCGCACTTCTAGGTTTTGGAAAACTGGAACTCCATTCCCCGGAGACCATCGAGCGCCTCGGGTCGATCCTGGGACCAAAGTCATGAATGCAAAAAAGAAGACCAACATCGACGACGTCAACGAAGCTCGCAAGATGCTCAAGGATGCGGGCTTGCGGAGCACCCCTGCGCGCATCTCCGTGATCAACGCGTTGAAAAGGTCCAGCAGACCCCAGACCCATGCGCAACTGGCCGATCAGCTTGTACCCTTGGGGTTCGATAAAGCCACCGTCTTTCGCAATTTGACCGACTTGGCCGAGGCCGAATTGGTCCTTAGAACCGAGCTTGGGGACCACGTTTGGCGGTTCGAAATGCGGGACCCCAAGCACGATCGCAGCAGCCATCCACACTTTGTTTGCATCGATTGCGGAAGCGTCTCTTGCATCGACGACATGGCGCTGCCAACTCCGACAGTCCGCCGACATCTGAATATCGCCAGGATCAGCGAAGTGCTTGTCAAAGGGCACTGCGGGGACTGCGACGCCTCCCGGGCCGTTAGCCGATAATTCAAATCGTTGAGCCTACCGTCGGGCTTGCCCGACGGAGGCGTAACTTGCAGCTACAGGTCCGCATAAGGCACCAGTGTCCCGAGCGCCTCTTCATGGACCAAACCGTTGCTCGCCAAGCAGTGACCGGCCCGCAGGTCGATCTGCCCGGACCACGAAGTAAACTTGCCCCCTGCTTCGATCACCACCGGCGCGACGGCCGCAACATCCCACGGGTTGACGACGGGATCGACCATCAATTCGGCACGCCCCGTGGCGACCAACAAGTATCCATAGCCGTCCCCCCAGGAGCGGCTCACATACGCCGACTCCTGCAGCGACTTGTAAGCATCCTCGGCCCCCCTGCGGTCGAAGTTGTCGACTTGCGAGGTCAAAAACAATCCATCGCTAAGCGTCTCGACACTCGAGACCCGACACCGCTCCAAGACCACCGGATCATCAGATCCCGGCTCGGTTCCTCTCTGTCCGTACCAAGCTCCACATCCTGTTGCTCCCAATACCAACTCACCGAGAGCAGGGATCGCGATTACCCCTAGGAGCGGTTGGCCGCGGCAGGTCAATCCGACCAGCGTCGAGTACAACGGTACCCCCGAGATAAACGACTTTGTCCCGTCGATTGGATCGATGATCCACTCGAAATCGTTGGAGCCCCCGATCGATCCGAATTCTTCTCCCAGCAAACTATCCTGAGGATACCTTTTGGCGATCGCCTCGCGAACGGCTTGCTCGGCACCCTTGTCCGCAGCAGTCACCGGCGAACGATCGCTTTTCCTTTCGACTTGGTAAGCCGATGTGCGGAAGAACTTCAGCGTGACCTCCGAAGCGATGTTGGCCAGTTCCATCGCAAACTCGATCCTGGCAAGGTACTCCGTCGGATCCATTCCGTAGCCGCTGGGAATCCTCTCCAAGGCTTCTGGAACACCCTTGCGGAAGCTCTCGGGTAGCATGAATCGTGCAAATCGGCCCATCGGTAAGGGTTCTCCTGAGTTTCGGGGCTAGATTCGTGGGAATCCACGGAAAGGGTCGACTCGGTCGACTACACTAATTTCCCGGATCGATCAGAATAAGCTTTCGATAAAAATAAGCTTACGAAATTTGCTGGCTAGACCCTCCCCTCCATTTATCCCACCCAAAGCAAGTTATGTCGACAGCCCCCAAGCTCGACGACGGCGATCCGGCGTTGAAGCCGGCCCCTATCGAGACTTCCGTCCCCGCCGACTCCGAGCGAGCCACGAGCTCGTTAAGGGGAGCGAAACCCTGGTGGTACCGCCTCGGTTCGTTCCTCCTGCTTGCCGGACTCGCTGCTCTAAGCTACGCGACACGCGATCGATGGGAGCCGGTCCTCGAGGGTTGGATTCGACCGGCTGCAGCCAATCGGACCAAACCTCGACCGCCAGTGGTTTCGATCGCCGAAGCCAAACAGGATTCGATCCCACAGTTCATCAATTGTCTTGGAACCGTCACGGCCTTTAACAGCGTGACACTCAAGAGCCGCGTTGACGGAGAGCTCGTCGAGGTTGCGTTTCAAGAAGGCCAGATGGTCCAGGAGGGACAACTCCTAGCCCGCATCGATTCTCGGACTTTCGAGGCATTGTTGAATCAAACCAAGGGCCAATTGCAGCGGGACCTAGCAGCCCTGGAGTTGGCTCGTCTCAACGTCGATCGATCCCGGAATTTGCCAGCCGGAGGAGCCCTCTCTGAGCAAGAGCGAGACGAGCTCCAAGCCGTCTACAAGCAGGCCCAGGCCTTGGTCGAGGTCGATCGAGCGCTTGTTGCAAATGCCGAGCTCCAAGTCGCCTACTGCAACATCGTCGCACCGATCAGCGGACGCGTTGGGCTCAGGCAGGTCGATCAAGGCAACATGATCCAGGCCAGCAACCCCAACGGCATCGTCGTGATCACCCAGCTCCAGCCGATTTCCGTGGTCTTTTCGATCCCCCAAGATGAGATCCTTCGCGTTCAGAAACAGCTCTCGGAAAGTTCGCTCGTTCCCGTATTTGCCTTCGACCGCACCTTCCAAAATCAGTTGGCTCAAGGAACCCTTACGGCAATCGACAACCAAGTCGACCAGACCACCGGGACGCTCAGACTCAAAGCCACCTTCGAAAACCAGGAATCGCTTTTGTTTCCCAATCAGTTTGTCAATATTCGACTGTTGGTCAAGCAATGGAGCGATGCGATTGTGATCCCCTCGTCGGCAGTCCAACGCGGAGCGGATTTCCAGTATGTCTATGTGGTCCAGAGCGATAATGAAACCGTCGACATCGCCAAGGTCCAAGTCGCCTTCAGCGAGGCGGGACGATCGGTGATCGCCCAAGGCTTGAAGGCGGGCGATCGCGTGGTCATCGAGGGGACCGACAAGTTGCAACCCAAGGGAATGATCACGCTGCCCGGAGCCGGTCCGAAGTCGCGATGAACATCTCGAAACTCTTTATCTTACGCCCCATCGCCACGACGCTGTTGATGGCCGCGATCATCCTCAGCGGCTCGATCGCCTATCGCCAACTGCCCGTCGCTGCGCTCCCCCAAGTCGATTACCCCACCATCCAGGTGGTCACGTTCTATCCGGGTGCAGGCCCTGAGGTGATGGTCTCCTCGGTAACGGCTCCGTTGGAAAAGCAATTCGGCCAAATCCCTGGCTTATCCCAAATGACCAGTTCGAGCACCCAAGGATGCTCGGTCATCACACTCCGATTCGTTCTGGAATTGGATATCGATGTGGCTGTTCAACAGGTGCAAGCCTCGATCAATGTTGCCGCGAACTTCCTACCTCGAGAGCTCCCCAATCCACCGATCTATTCCAAAGTCAATCCAGCCGATGCGCCCGTGTTGACCCTGTCGCTCTCGTCGAGCACCATTCCACTGCCCAAGATTCAAGATCTTGCCGACACACGCTTGGCGCAGAAACTCTCCCAGGTCAAAGGGGTCGGTCAGGTCAGTGTCACCGGCGGTCAAAAACCCGCTATTCGAGTCCAAGCCAACCCGACGAGTCTTTCGGCGATGGGGCTGACGCTCGACGATCTGCGTATCGCATTGACCGCGGCGAATGTCAATCAAGCCAAAGGAAGCTTCGATGGTCCCAAGCAATCGATCATCATCGGCGCCAACGACCAACTGTTTAGCGCCGAGCAATTTCGCGAACTGATCGTCGCTTATCGCAACAACGCGCCGGTAAAATTATCCGAGGTGGCCAACGTCATCGATGATGTCGAAAACGTGCGACAGGCCGCTTGGCGAGACACCACACCGAGCGTTCTGCTGAACATCCAGCGACAGCCCGGTGCCAACATTATCGAAGTGGTCGATCGCATCGAAGCGATGCTTCCGCAGCTCAAGGAAGCCCTCCCAGCGGATCTGAAGGTCGATGTCTTGACCGACCGTACGACGACCATCCGAGCTTCGGTCGAAAGCGTACAGCACGAGCTGTTGTTGACCATTGGGTTGGTCGTTCTGGTCATCTACTCGTTTCTTCACAGTTTCCGAGCCACCATCATCCCCAGCGCGGCGGTTCCCCTGTCGATTGTGGGGACCTTTGGGATCATGTACCTGATGGGCTATACGCTCAACAATCTGACCCTTATGGCGCTGACGATTTCCACAGGATTTGTCGTCGATGATGCGATCGTCATGATCGAAAACATCATGCGATACGTCGAAGACGGCATGGACCCGCTTCCGGCATCCCTCAAAGGTGCTTCGGAGATCGGCTTTACCATCGTTTCCTTGAGCGTCTCGCTTGTGGCTGTATTGATTCCACTGCTGTTTATGGGAGACGTCATCGGCCGGCTTTTCCGCGAATTTGCCGTGACGCTCAGTGTGACGATTTTTGTATCGGCGATCGTTTCGTTGACACTCACACCGATGATGTGCGCGCTGCTGCTAAAAACCATACCCAAGCACGTCGGCAGCAGTCGCGATCACGGCACGCAAGGCTGGTTATTCATCGGCCTGCTGCGGTTCTACGAAACGACCCTTAGGTGGACCCTCAAGCACCAAGGCTTGACCATGTTGGTCTTTCTAGCCACCCTTGCCGCTACCGTTTTTCTCTACATTCAAGTCCCCAAAGGGTTCTTTCCCATCCAGGATACCGGAGTGATCCTCGGCATCACGCAGAGCGATCAAGACACTTCGTTTGCACGGATGAAAGACAAACAAGCAGAACTCAATGCTGTTCTATGCGCCGATCCGGCCGTCGAGAGCATCGCAAGTTTCATCGGTATCGATAGCATCAACCTGACGCTCAACAGCGGCCGGATTCAGATCAACCTTAAACCCCATCACGATCGCCACGAATCGATCCAAAAGGTCATGGCGAGGCTCTCGCAAAATGCCTCTGCGGTCTCAGGTATCCAACTGTTCATGCAACCGGTCCAAGACCTTTCGGTCGAGTCGCGTGTCTCGCGCACTCAGTACCAGTACTCCCTCGAGACACCCGATCCAGAGCAACTCAGCGAATGGGTACCCAAACTCGTCACGAAACTCAAAGACCGACCTGAACTCCAAGACGTCGCAAGCGACCAAGCCGTCTTGGGCCGCGAAGCCAAACTCATCATCGATCGCGACACAGCCTCACGTCTGGGCGTTACCCCCTTGCTGATCGATGATGCCCTTTACAACGCCTTCGGACAACGCCAAGTCTCGACGATCTTCACCCAGCTCAATCAATACCGCGTCGTTTTGGAAGTGGCTCCCGAGTTTCGCGATTCTCTGAGCGATATCGGAGCCCTCTACGTCAAAACCAACACGGGCCGCCCCGCACCTTTGGATTCGCTCACGAATATCGAATACCAAAATGCACCCCTTGCGATCAACCACCAAGGCCAGTTTCCCGTCGTGACCGTATCATTCAACGTCGCCCCAGGCGTCTCGCTCGGTCAAGCCGTCGAGGCGGTCGAAGAAACCGTCGGCGAGATCCAAATGCCCGCCGGAATCGTCCGCTCATTTCAAGGTTCCGCCGAAGCGTATCAAAGATCCCTCTCGACGACCCCATTGCTGATCCTCGCCGCATTGATCACGGTCTATATCGTCCTAGGAGTCCTCTACGAGAGCTTTGTCCATCCTCTGACGATCCTCTCGACGCTCCCGTCGGCAGGGCTAGGTGCACTGGTCGCACTGATCCTGTTTCGCCTGGATTTAAGCATCATCGCTCTGATCGGAATCATCTTGCTCATCGGTATCGTCAAAAAGAATGCGATCATGATGATCGACTTTGCGTTAGAAGCCCAACGCAATCAAGGACTCCAAGCCGAGGATGCGATCTTTCACGCCTGCTTGCTGCGGCTCCGACCGATCTTGATGACCACCATGGCCGCACTGCTCGGGGCTGTGCCACTTGCCTTCAGCGGCGGCGTTGGCTCCGAAATCCGACAACCCCTAGGTATCTGCATCATCGGGGGGCTGATCTTCAGCCAAGCCCTGACGCTCTATACCACTCCGGTGATCTATCTTTGGTTCGATGCCCTCGGACGAAGGAAAGGAAAACCCGAGGTATCATGAGCGCCCAAGGACCGAATTTTTCTGAAGCCTTCATCCGACGCCCCGTCGGCACGACCCTTCTGACCGTCGCGATCACCCTCTCGGGGTTGATCGGGTACTTTCTGCTCCCGGTCGCGCCGTTGCCCCAAGTCGAATTCCCGACCATTTCCGTAGGCGCCAACCTCCCCGGAGCCAGCCCTGAGACCATGGCCTCAGCGGTCGCTACACCGCTCGAAAGAAGCCTAAGCCGGATCGCCGGGGTCACCGAGATGACCTCCAATAGCACCCTAGGGGCGACCTCGATCACCCTTCAATTCGAACTCGACCGCGATGTGAATGCTGCGGCAAGAGAAGTCCAGGCGGCGATCAACGCGGCCCGAAGCCAATTGCCCCCAACACTCCCGAACAACCCCTCTTACCGCAAGGTCAACCCCGCCGACTCGCCCATCATGCTCCTGACGTTGGTCTCGGAGATTTACTCCAAGCCTCAAATGTATGAGTTGGCCTCGACCCTCGTCCAACAAAAGCTCTCCCAGATCAACGGAGTCGGTCAGGTCTTTGCGACAGGAGCCTCGAATCCTGCCGTTCGAATCGAACTCAATCCCAATGTCCTGAATCAAATGCAGATCGGGCTCGAGGATGTCCGAGCCGCGATCGGTACCTCGAATGCCAATCGGCCAAAAGGGGTGATCGAAGAAGGCCCTGTTCAGTGGTCCCTCAATACCACCGACCAATTGATGACCGCCGAAGATTACCGCCCCTTGATGATCGCCTATCGCAACGGTGCACCCGTCCGACTGGCCGATGTGGCCAAGGTCACCGATTCGCTCGAAGACATCCGGAACTTTGCCCTCGCCGATGGACGGCCCTCGATCAGCGTGCTGATCTTTCGCCAGCCGGGCGCGAACATTATCCAGACCATCGAGAACGTCAAATCGGTCTTACCCCAACTCAGATCGCAGTTGCCAGCGGCCATCGATCTGGATATCGGAATGGATCGATCCACGACGATCCGAGCCTCACTGTTGGAAGTCCAAAAAACACTGCTGATCAGCATTTTGCTGGTGATCGTCGTGGTCTATCTGTTTCTTCGAGACATCCGAGCGACGATCGTCCCGACCATCGCCGTTCCAGTCTCGCTCATCGGGACCTTCGGCGTGATGTACCTGCTCGGCTACAGCCTCGACAACCTCTCGCTCATGGCCCTGACGATCTCGACAGGCTTCGTCGTCGACGATGCGATCGTCGTGACTGAGAACATCAGTCGCTATCTGGAAAAAGGACTCAAGCCCCTTGATGCGGCCATCAAAGGGGCAGGCGAAATCGGATTTACCGTCGTCTCGATCACCCTATCGCTGATCGCCGTGTTCATCCCGATCCTATTGATGAGAGGCGTTATCGGACTGCTCTTGCAAGAGTTTGCCGTGACGCTTTCGATCGCAATTCTCATCTCGCTGGTTATCTCCTTGACGACGACACCGATGCTTTGCGCCCTGCTGCTCAAACCCCATCGCGTCGACGAGAGTTCCAATCGCTATTGGATGGAGAATGCTTACGGGCGTCTCCTAGACATCGTTCTGAAGTTTCCGGGCTGGACCATGATCGCCCTGGCCCTGATCGTGGCTCTCAACGGCTACCTTTACGTCAAAGTCGCCAAAGGATTCTTTCCCCAACAAGATACCGGACGACTCGTCGGGAACATCGTCGCCGATCAAGGAACCTCCTTCCAAGCCATGGTGGACCTTTGCGAAAAATTCGCTAAAGCCGTCAGTGACGAACAAGCCATCGATCGCGTGCTGGTCTCGACTGGGGGAGGTGGGCCCGGGGGAGGCGGAACGAACAACGCGAGAATGTTTGTGACCCTCAAACCCCTGGATCAACGCGAACAGACCATCGATGAACTCCTTGCTGCCATCCGCAAGAAAACTTCCGGAATCAGCGGTGCAAACCTGTTCATGCAAGCCGTTCAGGACCTTCGGATCGGCGGACGCCCCTCGGGTGCCCAATTCCAATACACACTTCGCGGCGGCGATCTGAAAGAACTCAACGAATGGACCCTCAAACTCATCTCGGCGATGAAAAAGATTCCTGAAATCACCGACGTCAATACCGACCAACAAGACAAAGGGCAACTCTCCCGATTGGTGATCCACCGTGACCTTGCCTCAGTCCTCGGGCTCGATATAGCGACGATCGACAACACCCTCTACGACGCCTTCGGACAACGGCCCGTCTCGACGATCTACCTCCCGTTGAACCAACGCCGCGTTGTCATGACCCTCGAAAGGGATTACGTCAAAGGTCCCGAGTCCCTCAAAAGCATCTACATCCGAACCCGAAACAACACCCAAGTCCCCTTGCAGGATCTCTACTCGCTCGAAAGCAGGAATACCTCGCTATCGGTGGCGCACTCAGGACTGTTCCCATCCTCGACGATCTCCTTCAATCTCAGCCCCGGCAGCGCCCTCGGGGACGTCGTTCCGATCATCAAATCCGTAAGCTCCGAAATCGGGATGCCCTCGAGTATCCAAGGGAACTTTCAGGGGACCGCCCAAGCCTTCCAAGACTCCCTGTCCAACCAACCCCTGTTGATCCTCTCGGCCCTCGTCGCCGTCTACCTAGTCCTAGGCATCCTCTACGAAAGCTTGATCCACCCGATCACGATCCTCTCGACCCTCCCCTCGGCCGGCGTCGGTGCGATCCTCGGCCTGATCCTCTTCCGTATGGAACTGAACATCATCGGTATGATCGGGATCCTCCTGCTGATCGGAATCGTCAAGAAAAACGCAATCATGATGATCGACTTTGCCATCGCTCTGCGCAAAGACCGTGGCTGGGGAGCCCGCGAAGCGATCCACGAAGCCTGCCTAAGGCGTTTTCGTCCTATCACCATGACCACCCTGGCTGCAATCCTCGGCGGAATCCCCCTGGCTCTCGGACACGGAGACGGTGCCGAACTGCGTCAGCCCCTCGGGATCGCAATCGTCGGAGGCCTGATCGTCAGCCAATTCGTCACCCTCTTTACCACCCCGGTGATCTATCTGTACATGGACCGCCTACTGACCTTTTTTCAATCGAGCAAATCGACCCGAACTGTGGTAGAATCCAGTCTTCCCGCACCTTATTCCCTCCCTTCCCAAGGAATGTAATCGATGAGCCAGTCCTCCCGCCGCAACTTCCTCAAACGCTCCGCTCAAACCACTGCCGCCGTCGCGTCGGCACCCTACTGGTCCTGGTCCGAAAATACCCTTGCAGCCAGCTCCCAAGATCGCATGAAAATCGGCTGCATCGGCCTGGGGGGAATGGGCACCGGTGACGCCCACGACCATAACCGCTACGGCGATATCGTCGCGGTCTGCGACGTCGACGCAAACCATCGCGAACGCGCCCGAAACGACGAAAGGATCGGTAAAGGCAAAGCCGAATCCGTCGAAGACTACCGCAAAGTTCTCGACAACAAAGAGATCGAAGTCGTCAGCATCGTCACACCCGACCACTGGCACACCAAAATCGCCATCGAAGCCCTGCAAGCCGGCAAGCACGTCTTCTGCCAAAAACCATTGACCCTGACCCTGGCCGAAAACCTCGCCATCCGCGCAGCGTGCAAGGCCAATCCCAAACTCGTCTTCTTCATCGGAACCCAACAACGCTCCGATCGCCGACTCTTCATGCGAGCAGTCAATCTGGTCCACCAAGGACTCCTAGGTGATATCAAGAAAATCACATGCGGAATCAACGGCAGCCCCACCGGTGGACCCTTCGCCAAAGCCGCCCCACCGGCAAACCTCAATTGGGACATGTGGCTCGGACAAGCCCCCAAAGTCGACTACATCCAACAGCGATGCCACAATGACTTCCGCTGGTGGTACGAATACTCCGGCGGCAAATTCACCGACTGGGGAGCCCACCACATCGATATCGCCCTATGGGCAACCAAAATGACCGAACAAGGATCCGGACCGGTCGAAGTCGATGGCACCGATTGCAAACACCCCGTCGAGATGAAAGACGGCCAAACACTCGCCGACGACCGTTTCAATACCTCGAACGATTTCAATATCATCCATACCTTCGCCAACGGAATGGAAATCCACGTCACGAGCCGAGGCGATAACGGATTGCTCATCGAAGGCTCCAAAGGTCGCATCTTCGTCAACCGTGAACGGATCACCGGTAAGCCCATCGAAGAGCAATGGGACAAAGAGGTCTACGGCGATGAGCAACTCCAAGCCCTCTACAAAGGCAAACCCCACGAAGGGCACAAAGCCAACTTCTACCGATGCATCCGAGAGGGTGGATTGCCCGTCTCGGATGTCTATTCCCACCTCCAAACCATGAACCTTTGCCACCTGTCGGCCATCTCCGGTCGACTCGCTCGCAAAATCCGTTGGAACGCAGCCACCGAGAAAATCGAAGGTGACGAACTCGCCGCCTCGATGCAAGCTCGTGCCCAACGCGCAGGCTTCGAAATCCCAAAAGTCGGCTAACGCCATGAAACTTGCTAAGACTCGATTCCCAACACTCGGCTGGCTCGCAGGGCTCATCCTGTTGGCCAGCCGTTTGGCTTTTGTCCAAGACCTATCGCTTGCACAAGAGATATCGCCCGCGCAGAAATCCTCGATCGAGCCGGACTTTGCCTCGCAAATCAAACCGATCCTAGCCAACCACTGCTGGAGCTGCCACGGTCCTGACGAGCAAGCCCGCAAGGCCGATCTGCGGCTCGATCGTCGCGACGATGCCCTAGCCTCCGTCGCCTTCGTTCCAGGCAATGCCTCGGAAAGCTCCCTCATCGCTCGCGTCGAATCAAACGATCCCCACGAGCAAATGCCCCCGCCGGAGTTCAAGAAGCCTCTATCGCTCCAAGATCGCCAACTCCTGAAAGCTTGGATCGACGCTGGGGGTAAATATTCGCAACACTGGGCGTTCACTGCACCGAAAACCACCCATCTAGCGAACCCTACTGCGACGAACACCGCTGCGACGAACAACACCACCTATCGGATCGATGCGCTGGTCGCTCGCGAACTTGAAAACCACGGATTGAGATCCTCTGGACCCGCCGATCCGGCAACCCTCCTGCGCCGAGCAAGCTTGGATTTGACCGGATTGCCTCCGACGATCGAAGAACTCGACGCGTTTTTGAAGAACCCCTCCGAGGAAGCTTACGAATCGGCCATCGATAAGCTCCTGCAAAGCGATGCCTATGCCGAACGGATGGCGTCCCAATGGCTCGACCTAGCTCGCTATGCCGATACCAATGGCTACAACAATGATGAAGATCGGCAAATGTGGCCCTGGCGCGATTGGGTCATCCAAGCCTTCCGCAACAACATGCCCTACGATCGATTCCTCACCGAACAACTCGCAGGGGATCTGCTCCCAGAGGCCAACTTGCAACAGCAAGTCGCCACCGGATTTCTCAGAAACCAAGGGCACAACACCGAAGGAGGCATCATCCAAGAAGAGTACCGCGTCGAGTATGTGGCCGATCGTGTCCACACCGTCGCGACGGTATTCCTCGGCCTTTCGATGCAGTGCGCCCGATGCCACGATCACAAAGTCGATCCGATCTCCCAAGCCGAATACTACCGCTTCTTCTCCCTGGTCAACAACCTCGAAGAGAAACAAGCCAGCTACAGCAACTTCGTCGGCGCTGAACCCTTTGTGCGAGTCCCCACCGTGGAACTCATCGAACAAAAGAATCGACTCAACGCCCAGCTCGAACCGATCCGAGCCCAAATCGACTCCAAGGAACAGCAACTCGAGCACACCTTTGCCGCCTGGGTCGCTGCAAACTCCGATGCGACAATCCAAAAGAGCTTAGGCACCACCCAAACCGACTACGCCGATTTCGAACCTGCGACCCAACCTGCCACCGATTCCCCCTTATCCGCAACGTGGTCCAACCCCGAATCGTTGATCCTAGAATCCGGGAAAATCGGCTCGGCCGCCACGCTCGAACCGGGGCGATTTTTGATCTCCAATTCATTCGGTAAACTCGATTCCGATCGACCTTTCTCCATCAGCCTATGGGTCCGTGTACCGACGCTCGGAAGCATGGCAATCCTGTCTCGCATGGACGAAGCGATGAACTTCCGGGGCTACGACATGCTGGTGGTCAACGGCAAGATCGAAGTCCATCTGGTCGATCAGTGGCCCAGCAACGCGATGAAAATCAGCTCCCAGCAGACCATCGCGCCGAACCAATGGCATCACCTAACACTCACCTACGATGGATCGAAGAAAGCAGCCGGCGTCAATCTGTTCATCGACGGCAAAGCGACCAAGTTCGATGTTCCCAACAACAACCTGACCGGCTCGCTGACGACAGACAAACCCTTCCACCTAGGCCTGCGGGAAAAGTCTCTCCCCTTTACCGGTTCGATCGATGAACTGCGGATCTTCGAGGGAGCACTGACTCCATCCGATGTCCAACGCTAAGATTTGACCCGCAAGACCATCGATCCCGAGCATGCCAAACTTCTAAACCAAGCTACCGAGATTCAAAACAAGATCCGAGATATCGATCAGTCCGCACCCGCAGTCATGGTCATGCGAGACATGAGCCCTCCGCGAGAAACATTTATCCTCAAGCGCGGACAGTACGACCAACCGACCACCAAGGTCCAACCTGGGATCCCAGAAGCTCTGCGAAGCGACCCCATCGAGCACCCGAGCAATCGGCTTCAATTGGCACAATGGCTCACCCACCCGACAAACCCACTGACGGCCCGAGTCGCTGTCAATCGCCTCTGGGAGCAATGCTTCGGAACCGGATTGGTCCGCACCAGCGAAGACTTTGGTGGCTCCGGCGAGTACCCCTCTCATCCAGAACTGCTCGACGCCCTGGCCGTCGATTTCATCGAAAACCGATGGGACATTCGCCAAATGCTCAAACAGATCGCAATGAGCAAAACCTACCGGCAAGAGTCGCGACTGACCCCGGAACTCAAACTCCAGGATCCTGAGAATCGATGGTTGACCCGCGGCCCACGCCACCGTCTATCTGCCGAAACCATCCGCGACAATGCGCTGGCCATCAGCGGCCTTCTGAACCGCAAACTCGGTGGTCCTAGCGTCAAACCCTATCAACCCGCTGGACTTTGGGAGGACGTTACCGTCGAACGCCGAGGCAAGTACGTTGCCGATACCGCAGAAGGTCTCTTTCGACGAGGCATGTACACCTTCTGGAAAAGGACCTGCCCACCCCCATCCATGGTCAGTTTCGATGCCCCAAACCGAGAGGTTTGCGTCGCGAGGCGATCGCGCACTAACACGCCCACCCAAGCCTTGGTGCTGCTGAACGATCCGACCTATGTCGAAGCGGCTCGGGTCTTCGCAAGCGATATCCTCCGAACCGGCGGGGCCGACGATCTGATGCGGTTGAACTATGCCTATCGCAAAGCCATCGCAAGGCAGGTACTCCCCGAAGAGATCCCCCCGCTGAAGGAACTCCTCGACTTGGCCAAGTCAGAGTTTCTTCAAGATCCGCAGCGCACAACAGCATTCCTGAGCGTCGGTACCCTACCCCCTGCCTCGGAATTGAACCCTAGCGAACTTGCAGCCTGGACCGTCGTGTGCAGCGCAATTCTCAATCTCGACGAAACCATCACCAAATACTAGCTCCCCGAGATACTAGCCACCCGAGATACTAGCCACCCGAACCCAAAGCTCCCAAGCGACATGGAATCCGAACTATCCTCCCTTGCGTTCGATTCACGAAGAGCGTTCCTCAAACACTCGGCGATCGGTACCGTCGCGCTTGCGCAACTCCTCGGAACCCAACGACGCGCTTCTGCGGCCCCCCAAGACCCAGTCGCCAGCCCCGCAGTCTCCAACCACCAGGCCCACTCTGCGCCGATGGCCAAACGGGTCATCTACTTGTTCCAGTCCGGCGGCCCATCGCAACTTGAGCTCATGGACTACAAGCCCAAGCTCAAGGAGTACCACGGAAGCGAACTGCCCGAGAGCATCCGAAACGGCCAACGACTCACCGGCATGACCTCCGGACAAAAGAGCTTTCCAGTCGTCGCTCCCAAATTCCAATTCCAACAAGTCGGCAGCAATGGGGCTTGGTTCAGCGAACTCTTACCCCATACCGGGGCCATGGCCGATGATCTGTGCATCGTCCGATCGATGAACACCGAAGCGATCAATCACGACCCGGCGATCACCTTCATGCAGACCGGATCGCAGCAACCCGGCAGACCCTCGCTCGGATCGTGGCTCAGCTACGGCCTAGGCAGCGAAGCCGAGGACCTGCCCGCCTTCGTCGTGATGATCTCTCACGGAACCGGCAAAGATGCCAACCAAGGCCTCCTAGATCGACTCTGGGGAAGCGGCTTTCTGCCATCGAGCCACCAAGGGGTCAAGTTCCGAAGCGGCTCCGAACCGGTCCTCTACCTGAGCGATCCGCCCGGGATGCCTAGAAGCCTGCGACGAGGGATGCTCGATCAGATTTCAAAACTCAATGCACTCGAATTCCATCGAGAACAAGACCCCGAAATCCTCTCGCGAATCGAACAATACGAGATGGCATTCAAGATGCAGATGTCGGTCCCGGACCTGACGGATGTTTCCGACGAATCCGAATCGACCTTGAAAATGTATGGACCCGACGTCCTCAAGCCCGGTACCTATGCTGCGAACTGTTTACTCGCTCGAAGAATGGTCGAACGCGGGGTCCGATTCGTGCAACTCTACCACCGTGGATGGGACAACCATGGCAGTTTGCCATCGAACATTCCCAAACAATGTCAGGACATCGATCAACCCCAGGCCGCATTGGTCCAAGACCTTAAGCAACGCGGACTCCTCGACGACACGATCGTTATCTGGGGGGGCGAGTTCGGACGGACCGTCTACAGCCAAGGCTCCTTGCAGGACGACTACGGGCGCGATCACCATGGCCGCTGTTTCTCGATGTGGATGGCCGGAGGAGGCTTCCGGCCAGGGGCCTTGATCGGGCAGACCGACGACTACGGATACAACATTACCGAACAGCCGGTCCACATCCATGACCTACATGCAACCCTCTTGCATTGCCTGGGCTTGGACCACGAAAAGCTAACCTATCGGTACCAAGGCCGTGATTTTCGGCTCACCGATGTGCATGGCAAACTCGTCGCCGAGCTTGTCCGAGCAAGCTAGCTTGCTTGCGACTAGAGCTAGCTAGCGGTTGGCACCGCGGCTGACAATCCGGCTGGAACTAAGGCTTTGGAACCTTTATCCATAGCCATCTCTTCATCGCGAAGCGCATCGATCAAAG
The DNA here is from genome assembly GCA_021300015.1 of Pirellula sp. Lineage (GTDB taxonomy): Bacteria > Planctomycetota > Planctomycetia > Pirellulales > Pirellulaceae > JBKCUI01. The sequence goes on along the minus strand of JAJTFB010000005.1, from coordinate 138,892 downwards.
GCCAAAGCTCATCGACTTCGTCCTTGAAGAGATTTCCGATCAGGATATCCGTGATCAAATGCTTCTTGTCGGGATGCTTGCGAACCAATTGGGCAAAGTTCAATCCGTCGTAGAAAGCTCGGACCAAATTCCTCATCCGATCCATGGCCTTGCGGTACTCGGGTTCCCAAGCCCTCAGGCGGGCTTCGGACGGATCGTTGACATCGAGGGCATCGGCGATCGCATCGCCTGCCATCTGTGCAGAGACCAGTGCGAGCAAAACCCCAGAAGAATAGAGAGGGTCGAGAAAACCAAATGCATCGCCGACCAAAACCCAGCCGTCGCCTGCGGCTTGGCTGGCTTTGTACGAGTACTCCTTCATGATGCGATACTCGCCAACACATTCGGCCCCAGCGATGCGAGGCTGAATACCCGCACAGCGTGCAACTTCTTCATGGAAGATTTTCTCAGGATCCTTCGTCTCGCGGTTCTTGAACAGGTAATCGAAGTCGGCAACCACACCGACACTGACCACATCGTCGTGAAGCGGAATGTACCAAAACCATCCCTTTTTCCCCTGCGTTTGAATCACGATCGTGCCGCCGGAATCCAAACCAGGTTCTCGCTTTGCGCCTTTGAAATAAGACCAGACGGCGGCCTTCTTCAAATCCGCATCCCACTCGCGCATGTTCATCCGATCGATCAACATCGACGATTGCCCGCTGGCATCGACGACGACCTGGGAGTGCACGACCTGGGCCGGCCCATCACCGCATTTGACCTTCACCCCAACGACGCGGTCCCCTTGGCGTTCGATGTCCAAAACTCTAGCCCCTTCAATCACTTCGACCCCATGCTCCCTAGCATTTTGCATCAGCATATGGTCGAACTCACTTCGCAGGACTTGCCAAGTCTGAGAGCGTTCGTGAGGATCGTACTCCTCGAACCGAAAGGGCTCCGAGAGTTTCCCGTGCTCGTTGATGAATTGCACGCCGTACTTCTTGGTGAAGTGACTTGCCTTCATCTTCTCAAGCATCCCGATACGGCGGATGGTCCCGTGGCAAAAAGGGATCAACGACTCGCCGACGTGGAACCTGGGGAAATGCTCCCGCTCGTAGACCCTTACTCGGTATCCACGCTGAGCCAGGATGGTGGCCGTCGCACATCCAGAAGGTCCACCTCCGATGACGATCACGTCTGGTTTTTCCACAGATTGAATCATAAATCACCTCTGTCGTTTCAATTTTACCATTGGCCGCCGGGCGGTTCGTGGGGTTTTCTGGTTTTCTGAAGCAGTCGGCACAGTGTCGAGCGATCGGTTGGACTCAGGTGTCCTAACTGGGAAACGTGCAGAGACTTGACAGGTTCTTGCAGTTTTTCCAGCAATTCGAGACCTTCGGCGGTGATTTCGACAAGCACCGTTCGGCGGTCCTCTTCGGTCCGAACGCGTCGAACCCAACCGTTTTGCTGTAGTTTGTCGAGCATCCGGGTGATGTCCGGGGCTCGAGAAATGAGCCTGTTTGAAATCTGAAGCGTTGGGACCGAGTCGGGTGCCGCCGCTTGGAGAATCCTCAGGACATTGTATTGCTGCGAGGTGATTTGCCATTCCCCGAAGAGTTCATCCTCGATCGCTTTGAGGCGATCGTAAGTCCTCCACAACGAGAGGTAAACCTCTTGCTCCTGAGAATCGAACTTGCGGTTGGTGGTCAATGACTCGCTACCCATATCTCCATAATACTCGTCCAAACAACCATTGTCCAGACAGGAAAAACGAGGGGTTTCGAGAGATTTGATGGAATCGATGGAATCGCCATAAGCCAAAGGACCGTTACAAACCCGACAGACGATCCACCTCCGGAAGCACTTGGCCGACTTCGCCTCAAAAAGATTTTGGTTTGACCTGAATCGCTAAGTATACTTGCGAATCGTTAACCCAACCTTGAAATGCATTTGGAGCAAAAAATGCGAGGGCTAATTTTTACTGCTTGTGCACTGGCAGTCTGCACATCTTTCGGGATCGCCGAAGCCAAGCAATACACGCGTAAGGTTCACGGACGCGAGGTGGTGGTCCACACCAACCCAATCCCGGTGGTCCTCCATCGAATGGTTCCACCCCAGCATGGTCGGCACGTGACCGAACGGGAACTGCAGCAGGGCAAGGCCCCTCAGCCGAACCGTTTTATGGGCAACGCCCTGGGACGTTAGTTTGGCAAGTTCCAAGTCTGATCGACTTCGATCAGCACCGGTTCGGCGTCGGTTTGAGAATCGATTTGGGCCGCCCAAGCTTTCTCGTCTTGGGCGATCGGTGGCCATGTGTTGAAATGCGTTGGCATGACGTATTGCGGATGCACAAACCGCGTTGCCTGGACGCTGTCGTCGACTCCCATGGTGAACAGATCGCCGATCGGGACGATGAATAACTCAACCGGTTTGCTCGCTACCCACTGCATGTCGCTGAACAATGCAGTATCCCCGGCATAATAAATACGTTTCGAGAGCGAATCGTGAACCGGCAGATCGAGCACCCAACCGCCGGCCGTCCCGCCGTAACTGCCATCGGGAAGACTGGAGGAGTGCAGTGCGGGCACAAGTTGCATGCGTCCGGCCTTGCAGGAGTAGCTACCTCCGAGATTCATGCCGACGGTGTTTTCGACGCCATGATGCTTAGTCAGCCAAGTTGCGATCTCGTAGTTGGCAAGGACCTCCGCACCGCTCCTTTTGGCGATCGATGCCGCATCAGCGATATGATCGAAATGGCCGTGAGAGATCAGAATATGGGTCGGATGCATCTGCGATGGCTTGGTTTTGGCCATAGGATTCGATTCGAAAAACGGATCGATCAGCAGGTGAAACTCGCCGGTGCGAATGCTCCAAGTCGAATGGCCATGCCAAGTGATCTGGATGCCCGAGGTGGATTGGAAATGGTGGCGGGTGCTCATAAAGGGACTTTTTCAAGAGGGAGGCAAGGATCGACACTCCGTAGCCCATGGGATGGGTCAGTCCCCATTATAGCAACACGAACCAATGGGCTGGACATGCAAATTGCCTGTTGAATACGTGATCGCCCGGCCGGCGATCCCAACGCGATCCTGGCGTTGCTCGCAGAAAAGCTCCCCACCGCGTTTGGAAATCTGCCTTGCATGGAGCTGTGACTTGGACAATCGCCCGGCCCAATACGGGATCAGCGTGCTGTGGGCCGAACCCGTCACTGGATCCTCGGGAACTCCAGCGCGGGGCGCAAAGAAACGCGAAACGAAATCGCAGTCTTTCCCTGGGGCCGTCGCGATGACTCCGATCGAATCGAGTTGCATCAGTGCGTTCATGTCAGGACGAAGTTCGCGAACAATGCTCTCGCTATCAAAAACCGCAAGGTAGTCGCGGGCCTTGGCCGTGAAACTCGGCGCGATGCCTAGCCCCTGCTCGAGCAGCATCGGAGTCGGGCAGGACGTAGCTGGTCTGGATGGAAAATCGAGTTCCAAGAGGTCTTGATCCCTAGTGACCGTCAATTCGCCGGCGCGCGTCTCGAAGCGGATGACCCGATCCCGATACCCCAAGTGCCGAAAGATCACGTGTGCGGGAGCCAAAGTCGCATGCCCACACAAATCCATTTCCATCGTGGGGGTGAACCATCGAAGCCCAAAACTGGATTCCCGCTGCACTACAAACGCGGTCTCAGGCAGATAGTTCTCTGCGGCGATCGATTGCAAAACCGCATCGTCTAGCCATTGCGCTAGGAAGCAAACACCGGCGGGATTGCCCGAAAAAATCTCACTGGTAAACGTGTCTACTTGGTAATAGGGGATGCTCATGTCTTCTTTCCGTGTGTTCGGTGTGTTCCGTGGTTCGATCCTAAGCTGTTGGTGGTTGCCAACCGAAGAGATTTTTTACCACGGAATACTCGGAACACACAGAAAAAGTACTGGCAAGTTACAGAGGTTAACTTTGTTAGAGCGGCTGAAGGCGAACGAAGCAACGCATTTCAAATGGACCAATCGTCGAACAGCTTTTGATCAGACTCCCTACGAGCTTGGGTATAAGCCCACTGGTAGAGTTCCATTTGATCGCGGATCGCTTGGCGATGCTCAGGGGTCAAGTGGTTCAAGCCCAGTACCACAAACCCTGGAGGTAAGGATTTGGAAGCGGGATTAGGCTCCTGCGAAGGTTTCGCCCAAAGCGATTCATAGCGTCGGATTCTGTTATCAACCATCGTGGGACACTTGCCGTCGGTTGCGAAACCTATGTCATTGGACCTGCGCAGGCAGACGAAGAGACGTTCAGCTTCGATCTGCCAGGTTGCAATTTTGAATTTCGAATCGTATTGGTTACGACTAGCAAGTACCGCAGCATACGGGTGTGCCACCCATCGAAATGCAGCATGTGCAGCCTGCCTCGCAGCATGCACGCAAGGTATCGCAACAGGATTGCAGCATGCTGCAACAGGCTGCGTCACCGCTACAACAGGTGATGCAGCATCCGTTTTCCGTCATCTCGCACTTGGTATGGCCGCAGCACAAATTGCACTGAAAAACGACTTGGCCATTCCATAAGCAACAGCAGTTGCATAGACCACCCTGAAGCATCTTGCAGAGATTCTGCAACGCGCCGCAAGCGACATCGTCATCGCAACAGCATTCGATCTTCATGCCACCTTGGCACTTCTCAAACTTGAGCGAACAGGCTGGAATAATGCAGCTATTGGCTGGAGTGGGAGCGGCCTGGGCGGCTCCGAAAACACTGGTGCTGCCAGTCGGCAATCGATCCATCATGACCGTAGACATTCGAAAGTCTCCTTCGCAGAAAAACATCAGACAAATTTTTCAGCGATTTCCGGTGGTCCGGTCAACCGATCGGAAAGGAACTCCTTTCCCTGTAAGGTAACAGTCTAAGTGTTTTGGTCCATCGCCGTCAACACGGGATGTTTTTCAAGGGAAAACCGTCTTTACAGGTCTTCGGGACGATAATCGACCCATCGAATTCCAAGCTTACGCATTTTGGCCCGAAGCGTGTGGGGGTTGATCTGCAAGATGCGCGCCGCTCCCCTCTTACCCTCAACCTGTCCCTGGCTTCGCAAAAGAGCCCTCTCAATATGCTGCTTGATCATCTCGTTGAGGGGCAAAATGGAAGAGTCGTCTTTCGGTTGCACACTCGCAGTTGCTGTGCTTTGCGTCGGAGTCAGGGGTTGCAAATAAGACGACTCGGGGATCACCTCGTAAAACGTAGGCTCCTCGGTCGTTTCCGCAGGACGCGTTACGAAGGTGAACCCTGCTCCCAAAGCTGTAGCGATGTCTAGATGGTGGCCTCGTCCTAAAATCACCGCCCGATCGACTACGGCTTGTAACTCTCGAATGTTTCCAGGCCACGAGTACTTCAGGAGCCGATCGATGTCTGATGACGTAGGCTGCGCATAGGGCAGTCCTAACTTCGAGGCCGCCTTGCGAGCAAAATGCCTGGTCAATGCTGGGATATCCTCAAGCCGTTCACAGAGCCTGGGCAAGAGAATCGGAAATAAATTGATGCGATACCAAAGGTCCTCACGAAACGTACGATCGTGGACCATGGCAGCCAAGTCGCGGTGGGTCGCCGCGACGATGCGAACATCGACCTCGATCGTCTTCTCGCCACCGACACGCTCGATTTGATGCTCCTGCAATACCCTCAATAGACGAACCTGAGCGGCCAAAGGCAACTCACCGACTTCATCCAGGAACAACGTACCCCCATCGGCACGCTCAAACCAACCTTTACGCTGGTCTGACGCCCCGGTAAAACTCCCTCGCTCATGCCCAAACAACTGCGAATCGATCAACTCAGGGGGAATCGCCCCACAATTGACTCGCAAAAATGGTTGACTGGAACGTGCCGAACGCGCATGAATCGCTCGAGCGATCACCTCTTTGCCCGTCCCGGTATCCCCGAAAATCAATACCGGCATGTCCGAATTCGAGACCAGCATGACGCGTTCCATGACTTTCCTGAGCCCTTCACTCGAACCGACCATCGGCTCCTTGTCGGCATCGGCCGGCAGGGTCGATGGAACGGAAGCAAATGGAACGGAAGCAGCAGGAGCGTCTCCTGGCGAATGGAGAATCGATTGAAGATAGAAGCTAAGCGGCGATGCGAACTGCTCCAACAACGCGATACTTGTTTCTGGAAGCGTCCGCCCATGCTCGATCTCTAAAACCGCGACGCCTATCGATTCGCCCGCAACGGCAGTCTCCCTAGGTCGCAACGGGATCGCAAGGATCGAGCCAGTAAGTTCCTCCGTGGCCAGCCACGCCAGCTTCCCACTTCGTTTGGGGCTTGGCTGGCAAAGCACCGAACCGGATTGAACCCAGTCGTGCAACTCGACCCATCGAGACAGACTGCACGGTAGTTCCAACGTCTCGATGTCGATCGTCCCATTGCGATGCACATAAAGGACCCGATACACAACACCCGATGGCTCCGACCCACGCTTAGCCCCTGAACCTTTTCCTCTGCTTGAATTGCCCAAGCCAGCTTGCGATTTCGAGTCGATCAATGTCAGAAGCGAAAGACTCTGGACAGGAACGCTCTTCGAAAGCAACTTGAGAACCTCATGCCCGCTGACCGAAGAACGCTCGCGACCATGAGCCAATTGCCAGAGCTGATTCCAAGGAAAATCGGTCATAAGGGATTTTGGTTCCAAGCCAATAAGGATCCAGCGGATTGTCTTGCACGGGGCCTGCGTTAGCAACGCAATTTTCGGACCGACTAGATCCGCGCCTTGAACGCCAACTCGAAACCTAACTCGAAACGCCCAACCTAGCAAATACCACAGCATAGCCGCAAATACAACAGATCACCTACCAATTAACAGAAACACTATCAAACAAAACAGCCAAACCGGCAAATAACACGGATCGCATTGTAAGATCGGTGGGTGACGGTTGCGCTGCACCTGGGAAAAACGGTGCAAAAACGAAGGTATCTCAAGAAAAAACGGTCTAAATCGACACCGAAGGCCTCTAACTGACGATTTGGAACGAGGTTTGCATGAAGCTAAAGCACGCCAGCGGACCTTCCAGTTGGCTTCCCAGTTGGCTTCCAACGCGTTGGCACACGAAACTGAGTACACGATGGATTCGACTCCTTGGTTTGCAGATCGCTACCGAACGACCGGTGCGACCTTGGTCCTATTGAGCCTTCTTTTCGGGAGCCTAGCAGGCTGCGGCCCTAAGCCAGACTCGTCCTCCCCAGGGGCAAAACGGCAACTGACGAATGTCTCGTACGATCCGACGAGGGAATTGTACGCCGAGTTCAACGAGGCTTTTGCAAGGCATTGGCAGGCAACCCACGGCGAGGCAGTCGAGTTTGCGCAGTCTCACGGTGGTTCTGGTAAGCAAGCCAGAGCGGTCATCGAGGGACTCGATGCGGATGTGGTCTCGCTGGCTCTCTCCGGGGATATCGATGCGATCGCTGAAAAAACAAACGCCCTGCCGACTGCATGGCAGCAGAACTTTCCCAACAACAGTTCGCCCTATACGTCGACCATTGTTTTCCTGGTCCGCAAAGGGAACCCCAAGGGGCTCAGGGATTGGGGGGATTTGGTTCAAGAAAACGTCGAGGTCATCACTCCGAATCCCAAGACCGGTGGTGGGGCGCGTTGGAACTACTTGGCTGCATGGGGATACGCTTTATCGACTCAGTTCGGTGACTTAAAGAAGATCAAGGATCCCAACGAATCGGCGGCGGTGGGTCAAGCCACCGCGCATGCGAAGGATTTCATATCGAAGCTCTATGCGAATGTCCCGGTCCTCGATACGTCGGCTCGCGCGGCGACAAACACGTTTATCCAACGCGGCATCGGCGATGTATTGATCACTTGGGAAAACGAGGCGTATCTGGCATTGCGGGAAGCGGGTACGGATCAGGTCGAATTGATTGTACCGAGCATGAGCATCCTTGCTGAACCTCCGGTGGCTGTGGTCGAGCGCAATGCGAGCGGGCACAACAACCTGGATCTGGCAAAGGCTTATGTGGAGTACCTCTATTCGGATGAAGGGCAGCAGATTATTGCCAAGCATTTCTATCGGCCTCGTCGCAAGGAGGTCGTTTCCCAGGAGGATCTCAAACGGTTTACGGAGTTAAAACTCTTCGAATTGACAGACATCGTTGCGAATTGGAAAGACGCGCAGGAGACACACTTCAAGGATCGAACGGGTGTATTCGATCAAGTCTATTCGAGCAAAGCTCAATAAGCGACGTATTATGAGCGCCATGCGAGCCACACAAATACGACGCCTACCGGGCTTTGGCCTGACACTTGGGTTCACGCTGTTCTACGTGACGCTCATGATCGTCATTCCGATTGCAGCCCTTTTGCTCAAGGCTTCATCGATCTCGATGGAGGAATTGGTCGAAACGTTCAAAACACCTCGGGTTCAAGCATCCTTGCGATTGACCTTTGGCGCATCGCTGCTGGCCGCGACGATCAACACCTTCTTTGGTTTCATCGCTGCTTGGTCGCTGGTGCGTTATCGGTTTGTTGGCCGCCGGCTGATCGACTCTTTGATCGATCTTCCTTTCGCCATGCCGACTGCTGTCTCGGGGATTGCTTTGATGGCCATTTACGCACCGACAGGAATTGTGGGCAAGCACTTTCTTGCGTGGGGTATCAAAACTGCGATCAGCCCATTGGGGGTTCTCATTGCGCTGATTTTTATCGGCTTTCCTTTCGCGGTTCGGACGATGCAACCCGCGATTGAAGAACTGGAATTGGAGGCCGAGCAAGCCAGTGCGAGTCTAGGGGCAAGTCGTTTTCAGACGTTCCTAAGGGTAACTCTACCGAGTTTGATTCCCGCAGCGCTGACTGGATTTACCTTGGCCCTCGCGCGAGCGTTGGGCGAATACGGCAGCGTGATTTTCATCGCCGGTAATTTGCCAATGCGTACCGAAATCGCGTCGTTACTGATCGTAAGCCGTTTGGATGAGAACGACATCGTCGGAGCCTGTGCGATCGCCGTGGTCATGCTTGCATCCACTTTTGTACTCCTTCTGACGATTCAGGGGATTCAATGGTGGATCGAGCGCAAGACCGGTCGAAACTAAACAAGGAGGGAATCAGGAGTGTCAAGAGACAGCCGGTTGAGCCAAGCGAGCCGCGATCCAAAATGGATCCAGTGGATACTGATCGGCATCACGGTTGGATTCGTGACCCTGTTTTTGATATTGCCACTGGGTGTGATTTTCTGGGAAGCGTTTCGAAAGGGACTCAAGACATTCGCGATTGCACTTTCGGATCGTAACGCGCGCAGCGCTATCGGTCTGACGCTCTTAGCAACCGCGATCTGCGTCCCGTTGAATATGGTTTTCGGTCTAGCCGCAGCCTGGGCGACGACTAAGTATTCGTTTCCTGGAAAATCGCTTCTGATATCGATTATCGATTTGCCATTCGCGATCTCTCCGGTCATCGCTGGACTGATGCTCATCTTGCTCTATGGCATCCATGGTTGGTTTGGAGCTGCATTGCAGAGCATGGGACTGCAAGTGATTTTCGCTGTCCCAGGCGTGGTTCTTGCCACGATCTTTGTGACGGTTCCTTTTGTGGCAAGGGAGTTGATTCCGGTAATGCAGGAACAGGGAAGCGAGCAAGAGTGGGCCGCGATATCGCTCGGTGCGAGCGCTTGGCAAACGTTTACCAAAGTCACACTGCCAAACATTTTTCTGCCGCTTTTGTATGGAGTGCTGCTGTGCACCGCACGAGCCATGGGTGAGTTTGGAGCCGTCTCGGTCGTTTCGTCGAACATTCGAGGCTTAACCAACACAATCCCGCTTCAAATCGATGCGCTCTACAACGATTACAACGCTCCGGCAGCATTCGCTCTGGCGTCGATCCTAGCAACATTGAGCATTATCACACTCCTTGCCAAATCATGGTTGGAATCGAAGATCGAGCATCGATCGAAAGAATCTGAGGAAATCCAGTGAGCGTCGAAGTTCAACACGTGAACAAAACTTTTGGATCCTACAAAGCAATCCAAGATGTCAGCCTCAAAGTCCACAGCGGCGAGCTAGTCGCGCTCTTAGGCCCTAGCGGGTCAGGTAAAACGACGCTCCTACGAATGATCGCTGGGCTCGAGGTCCCCGATCAACCCGTGAATCAAGACGAGGGAAGGATCCTTTTTTTCGATCAAGACGTAGCGACTCGGAGCGTAGCCGAACGCCAAGTTGGATTCGTGTTTCAACACTACGCTTTGTTCAAGCACATGAGCGTCTTCGAAAACATCGCTTTTGGATTGAGAGTCCGACCTCGAAATCTGCGTTTATCCAATCCCCAAATCGATCAGCGCGTCAAAGAATTACTACAGTTGATTCAATTGGAAGGATTCGGGAATCGATTCCCATTGCAACTCTCTGGCGGCCAGCGTCAACGCGTCGCCCTAGCAAGAGCCTTGGCCATCGAACCAAAGGTCCTTTTGCTCGACGAACCTTTCGGAGCGCTCGATGCCAAGGTCCGTCAGAAGTTACGCGAATGGCTAAGACGGCTTCACGAGCAAGTGCACACGACAACGATTCTGGTGACCCATGATCAGGAGGAAGCCCTCGAAGTTGCAGACCGTGTAGTCGTGATGAACCATGCAAAAATCGAGCAGATCGGAACACCCGAGGAGGTCTTTCATAACCCAGCATCCGAATTCGTGATCGACTTCCTCGGATCCGTCAACGTCTTCTCAGGAAGACACTTCGAGCCCTCCCCAGAAGCGAAAACCGACGGAGCGAAAGTCTATGTGCGGCCGCATGAACTCCAAATCTCAAAGGAATCTCTCGGGTCGGCGTCGATCTCCGCGCAAATCCAACGCATCCAACGCGCCGGGACTAGCGCCAAAGTCTTTGTCCATACTAACAACGAACAGAACGTTCGAGTCGATGTTCCAATCCATGAGTTCCAATTCATGGACCTCGAAGTCCACCAACAGGTATTCATCACCCCCCTGCAGTCGCACGTCTTTTCTCCCGAATACACCATCTAAAAACCATCACGAGATTCGTTAAAGAGCAAGAAAGAAATTTGATCATGAAGGATCATGTCGAAAATCCGGACAATCACGCACGATTGGAACGGGAAGTGCAATTCGATTTGGATCAGATTCGTCAGGCGCTTGACGGTTTGCGTTATGGGCAAGTCACGATCGTGATCCATGACGGAGCGGTAGTACAGATAGACCGCACCGAGAAGCGTCGGTTTCGAAGTAGTTCGAATGCTAGCCAAGGCTAGTTTGTTGCTGATCCGACCCCGGAAAGCTTGTCGAAACGATCGCTAGGGAACGACTCCACCCATAGAGTTCCAGAGCAGCCATTGCATTGCCAATCGCACTGCAAGAGTTTTTACTCGAAAGGGTCTTATGTCGCGTAGCTTTTCCCGATGCGTGCGCACCGCGCTGATTTGTGGGCTTGTCGTTTCCGGATCGATGGTGGGCTGTTCCCGCACTGATCGCGTCCAAACCACTTTGGCCGAGGGAACCGTTCTTGGGCAAGATGGCAAGCCCTTGGACCGAGCCACCGTGGTCTTTCATCCGACCGAAACTTCGCTGAAGTTCCCCAAGCCACGTGGGACAACCAATGCGGAGGGGCGGTTTCAGTTGTCGACCTACGACACCAACGATGGGGCACCGGCGGGTAAATACAAGGTAACGATCGAACAATGGTACCGGGATACCCCAGACCAGGCCCCTACGAACCATCTACCAGCAGGCTTAGCCTCCGAGGCGACCTCCGGTATCGACGTTCAGTTGAGCAAAGACAAAAGCGTTCTCGAACCCTTCAAGATTCGTTGATCCACCAATACCCTAACCGTTGATTCTGTTGACTTACACTTGATAAAAAAGAAAAGAAAAGAAATCATGAGACTTCAGTCCTTAGCACACCGTAACCGCCTCCGCAGCGCATTTACCTTGGTGGAATTGTTGGTGGTCATTGCCATCATTGGTATTTTGGTAGGCTTGCTTCTGCCAGCCGTGCAAGCAGCCCGAGAGGCAGCTAGGCGTATGTCCTGCTCGAACAACATGCGACAGATCGAGTTGGCGTTTCAAAACTTCCATAGCGCCAACAAGTATTTCCCAAGCAATGTTCGACCCGATGCGGTCTCGACCGTACGGGTCCGGTGGGCGACTTATCTGCTTCCCCATATCGAACAACAGTCCCTTTATTCAAGGCTCGATCTAAAGAAGAATTGGTCCTCGACGGTTCCTAACGCCGACGGTGGTCTGAATTACGATCTGTTCGGATCCAAGATTCCGATCTACGAGTGCCCATCGAACCCAGAGTCGGGTAGAGTTCAAGACGGATCGCCGCCGCCGGATACTCCGGTTTGGCAAGCGAGGGTTGCCAACGGGGACTATTCAGGTTACTACGGCGTGTCGCCTCAGATGGCAACGCTTGGGTTGGTCGATGCGAATTCGGCTAGGAATGACAATGGTGCATTATCCAAGACAGCGAACTTGAAGTTTGCGAGCTTCACCGATGGTACGAGCAATACCATTCGCTTGGTCGAGTCGTCAGGCCGTCCGCATGTGTACCGATTGGGGCGTAAGGTCATCGAAGCTGGTCCAGGAAGCTCGGTTCGTGTCAATGGCGGGGGGTGGTGCCGACCAGCCTCGGAGTTGAATCTCCTGCTAGGAGTCTCTGCCGATGGAGCTTCGTATCCTGGCCCACAAGTGATCAATACGACCAACGGTATCCCATTGGGATCGACTTATCCCGATCCGTACTTTGGAGTCGATGGTACCGGTCAGGCTTATTCGTTCCATTCGAGTGGGATCACGGCCGCATTTGTCGACGGGAGTGCAAGGTACCTTAGCTCCAATATCGATGTGCGTGTTTATGCCGGCATGATCACTCGCAATGGTGGCGAAATCAATAAAGAGGTCGAGTAGTCGGATGAGAGACTAGATGCCTCTAGCATCTAGTCTCTTGCCTGAAATCCCCAGCGGACAGCCCCTGAGTTTATTTCAACCACCGAATACTCGGAACACACGGAAAAAGAGAGTGGATCCTCTGCGGTCTTCCTCCGCGGTCTTCTTCCGTGTGTTCAGTGTGTTCCGTGGTTGCGCTCGTGCTCGAAGCGATCTAGCATAGCAATCCGGTTGATACGACGAAATCCAATGCGAGGCACGATCCCGTTCCTCAAGTATCTAGCCTGCTTTTACTCCAGATTTACAATCTCACCTCCGTTGCGAGAGAACAGAGCTAGCCAGGTCTCTTTCGGCAAATCAAGTTTCAATCTGGAGACCGAGCCATCGAACATACCGATAACGGTCTGGCCATTGTAATTGCGAAGTTTGGCCGTCGGATTGGCCTCGTCAAACGGATACTCCTCGGGACTCGTCCAGGCAATGGCATGCTCGCGATCAAGTTCAACGAAGGCAATCGTGTTGCTCGTACCGTCGGTGATGTTTCGGAATTGCATGGGCTCACTCTGCCCAAAAACGGTCCTCTTGCCGATCGGTGCAACATAGGTGGTGTGATAAGGTTTAAGCTCCACGGTCTGGTTCATATCGGCAGTGGGAAGGTAAATCGCTGGCATTTTGGGAAGTAGCTTGATGTTGTGCGGACTATCCCATGCCTCATCGAGCTTGAACTCTTGATACAGCTCTTGGAATCCGATGAAAGGCAAAATATGCACACGCCAACTAAGCCCACTTTTTGCTTTTGTCTTGGCCATGTTCAAGTAGGTGGGAAACGCTTGGTAGGCACTTTCGTAGTTGTGGAAACCTAATGCGAACTCCTTCATGCGATTCGAAGTGGTGGTCGCAGTAATAGGGGCCATGATGGAACTTGCCACCATGGCTCCGAATTGCAAAAGCGATTGGTTGCTCTCATCGTCTGTGAGGGATACGACGACACGATCCCCTGAGAGCTCAGGCTTGATCATCCCAATCAAAACCGAGAGAGCCAAAAAGGATTCTTTGTCTGCTACCGCATTGTTGACAACCGTTCGGATCAGCTTGGGCAAATTCTTCGCAAAGATTTTCGCCCCTTCCTCAGAACCCGACTGCACCACAATGCGGGCCGTTGCATTCTTGGTGTCCAAACCGAGGGAAACCCATCGGACGCTGTCGAGCAACCACTCTGCCGATCCACCACCGAACGTCTCGGGCAACTCGGGTTGGATCTCTCGGAATGTCTTGGTCACGTAATCAGGCAACTGCATAACGCATTGGACAGGAAACTCCTTGGTGGATTCCAACCCAGCCTGCCATTTCAAAGCTTGCTCGGCGGGCATTGCAGAGAGCACCTTTGCAGATGCCGATACCAGATCGGTACCGATGTCGAGTTTCGTTAGCTCGGAAGTGGATCGATCCGCGATAGCGATCTCAGGTGCAAAGAGTTTGGCGACTTTTTCCAGATCAGAAGCCAGTACAGCCTTGGGAGAGGTGGCACGCAAAAGCACTGCCGTAGTGTAGGGCATGTCGACCGACAAGTAGACCGTCTGCCCTTTGGCAAGCTCACGAATCGACCTGAGATTGCGATCGGAAGCGTCGATCAAGGCTGCGATGGGCTTATCCTTGTGCTCCTCTTGCATCTGCTGGATCTTCGCTGGAATTGCGAGCTGATCGGTGTCCACCTTGAGCAACAGCATCGAAGATGCATTGAGAGATTGCTGGATTGGATTGGATTTATCCTGGCCCTGGCTGTTTGCCACACTAACGAGCGTTAAGGCAACGGAAACCAGTGGGTATAAAATTGCTTTCTTGAGATTCATTGAAGTGCTTCTTTCTTTGGTTTTCAGGTTTCAGGTTTCCCTAAGATTTACTCGGGGTTCACACTGAAGCATTGAGAGTCGTGGTGAATTGGCTTTGCATGATCGCGCTCGGAAACGATAGGTTGGTAGGTTGGTTGGATGGAGATAGAGTCTTTTGGTTATGGTTTGGCAGGTTGAGTGCGCAGCTCAAGCTGATATTGCAAGCCTGGATTTTCAGCCCCCTTGAGTGTTGCACCTGCGGCATGGATTGCATACTCAAACGGTCCGTTGGTGAGTGGATCGGAGGGTGCGGGAAGTTCCAGTTCATCGAGTGTCGCTGGAAGTCTGTTATCGTGGGTCGCCAAATGGTGCCGGATAGCTTCGATCGTTTGCCACATTGCGAGTTGTTGCTGCGTTCTAAGCGAAGCACCCTGCGCCGCTTGCACCGCAGGAAGAAATACCGAAGTGGGAAGCGTGATTAAACCATATCGCTGACTCAATTCGGCAATTCCCGTCGAAGTTGCTTTCGCTTTATTGCGAGCGTTTTCTGGCAGGAAGCTGTATTTGAATTCCTCGTCCCGATAACGCTCATAAAAACGACGCATGGCAAGAAAGAAAATCTGCGCATTGGGTAGCTTGTCCAGCGCATCGTTGCTCATACCCTCTACATCCACGAGATACTCACGGGCTATGGGTACGTTGGAACCGATGGCCAGGGTGATGCCTGCTTTTCCAATCGACTCCATTCGATCGAACGGAGTCCCAATACCTTGGATCGCAGCGGTAAACCGATCGATGAACTCGCTCCAGTATCCATCCGGCTTTGGAATCGTATCGACCTCTCGCAAGGCTTTGACCTGTTCAAACAAGAACTCTCGCTCAAAGGCCAGCGACTGCTCTATTTGGATCAACGGTTTGGGCAACTGAGCAATCGCCCAATAGAGGTTCGGTGCTGAGGGATGTTCCGAGAGATAGTAAGCTTTGTCTAAACCGATGTTGACACATGCGGCTCCGACGAGATTCGACACCAAAAACGGCTCTTGGCAAAGGTGCGGTCCCATGGCGATCAACTGCCCGAGAATTTTGACGGCATCGTCGGCTCTGTTTTCCGCCATTGCCAGCAAGAATCGCATCGCTTGGATACGTGCAGTATCGCGAATGGCCTGAACCTCCGGCAGCAAGTAGCCAACGGGATTCTCAACACTTTTGATCTGGCGATCAAAATCGCAATGCAATCTCAAAGCAGCTTCTTCGAGAAAAAGAGGTTGAAAAGACGTGTAAACCAAATACTCTTTCATCTTTTCAACAGGGAGATCCTTCACCTCGGTTTCAAGCCAAACATAGGGAGCGAAGTCTCCGTCGCCTGCGGCTGCCCTCGATTCGTCTTCAAACTTTCGCTTTGCCTGCATTGCCGCAGTTTGCTCAAAGAATCCGCCCGCCTTGAGGTAGTAAATGGCAGCGTTACCTGGTTTGGCGTTGAAGGAATCCGGAATAAAACGAATGGAAAGTGCGGGCTTATGCTCAGCTTTAGGCACCAGCGTAACGGTCCGACGCAGCGTCGTGATCCTCCCCCTTAAATTTTCCCAGGCCCCCTCCCGACTGACGACTTCCTCTGGAGAGCCGACCGTCGATTCTTGGGAATAGCTTTCCGACGGAACGACAGAAATCAGCACTGCTGCCAACATGCTGCGTTTCAAAAATTTGGATACAGGTGTTTTGTTCAACATCGATGGAACTCCGATTGGAATTGGAAAAGGGGATTTATCGTTATGGATCATATGGAGATCAGATCATCGGATTCCATGAGCATCTTGAGCAACTGACGCTGCCCTTGGTGCTTTGGGAATGAGTCAGGATCTGGTATTGCAGAATCTTCTGCGGAGGAATGCGCCGCATCGGTTTGAGAGCTCCTAGGTCGGTTAGCTACATCCACACCGGAGAACCATCTGCTCGCGTGGACCGTATTTCGTCGCATCAGGGGCTGCAAAATATAGTCGTCATCCAAGTCGGCCGCGATGGTTCGGCTGCGCACTGCTAAAGTCTCGACTCCGAACGCTCTCGTCGACTGCGAGCCAAACGGGTTCGTTGAGGGTGGATTTGGGTTTAAGCCCACCTTTTGCGATACCAGATTTGGCTCAGCGATAGGTACTTGTCCATTCATGAGCCTAGCCCAAATCGCCGACACCAATACGCCAGCAGCTAGCCCCATCAACCAGGAGACCGACGCGATTTTGAGCCAGCTAGGACCGGTCGGAGGCAATGCTGGCAATTCTACAGGGAAGTGTTTTGGAGTAAGGGATTTGAGGTCCTGCTCGAACCGATCAAGCCCCTCATGAACAGGAAAGTTTGGTTCGATCATCGTCGTTGCCCTGAATTGGTTTTGTTGACGCATGGCGTGCTTTCTGCAAGCACCCGTTGCTTGAGTTCGGTAAGTGCCAAGACATAGCGTCTGTAAGCGGACGCCGGTGAGCAGTTCATCAGCTCTGCAAGTTCTTCGAACGTGAGTTCCCCCCAGACTTTGGCGATGATCATCTCGCGTTGATCCGGTGCTAGGGAGTCGAGACCCTCGAGCACCTCCGATGCCGCGATCCGATTTCGTGTATTTGGTTCCAACCAATATTCGCCAGCACGATCCGCACCGCTTTCCTGAATCAACTGTTCCAAATGATTGCGATGTCGGGATTCCGCCCGGGCGATGTTCTGCGCTTTGCGGCGAGTTGTCGTGTAGAGCCATGCCTTCGGGTACGTTGGTTCCGAGGCGCAGTTTGCTAGGTCGATAAAGGCCTCCTGGACGGCATCTTCTGGAGTTCTGCACCACTGCCGGGCATACAACACCAGGGCATTGCTCAGACTGGCAAATAGCTCCTGGAGGTTGTCGCTAGGCATGAGAAAACGGTTCTTCAGGTATTTGAATGGCTACTCAGCAGAATACGACTCGCGATCGACCAGTTTCCCATGACCGAACCGAAAGCGGATCCCGTTTGATCCCGAGTGACGCCTTTTCCTGGTTGCTTGAAATGGACGATGGCATCAACCCAAAAGAACCAAAAATCACGCATCACTCAGCCCGCCTAAAGAAGAGTCACCGCTCGGCTGATTTTATTTCAATGGGGAGGAAAAAATTTGGTCCATCTAGCATTTCCGTGGGCGATGGTACCATTACGGGGGAAAGAGTGGCAAAAACAATTCGCGCTCCTGCTCGTGCTCCTGCTCGGAATTCCTCAGTGGAATCCAGCAGAGCTGCTCGCTGGCTACCGAGGATGATTTTGCCAGGGCTTGCTCGGGCCTTGGTAGGTGATCTGGCCACCGGCAGGTCCGGCCCCTGGTCCGAGCTCGATGCAGTGATCCGATGCCGCGATGAACATCTCGTTGTGCTCGATCGCCAGGACGCTGTTGCCTTGGTCAATCAGCAGACGGATGCACTGAATCAACCGCTCGACGTCCTGGAAATGCAGACCCGTCGTCGGCTCATCCATCACGATCAATGAACCCTTCGGGTCGTCCAGGTACGATGCGAGCTTCAGCCGCATCGACTCGCCAGCCGAGAGAGTCGAGAGGCTTTGTCCCAAAGGTAGATACCCGAGCCCGATGTCCCTGAGTGGCTTGAGCTTGCGCTGAAGCTTCTTCTCGCCTCGAAAAAAATCGGCGGCATCGTCTGCACTCATCTCAAGAACCTGCGAAATGTTTCGTTCGCGATACGTATTGGCCAGTACCTCAGGACGGAATCGCTGACCACGGCATTCGGTGCACTGCAATCGCACGTCGGCCATGAACTGCATATCGACAAGCGTAAATCCGAGCCCCTCGCACAACGGACAACGGCCTAGGCCACTGTTGAAACTAAAGTGCCCGTCGCTTAACCCATGCGCTTTGGCCGCCGGGGTCGATCCGAAGATACTTCGTATCTCGTCGAGGATCTTTAAAAAAGTCGCTGGACAAGAACGTATCGATTTGGCGATCGGTGTTTGATCGATGGCGATGACCCGCTCGATAGGCTCGGGTCGCTTCGACGATGTGCCTTTCGAGCCTTTCGATCCTTCGGAGCCTTGGTATTCGAGGGATCGATAAGGCAACCCGGGCTCGGGGTCTTGGCCCGATTCCTTGAGGATCGCTGGCACGAGCGTATCGAGCACAAGCGAACTTTTCCCCGATCCACTCACGCCTACGACCGATACAAAACAGCGCAATGGGAATCGGAAGTCAATCTGCTGGAGGTTCCTGCCCGAAGCACCGCGGAGAATCGCCCAGCCATCTCCCAAGGCTCGAGCGGTCGATTCCTTAGGAGGTGCGAACAAGTACTTCGCGGTCAAACAATCCGAATGCTTCAGTGCCTCCGGAGGGCCCTGGAAACAGATCTCGCCTCCTTGTGATCCCGCACCCGGGCCGACCTCGATGACTCGGTCGGCATGATGAAGCAAATAGGGCTCGTGTTCGATCAGTACCACGGTGTTCCCGCGTTCGATCAATCGACGCACCGATTGGGCAACGCGCTGGGTGTCGCTAGGATGCAAGCCGACGGTCGGTTCGTCGAGCACGTAGAGCATATCGACCAAGTCCGAGCCGAGCAGATTCGTCAGGTTGACCCGTTGGGCTTCGCCACCACTGAGGGTGTGCATGGTGCGAGATAAGGTCACGTATCCAAGACCGACCTCCTGAAGGTACCTCAATCGCGAGAGGACCTCGGTCAGTCCGCGTTGGATTCCCAGGTGTTTGTCGGCGGGGAAGTTGCCCAAGCCGTTCTCGATCGATTGCATTCTCTCGGCGAGTTGATCGATCGACTCTTCGGTCCAGTCCTGAAAGGAGGTTTGCTCGAATCGATACGCTAAGGCCGCGCGGGAGAGTCGTTGCCCCCGGCAGGTTCCACAACTTCCGTAGGACTTCCATCGGGTGAGAAACACCCGAACATGCATCTTGTATTTCTTGCGTTCGAGCCAAGCGAAGAAACCTTGCAAGCCACCGAAGCGATGCTTGCGGGATCCTTGTTCAATCAGTTCCCAATCCTTCTTTTTGAAGTTCTCGACCGGCTCATCCAAAGGCAGGTCAAAATCGGGAGCAAGTTCGATCAGTTCCTCCAGTTCGTGGTTGTAGGCAGGGGTTCGCCAAGGAGCGATCGCTCCTTGGCGAAGACTCAGCGACTTGTCCGGTACGATCTTGTCCATATCGAGCGTCGAGGTCTCGCCAAACCCGGTGCATTCGGGACACGCTCCAATCGGGCTATTAAAACTAAAGAGCCTTGGTTCGGCCGGCGGAACGACCCATCCGCACCCCGCGCACCGAAGCTCGGAGGAGAACATGAGGGGTTCAAACCGCGAGCCATCGATCTCGATGCTGCTTGCAGTCGGGCTTGCCGTTGAGCTTGCCATCGCGTCAGACTCGATGAACACAACGATCTGTTCGGGGCTTCGTTCCAGCGCCAGTTCGATCGATTGGCGCGTCGAGACCTCGATCGAAGGGCCGATCCGAAACCGCTCGATCGCGACATAAGCTTGGCCTGCCTTAGGAAACGCGGTGGCGAGTTTTTTCTTGTCATCGGACAGTTCGATGGTGGTGCCTTCAACGATCAATCGGATCCATCCTGAGGTTTGCAGTTCGAAAAGGAGTTCCGAAAGCTGGGACTTGGTGGTCCAAGTCAAAGGAAAAGCCAGGATGGCTCGGGCTTTGGGGAGTCGTTCAAGGTGTTCGACGACGCGGTCGGCGGTGAACGACTCGATGGGCAAGTCGCAATCGCCGCAGCGGGGCTTGGAGATCAGCGAGAAGACGACTCGAAGCGGTTCGAGCAAATCGCTGGCCGTTCCGACGGTGCTCCGATTGTTTCGCGATCGATCCGAGCGGGTGACGGCTAGGGTAGGAGGGAGATTTTCGAGCCGCTCGAACTTGGGCTTGTCCAGCCGCGCGAGGAATTGTCGGGCGTAGGCCGAGAAGCTTTCAATGTATCGGCGTTGGCCTTCGGCATAGAGGGTGTCGAGGGCTAAGGAGGTTTTTCCGCTGCCGCTGACTCCGCAGATGACCGTCAGTTGATGCAGGGGAATATCGACATCGAGTTGCTTCAGGTTGTGTTCGCTGCCACCGCGAAGCTCGATATTTCGCACCTCGGTCCCCCGCTGGGACTTGTCCGCTTTAGATCGAGACATTCAGGAATCGAAGCAGCGAAACGGTCCAACCGATGGCCAGGAACAGAACGCTCAGGATTGCAACATAGACCCAGAGTTTTGTCGTCGAACAGCAGGAGGCTTCTTCTCTGGGTGGATCGAGCCGTTGGGAGATCCAGTGTTCGAGCTGTTTGCCGTTCTGGAACCAACAGCATTGGCTCAATTCGATCAGTCCGTATTCGATCGAGAATTCGAGCACGCCGAATTCGAGCTTTCGACCTGTCCCGGATTGCAATCCCATGGCCTCGAAGCACCAGATTTGTCGCCCGAAAGCGTTTTCGGTTTCGTCCTCAAAGTAGTAGGGGCGGAGGTTTTCGATGCGTGAGGATCGGTCGCAGGATTCGTGGAAAGTCAGTTCCCGGAGCGCATGCTCGGTTACGGCTTGCCAAGTCTTCCTTGGGAACTGAATATGTTCGACGGGAGGTCGCACGATTGGATTCCTTCTGACCGAGTCCTAGCTACCGTTGCCTGCTATTGCGGGCGTTTCAATGGGAGCCAACGGTCTTCGCGAGCGTTACTATAGTATAATTTTGGGTAAATACCAAAGGCATGTTTCAGATCCTTTAGAGCAGACCCGCGATTTTTTTCAGGGGGCAACGACCCGGTGTTCGAAAGAAAAAGCCTCAAGTGGCCGATTTTGGTCGCGATTCTGATGATTGTCATGCTCGTGGGCCTGACCATTGGCTGGGTCCTGCTGAACGTCTTTAGCGCGATGGACGCGGAAAAAACCAGCCGGTCTGCGATTTACTGGATTTTGCTCAGTGTCGGTGCTGTTTTCTTTGCCTGCTTGCTCGCCGGTGTGATCCTCTATTTGATTTGGATCATTCAAAACATCAACCTAAACCGGCGTCAAAGCAATTTTATCGATGCGGTGACCCATGAGCTAAAAACGCCCATCGCCTCGCTCAAGCTCTATCTTCAGACCCTCAACCGCCGCGAGGTCCAGGGTCCTCAACGACAAGAGTTTTATGCGACGATGATGGAGGATGTCGATCGCCTCGATCGGCTCATCAATCAACTACTCGATGTGGCAAGGCTCCAGCGGGACAAGCAGGACTTGGATGCCAAAGAATGGGTTTCGCTCCGAGAGCTTGTCGAAGAGTGCGTGGCTCGGTTGGCCAAGCAGCATTCGGTCAGCACGGACCTTTTTCGAATGGAAATCGAGGATTGCCAAGTGCTAGCTCATCGGATCGACATCGACGTGCTGCTTGGCAATCTGCTCGATAATGCGATCAAGTATTCTGCCCAGGAGCCCGAGATCGAGATTCGAATCACGTTTCAAAACGCTTCAGCGTTGATCGCCATTTCCGACAATGGGCAGGGAGTTCCCAGGCACTTGCGTCGCAAGATTTTTTGGAGATTTTATCGTGCCGGAGATGAGCTCGAGCGACGCAAGCCTGGGGTGGGATTGGGGCTGTTCTTGGTCCGATCGATCGTCGAGCGGCTCAAGGGCTCGATCACCGTCTCGGAGCGGATTGAGCAACCCGGAGCGACGTTCCTGGTCACGCTTCCGGCTCGACGCGAACCCTCCGGCGACATTGTTTAACCCGTAGCCAAGGGCGAGGAAGTTGATGAGAGGTACTAGCCCTGCAAAAGGGCTTCGATGAGTAGATCGAGCGTCCATTCGACAGCTAGAGATTGCAATTCGCTTCGCAGTTGGGGGTAAGTTTTACTCACGTCGTCCTTTTTCGAAGCAGTCATGGGGCCGTTTTCTGTGTAGCCGGTTTCAATGTCTATGGAGGCAAGGTCCGGCAGCAGCGCGTCCTTGGTCCAGACTTGGAAATCCTCCCGTCGGATCAAAGCGATAAAGATTCGGCGGTTTAAATGTGCCGGAGCGTCGGGCCCGAAGTGGCCGGTTATGGCCAAGGCGAAGCTCGCCTCTGGCGTGAGTTCAAGCACCCGGCGGGCAAGCGATTGGCTGGTTTGGGGACTGACGGGGCCTATTTCGGGATCGGCCAGTATCGCCGGATCGAGACCGAGCCACTGCGTTTTGGAATCGTTGCGGTAGACGACCATCGAACCGCAAAAAACCTCGGAAACTCCAGGCACCAGGGTGAAATTCGCAGCGATCGACCCACCGGTGCAGCTTTCGGCAAACACAATTCGCTTGCGGGATTCGCGAAGTAGCCTAATCACTTCGAGAACTTTCGTGTAAATTTTCGTTTGCGATGTCCTTTCCACTGAACGTCCCTCCTTCGACCGACCAATCCGAGACAATGGCGATTCCTCCGAAGAACAGCAAAGCACACCCGGTTCTAGGTACCAATCTACCCGCGTTTTGTTTCGATACCATCCAAGAACTTTCCCATTACGCCGCCCACATCGTGGCTGGATTGATCCGCGAAAGGGCTGCGTTAGGCCAACGGACCGTCATCGGTCTGCCGGCCGGTTCGACCCCCCTGACGACCTTCCGCGAATTGATCCGCTTGCACCGCGAGGAATCGCTTGACTTTAGCAGCGTCGAATTGTTTCTGCTCGACGAATACTATCGACTTCCGTCCAACAGCCCTCAGTCGCACCAGGCTTGGTTGCGAGAGCACTTGACCCAGCATGTGAACTTACCGGCCCAGCAAATGCATTGCTTGGATGGCAACATCGCCGAGGAGTTGCTCGATGCGCATTGCTTGAGATTCGAAGAAGCGATCGAACTGTGCGGTGGTTTCGACCTGGTCCTCCTGGGCATCGGAATGAATGGCCATATCGGATTCAATGAACCGTTCTCGTCGAGGCGCAGCAAGACCCGGCTCTGCACGCTCGATGCAGTCACCCGACGGGGTGTTGCCAGCGACTTTTTCGGAGAGAACAATGTCCCGAGCGAAGCCTTGACGGTGGGCCTAAGCAGCATTCTGGAAGCTCGACGCATTCTGCTCTTGGCCCTCGGAGAGCATAAAGCCAAGGTGGTCGCAGAGACGCTCGAAGGGGCGACGACCGAGCGGCTTCCCGCGTCGTTGCTCCAAGAGCACCCCGATGTTAGGGCCCTGATCGATACGCCCGCAGCGGCTTATCTGAAGGATGTCGCAACCCCATGGCTCTTGCACCATGTGCTCTGGACCGAGGAGTTGACCAAGCGAGCTACGCTATGGCTCTGCCAGCAAACCGGCAAGCCGCTCCTGAAGCTCACCGACGAGGATTTCCGAAACAATGACTTGCACGAACTGTTGTGGAAACAAGGTTCTGCGGAAAAGGTTTCGCAAAAGGTCTTCGGTTGGATGATGAAGACCATCGATCCGCACCCGGCAGGTAAACAATCCAAAACCGCCCTATGCTTTAGCCCTCACCCAGACGATGACGTCATCAGCATGGGCGGAACGCTGATCCGTCTGATCCAAGACCAGCATCAGGTGCATATTGCCTACATGACCTCCGGAAACATTGCGGTGTTCGACCACGATGCTCGTATGGTCGCGGATTTGGTCTGTGAATACAACAAACTGTTCGGGATCGACAGCGACAAGTCCACGCAGATGGCCCACGCGGTCCGCGCCGATATCGAACGCAAAGCCCCCGGCCAACCCGACTCCGAGTCGATCCTGAATATCAAAGGACTCATCCGTAGAAACGAAGCCCGAGCCGGGGCACTGTCCATCGGCTGCCCTGAGTCCAATCTGCACTTCCTCGATCTGCCATTTTACCGAACCGGTACCATCGCCAAAAAGCCCGTTGGGCCCGAAGACATCGCCATCATCGATGAACTCCTGCGACGCCTGAGGCCGGATCAGATCTATGTCGCGGGCGATTTGGCCGACCCACACGGCACGCATCGCGTCTGCGCCGAGGCGATCTTTGCGGTGCTCCTGGATTGGAAGTCCCGAGGCGAGACGCTCCCGGAAGTCCTCCTGTATCGCGGAGCTTGGCAGGAATACCCCCTTCACGAAATCGAAATCGCTGTGCCGCTTAGCCCCAGCGATCTGGCCCTCAAACGCAATGCGATCTTCATGCACGAAAGCCAGAAGGACAAAGCGCTCTTCCCCGGAAGCGATCCAAGGGAGTTCTGGCAACGTGCCGAAGACCGCAACCGAGGAACCGCCGACAACTACAACAAACTCGGCCTGCCCGAGTACTTGGCCATCGAAGCCTTCGTTCGATGGAAAGGCTTACCGATCTGAGTTGAAAATAGGACCTATAGGACATATAGGACCGAATTTTCTCTGAAAAGTGTTGCTCCTGGCTTCGCTATTGATTTGTGCTTTTCTTTTCTGCTATCTGTTCTGGCTTGTGGTTTCCCGAACTTCGAAACGACACCTGCCAAAATGGGATGCAGATGACCGGCAATCCATCGATTCTTTTGAGCTCGGTCGCTTGGCTGCTCTTGACCATAGACCTAGCGTTTTGCCAAACCGAGCCGGCCACAGTTCAGCTTAAACTCAACGAAAACTCCCTAGATCCACAGGTCGTCTTGGCAAGCTCGATCGAGGCGGCCAAGGAACTCACACTCCCGGCCAAGCAGCCCCCTGCCTTGCTCTCCGAACAAGTCATTGCACCGGAGCTGCAAGAGGGACTCGCCCCCCAAGTTTATTACCTCCAAGCCCCAGCCCCTAGCGTGCTGAGTTCCAAAGAGCCCGCCGGCGGCGGAGTGTTATTGCAAAGCGGTGCTGGAACGCTTCGTGTATCGGGAGCCTTGTCGGTTTTAGGCGTCTATGGATCAGACCGCTCGTTTGCTCCTTGGAGCCCACTGTTTATGTTGCCCCCGTCGCTTTTTGGAGGGGATACGCCGACGTTCGAAGCCCATGCGAGGCAATCGAACTTGCAATTCAATTACGCTGGTCCCGAGGTCGCCGGCTGGCAGACCGGTGCGTTTGGTAAGTTCTACTTCACCAGCTCGAGCCTGACGTCGGATATCTATGGGTTCATGCCCATCGTCGCCTTTGGCGAAGCTCGCAACGAGCACTTTCGATTCACTGCCGGTCTTCAGCCCGACCTGTTTGCACCGCGCGATCCGATCGTTATCCCGATGACCCTCATGGGTGGTACAGGAAACGCAGGAACTTTTCGCGGGCAACTTCGAGCAGAAGCGTTCTGGAAACCCACCGATGCCTTCCAAGCCACCTTGCAGACCGCACTGAGCGATCCGATCTCGACGGTATTGATCGATTCGAGTCGGCGGACGACCGAATCCGATGGCATTCCTAACATCGAGGTTCGTGGAGTTCTCGGAATAGGGGAAGTCGAGCCGTTGGCCGGCGGGCGAAACGAGCGGCCCTTGGAGCTGGCCCTGGCCGGAATGGTCGGTCGGATCCGAAACGCGCAGATCCTCTACAGCCTTGAGGACATCGATCCGAATATCCCTATCCGATCGATCATCGATGTCGGTGGCGTATCGGTCGACAGTAAAATCAACCTTACCGACCGACTCGGGATCATCGGCGAAGGGTATTTTGGCCAAGGCCTTGGCAATTACGCCGGAACCATTTTTCAGACGTTCAACTCCCAGACCTTCCAGGCGATACGTGGCCAAGGGGGATTTTTGGAGGCTTTTTTCTACCTTAGCAACCGCGTGCATCTGCACATGGGCTACGGGATCGATGCAGCACTTCGAAGGGATTTGCCAACGACCCCTGGCGCGATTGCTAAGAATTCGGCCTACTATGGATGCTTGTTCTGGGACATCACCCCGGCGATCCAGTACGGAGTGCAGGTCGACTACCGGGATACCGATTTTGCGGTTTTAGACGACAATTCAGGCTGGATCGTCTACAACCAATTCGCCATCCGTTTTTGACCCGCTTGAGCTTGATTCAGCCGAACATCACGCTATACTTGCCCATCCCAAAGCGAGATTTTGCCTTGGCAAGGGAACATCGATCTCTACAAAGTCGCCACGCGGCATGATGTTTCTTTCCGGGGTCGTAGCTCAATTGGTTAGAGCACCGGACTGTCGATCCGGAGGTTGCGGGTTCGAGCCCCGTCGACCTCGCTGTTTTGGGGATCTGCTTTCGTTTCCTTTCCTGGAGACTGCTGGGGTATGGACTCAGCTAGAAGACTCTTGGTTAATAAGGATCAATAATAGTAAAATAATTTGAACTTGATCTCGCGCTCGCCCTCAAAATCGTCATTGCTAGCGTAATCGGATGTCAGGCATTGGGGGTTCCACATCGGTGTCAGGCACCAGGTACGACGCCAGATGGCTTTATGCCCCAACGGGGCGCAAGGGGATAGCCCAGGGCAAAGCGAAGCGCCGCCCTGGGATTCGGTACGCAACAAAAGTCGCTAGCCCTGAAAGGGCGGAACAGGCCGCCAAATCGGTGCCAGGTCGATGCTAGCAAAAATAGGCGGCCAAATCGGTGCCAGGCACCAGGTGCGGAAAATAGGCGGCCAAATCGGTGCCAGGCACCCGGTGCGTCGCCAGGACGGTTGCTAGCAAACAGGCGGCTCAAATCGGTGCCAGGCACCAGGTGCGTCGCCAGAGCGGTTGCTAGCAAACAGGCAGCTAAATCGGTGCCAGGCACCAGGTGCCCGGTGCGTCGCCAGAGCGGATGCTAGCAAACAGGCGGCTAAATCGGTGCCAGGCACCCGGTACGGAGCCCGGTCTCTCGTTGGCCTTCAGAACATTGCATGGTCTCGAATAGCCTGACAAGCTTCGGCTCCGCGATCCAAGAACGACTTGTCGCCGCTGTCCACCGCTTGGTAGCGGATGGCTACGATTCGACAGCCGACGATTCCGGTTCCTCGGACGAAGCCACCTGTCGCCAGACGGTGGAAGCGTTACTCGCGCCGCTTTCCACCGCTTGGCAGCGGATGGCTACGGGAAAAGAGACAAAGGAAGGCCCAAATCGGTGCTAGGCACCCGGTGCAGCGCGAACTTGTCTAAGGCGGCTTCGCCAGTGGTCTACGGCATCTCCGGTCGCTGCTCCGCCGCGCGACCTCCGTGCCTACGACCACCGTCTCCGCTTTACTTGCTGTCCGCCTCCGGCGACTTGGGGATTCCGGATGGACTCAGGGCAACACGGAAGCCGTAGTCGGAGCTGCGGCGCGACGGGTCGCGCCAGTTCCGGGCCGCCGACCGACAACTCGCGGCCACGCGGAGCCAAGTGCCGCCACGGAACACGCGGTCCGAGCCCTCACATGGGCCAGTCGGATCGCTGACGGCACCCTTGGGGTATTCACCGTACCAGTCGCTGCACCACTCCCAGACGTTCCCGTGCATATCGTATAGGCCCCAAGCGTTCGGCTCCAAAAGTCCAACCGTATGTGTCCGTTCAGAACTGTTGCTGCTAAACCAACCGTACTCGGGCAGCAAACCCTCTTCATCATCAAATGAATAAGCGGTCTTGCTACCAGCGCGACACGCGTATTCCCACTGGGCCTCCGTCGGTAAGCGATACACGCGGCCTGCTTTCTTCTCCTCAGGCAGGTCCGATAGCTTTTTGCAAAACTCGACCGCATCATGCCATGAAACATTCTCTACAGGGAGATCTGCATTCTCGTTACCAACTATTGCCCCTTGATAGAGACTCGGATTCTTACCGATCACCTTTTCGTACTGTGCCTGCGTTACTTCGTACACACCAAGATAGTAGCCCTTGCTGATCGTCACTTCGTGCTGGGTTTCGTTCTTTTGACGGTTCACGTCGCTCTCGGGCGAGCCCATCATGAACGTCCCTTTAGGGACCAGCACCAGCTTCATCCCGATGCTATTGGTGATCTCTTTGGGCGCTTGGGCTTTGGCCGGATGCAGCGGCGCAAGGAGTTGGAAAAGAACAAAGACTACGGAAAAAAACGAAAGCGAGCGTTTCATGGCAAGATTTCTCCTGAAGCAGTCCATGGGGCTATTTGCAATACAAATACCCTTCCTATTTTACGCTAAAGGGACGCCTGTTGCTGTGTTGATAGAAAAAGTTCCTCTCTTGGGAACCTCGCCGTTTGACCTGTTTGTTTGCGATTTGAAGCCTGAAGGAATCTCACTCTTTCCGTATTCCGACTCGACCCTCTGGTCCGCATGCCCAAAGGCTCTTGTCGCTGGCTACCGCGAGACTATGAAATGGTTGTTCGCTCAATGCATACCAAGTTTTGCCATCCTCACTGAAATCACACCCGTTGGGGCCCGCACATATCCACCTTATCCATGCCGCTTGTGGATGCTCTATGCTCAGCGCCTCGGGTAGAAAAACCACACTCGAACGGAAACCTCTTGGGACTTGCCCCTCGGCGGCTTGCCAGACCCCTGCTTCGGAATCATAGATCGCAATGTTTCCCCGATTCGAATCGGGCTCCATGTAGTCTCCCCCGACGGCAACGGCCCGACCCTCTGGACTCATCGCAATCGAAAAAATCCCTGAGGATTTACCACTCGGAATCGTCGCAATCGAACTTCGGGACCAACTCAGCCCCGCATCGGTACTGGTCAAAATCTGCGCTGGCCCAGCGGCTCCTCCAAGACCTATCCACACCGATAATCTCGCAGCAGGCTTGGCTCGGAACACAAGAAGGCTGCTGTTGCTTGCGGCAAAACCAGCCTCATGCTCCTGCATGCGATAGTCTTCAACGCCAGCCGATTGCCATGTAAGTCCTCGGTCCCCACTGCGCAAGGCCATGAGCTTCGAGTCGATCGGATCGCCAAATGCGAACCCCTCCTTCTGGTCAACAAACCGTAACCCATCGATAAACGCTTGTGGGTTGCGATTCTCATAAACGATATCCCAGGATTGACCCGCATTGCTCGTTCGGTAGATTCGGCAAGGAGATCCTGCTGTGGCCACGACGAGCTCATCGGCCGACCATGCATGAATCGATCGCAACTCGGTGGTCTCTAAGCCCTCGATGGGATGGACGGTCCAAGTCATCCCCCCGTCGATGGTCCTTACCAAAGTCGATCGGCTACCGCACGCCCAGGCCGTCGATCGATCGACTGGGGATAACCCCCGAAGCGAAGCTTGGGTTCCTGTCGACGCAAGCTTCCAAAACTCCTCGGCTCGAGCAACTCCGGCCAGCGAAGCCAGAAAGACTACCATCGATCCTAGTGAGCCGATCCAATCCCAGCCTATCCAGTCTCGTCTTGATACCATTGCATTCCCTTTCGCTGCCCGTAGATACCTCGATAAAATCATCGCTCAATAACGTCATCGCTCAAGCCCCTCTTTTTCACACAACTCCATCACGATTGCCTTGGGGATAACGCTCAATACCAATCGGAACTCCTGACCAAGAGCCGCTGGCCTTAGGGCTCTCCAAGGATCTTCGCCGTCTAAGTGCAAAGGGATCCTTGCCGCACTCTCTATCTCTATTTTGGACTTCCGGTCGGTCGTGATCCGAGGATCGCTTGTAGGTATATCCCCGCGAATCATGCGAGGAAAGTACCTTACGATATCCCTTCGTCGCAACGCGCCGACGAGTAGCAAGTCGAAAAGTCCATCGTCTAGCTTCGCATGGGGCGTCAGCGGATAGCTTCCTTCTCTCAGTCCGATCGCGGCGCTGATCATCAAGTAGGACTTTGGCTCTTGGGCGTCGATCCGGACCGGATCGGTGCGGTAGGAGGCCCCCATGCATCGTAAAATGGCAAGGGTGTATCGCAAGCGGGCCGGCAATCGCTTCATCCCTCTTGCGAGTTCCGCGACCCGGCCAGGAAATCCGATTCCAGCCACGTTGGCAAAGTACCTTCGTTGACCATTGCAATCCAATGCACCGATATCGACGCGCTGGGTAAATCGTTCTCGGGGCCTTGGTCGCTGTGCGAGCGAATAGGCATAATCGTTGGCTGTCCCCATAGGCATGATGGCCATGCGAACCTCTGTCGATTGGCTATCTAGGACCCCGTTTAAAATCTCATGGATCGTCCCATCTCCACCTGCAGCGATGATGGTGTCGAAGCCTTGCTGGCAAGCTTCCTTGGCCAACGATTCACCATGGCCTTGGTACTCCGTCTCTCGATGCATCACTTGCTGAGCATCCGAGGTGATCCAATCGGGCAAGCGCAACCCTTGCTGGAACCGCTTGCCCGCCACCGGATTGGAAATCACAAAGACTCTCATCGACTCTCATCGACTCTCATCAGGTCCGCGATCCGACCCTAGCTATATTTGCGTTGACGCTTGGACGCAGAAAAAGTATGGCATCAATCATGAGTTGAATTAGCCAAGGAGGGTTAGCGGGTGGACGCGCGATTCCAAAGGGAGAGCGATTTCATGGCCCACTCTTTGGGATTCGAACGTTGCGAGGATCATCTCGGTGATTCCTAGAGCATCACCGAGTGAGCATTTCGGCTCTCGTTGGTTTTCGATGGCGAGCATCAGGTCCGCGATGGCGGCTAGGTGACCGGCTTGGTAGGTACCATCTTGGATCGGTTCGTCCAACCCAATTCCAGCCGACGTGACCTTTTCCCACTTTTTACCGGAGCGACCCGGTGACCAGCTCCCGTCCTGGAGGATGTAAGCGGGTGCAAGGTATCCGCTTTCGATTTCCAGGACTCCCTTGGATCCGAAGACTTGGAGTGCAAAACGGCTAGGGTTTGCCGCCATCGATTTGCGTGAGCCAAAGCTTCCGCTGATCCCGTTGGGAAAAGTGTAGTGAGCTTGGACATGGTCCCCGGCGAGTGGTCCGAGGCCTTCGTTTCCGTCAACCACATGCTCTTTTCGGATCGCTTGGCCTTGGACTTCGATTCGTGCCGAGCATCGGATCGGATCTCCTTGAGCGAACGATCGCATCAACGCGAAGATATGGGATCCGAGTACCCATAGGTCTTCGGCCCCACCGCGATGATCTTCTTTGCCTCGCCCTCGAAGTTCGAGAACCTCCCCGATAGCACCATGACGAACCAATTCGAGCACGGTGGCAAGTACAGGGGAATACTGACCGGTATGGGCGATGGCTAGTTTAAGGTTTTTGGCTTCGAAGTCTTTGCGGATTTTGTCGCATTCGACCAGGGAGGGGCAAAAGGGTTTTTCCATGTAGACATGGCAATTGGCTTGGGCAGCCGCCGAGAGCATCTCGAAGTGTTGATCGATCCATCGTGGGCAGATCGCGACAAGATCGAGAGACTCTCTGCTGAGCATCTCATGGTAATCCGCATAGGATTTTTGGGGCCTAAGTCGCTCGACGGCTTTGGCAAGTCCTTGGGGGTTCGCATCGGCGCAGGCGACGAGTTCGACGTTGGGCAATCGTGTGAATGGAACATCCACCGCATGGCCGTAATCCCCTCGACCTGTCGCACCGATAATACCGACCCGGTATTGGCGGGCCGGTTTTATCGGGCTTGGTCCATTCGGGGTCGGCTCATTCGGGGTCGGCTCATTCGGGCTTGGCTCTTCGGCCAGCGTGCCCATGGCCGAGCGGGTCGGCGAAAGGCTTGCAAGCAGCCCGGTGGCCACAAGGCTGCATTGAAATCCACGGCGGGTTAAACGGTTGGTCATGGTTGGTTCCTCTTTTTATTCTTTTTCGGTGGAGGAT
Source organism: Pirellula sp. (assembly GCA_021300015.1). Classification (GTDB taxonomy): domain Bacteria; phylum Planctomycetota; class Planctomycetia; order Pirellulales; family Pirellulaceae; genus JBKCUI01. The sequence continues at coordinate 106,684 of JAJTFB010000005.1, read as the reverse complement.
CGCTTCCATCGTTTTTGGTGGGCATCGGTGCTCGGATCTCGGATCTCCAAGCGACCAGACGTGCGTGGAGGTCGTTGGCTTTCTCCGGGTTGGCTTGAGCGAGGTTTTCCGATTCGCTGATATCTTTCTCTAGATGGTAGAGTTCCAATCGGCCATCTTCGAGGAACTCCATGAGTTTCCAGTGCCCGAGACAGATCGTTGAAACCGGAGTGGTTCGCCACGTGTCTAAACCGGCTCCGAGATAGCCTGGGAAATGTTGAAAGATCGCTTCGCGATCCCAAGTCGAATCAGGGGCCTTGGTCTCGGGGTCTTTCAAAAGGGGGACTAGGCTTGTGCCATCGAGCGTTTGTTTCGGCGCGGGAGCTTGAGCCAGTTCCAGCAGGGTCGTATAGAGGTCGACGTGGATCGTAGGGACGTTGCAGAGGGTGTTCGGTTCGTTGACGCCTGGCCATCGGACGATCAACGGGACGCGTGTACCACCTTCGTAGAGACTACCTTTGCCACTGCGAAGCGGGGCGTTGTCGGTGATACCACCGGAGTTCTTGATCCCTTCGCGGGCATAACCACCGACCCCTCCGTTGTCGGAGGCGAAGAGGACCACCGTGTTATCTGTGAGTTTGAGTTCATCGAGAGTCGCCAGGATCCGTCCGACGCTTTGGTCGACCGAGGCGATCATGGCTGCGTAGGTCGGATCGCCGTGGCCTTGCGCCGCAGGTTTGTTTTTGAAATGCGCGATTAGATCCGGTTTGGCTTGGTGAGGGCTATGGACCCCGAAGTGGGGCAAGTACAGGAAGAAGGGGCTTTGGTGATGGCGTTTGAGAAAATCGACGGCGCGATCGGTGAGGAAATCGGCAAGGTACTGGTCCTTGGGATAATCGACTGCGGGATTGGTTTCGAATTGGAAGTGTTTCCCTGCGCTGACGATCGCTTCATCGAACCCACGCTGGCTAGGATGGTATTTCCCAGAATCTCCGATATGCCATTTGCCGAACATGCCGGTGAAGTATCCGGCTTTTTTCAATTGCGAAGCGATCGTGTCGCAGTCCAATGGAAGTTGGGTGACATTATCGACCGGGCGGAGGGGTCGTTTGGACCAATCGAAACGATCGATACTGCCGACGGTGTAGATACCTGTTCGAGCCGGATGCTGTCCACCTAGGATCGCAGCGCGTGTGGGGGTACAGTTTTGGCAATGGTGGTGATTCAGGAAGCGAACGCTTTGGGATGCCAATCGATCGATGTTGGGGGTTTCGTAGTATTGGCTTCCGTAGCAGGCCAAATCGGTATATCCGAGGTCATCGGCCAAGATGAAAACGATGTTTGGCCGGTTGTTGCCCGGTGGATTGCCCGGTGGATTGCCCGGTGGATTGCCCGTGGGTGGATTTGCCAAGAGCTCGAAAGAGCAGGGGCCTAGCAAGCCGACGAGCAAGCCGATCCAGATCGAGCAGACCCATCGCGAGCAGACCCAGAGTGGTCTGCTCAAGAAAAGATGGATTTGAGGAACGGCACCGTGTGGCGAGTGACTCATCGGCAAGCGACCCTGAGGAGTAGAACATTGGCGGGCTTGAAACGCTCGCCATAGTTTACATGATTTCCAGAGTCGCTGCCTAACGCCTAACGCCTAACGCTTGCGTCGGGATCGGCGAAAGAGGGCAAGCGATCCGCCGAGGGTCCAAAGGGCCATGGTGGTCGGCTCGGGGACTTCGGCATTGGGATTGACGTAGGTTGAATTTTTATCGAGCGTCCAGGCTTCCGTACCGTCGTTGAAGTTGGTGTACTGGTAGAACAGGTAGACATTAATGGCTTCATTGCTACCGAAACGACTGTTGGGAACGAAGAAGTACATATCGGCTCCTCCGGTTCCTACCGAGCCATCGATGCGAACCTTTCCATCCACGGGACTGGTAAGGGTGGGATTATCCAAATCGTAGATCAGCGTCGCGGTCGTTAAATCGGCGATCGAGGTCAAAGAGGCCGATGCGGAGGTAAAGACCTGGAGCATGGTGATGTCGATATGATCGTCTAGCTCGGATTGGTTTTGGTTGGCATCGAAGAGAAAGACGCGGAAGGCGTTATCGCTTGTCACCGGGATATCTCCGAGCACGATCGTATGGGTTTTGCCTCCACTGAAGATAGCTTCTGGGTTCCCGGCGTTTGCCGACGCACCATTGAAAGCGGCGACGAATCCATCGTCATTTGGTTTTTTTTGGTCGTCTTGGGTGGTCAGGAAGGCATCCGGGTTTTGGTGTTTGTTGTTGGTGTGTTGGAATACCGCAACGCCATCGCCAAGGGCCGTACCGATCGGCACGGCTTCGAGATTGATAAACCCGGCCTGGGCCTCCATCGCCGTCGAAGACCAGCAGACCAGAGTCCCGAGAAGTGCCCCGGGAATCGTCCCGAGAAGAGGCGCCTTGGGGTAACCCCGAAGGACGCGAGACCCAACTTTTTGCATTTTCCGTAGCATCATTTTCCGCAGCATCATTTTTCCCTTTGCTTGAAGCAAACCGAGCAAACCTAGGCCCCAGACCGACGCGGCTTGAGGCTTCGAGCATTCTGGAACTGCATCGCAGGGGAAAAAATCGAGCAAAAAACCTTATGGGGATGGCGGAATTCCGGTATCGAGTTCGTCCTGGTGGATTCCGATCATCTATGGTAAAAAACTGGATATTCGAGGGGCGGTTGATCGCCAGCAGGACGTGTCCTAATTCATTCCGTTTTGAAAGAATCATCATTCATGAGCGACGTCGAAAATTGCATCATCATCGGGAGTGGTCCGGCGGGCTGGTCGGCTGCGATCTATGCTGCGCGAGCCAACCTGCGTCCACTGCTTTTCGAGGGGGCCATGACCGAAGAGAACCGGGTCATGGGACGCTTCCCGATGGGCCAACTTGCTCAGACGACCGAGGTTGAAAACTATGCGGGGTTTCCATCGGGCAGGCTTAAGGAGTTCATCGACTCGGCCATCGACCCGAGCCGTCAGTACATGTACCCCCCGGTCGAGGAGCATCCTCATGCGGTTACCGGTCCGGAGTTGATGGAATTGATGCGTCAGCAGGCCACGAACTTCGGCACCCGAGTGATCACGGACGATATTGTCAGTGTCGACTTTTCCAAGAAGCCGATGGTTTTGAACTCCAGCGAAAATGGATCGTTCCAAACCCGCACGGTGATTCTTGCGACGGGGGCGAGTGCGAATTATTTGGGGATACCGAGCGAAGAGAAATTTCGCAATCGTGGAGTTAGTGCGTGCGCGGTTTGCGACGGAGCGCTTCCACGATTTCGCAACAAGCCGTTGGTCGTCGTCGGAGGGGGAGACTCGGCCGTTGAAGAGGCAAGTTATCTGACCAAGTATGCATCGAAGGTCTATTTGATTTTGCGGCGCGGCGAGATGCGTGCGAGCAAGATCATGCAAGAGCGAGCGTTTTCCAATCCGAAGATCGAGTTGGTCAAGTTCTCGGTAGTCGACGAGGTACTTGGCGATGAGGATCCTCGTATCGGAGTGACCGGAGTGCGGATTCGAAATGTTCAAAACGACCAAACCTCGACGCTAGAAGCGACCGGAATGTTCCTTGCGATCGGACATACACCGAACACCAAGTTCCTCGGTGGGCAAGTCCAGACCCATGCAAACGGTTACATCGCCTGGACGCAGCCTTATAGGACCATCACCAGCGCCGAAGGGGTCTTTGCGGCGGGTGACGTGGCCGACGATTACTATCGTCAGGCGATCACATCGGCAGGTACCGGTTGCATGGCTGCCTTGGACGCCGAGCGTTATCTAGCGCATGCGGGAGTCCATTGATTCGCTTTTTTGCACCCATCGTTTCGTGCGACTATTCGCTAGGCGGCTCTGTTTTCTGAGGAAGGACTTTAGTCTGTGGATCCCAAGGGCTCGAGCCGAGTGAAGGATGAGCAACGCACCGACGTGCTTCCCATCGTTGTGCGCGGTGCGCGGGAGCACAATCTCAGGAATGTGAACCTTGAGCTACCCCGCAACCAGTTGGTGTGCTTTACGGGCGTCAGTGGCAGCGGCAAAAGTTCGCTGGCCTTCGATACGCTTTTTGCAGAGGGCCAGCGACGTTATCTTGAGAGTCTTTCGACCTATGCCAGACAGTTTCTCGGGCAGATGCCTAAACCCGATGTGGACTTGCTTTCAGGGCTTGCACCTTCGATTTCCATCAGCCAGAAATCGACCGGTTACAATCCCCGTTCGACCGTTGGGACCATCACCGAGCTGAGCGATTTCTTGCGGGTTCTCTTTGCCCGATGCGGGACCGGGTTTTGCCCTCAGTGCGCTACGGCGATCTCCCATCAGACCCGTGATCAGATGGTTCAGAAGATCCGAGCATTGATACCCAAGAAGGCTTCATCGAAGGATTCGGCGGCTTGGTATGCGATATTGGCTCCCTTGGTTCGCAATCAGAAGGGGACTCAAAAGGATCTATTCGAGCAGATGCAACGGTTTGGATTCAATCGTGTCCGAGTCGATGGCAATCTCTATGCGCTGAGTAAGCCACCGGAGTTGGATAAGCATTACAAGCATGATGTCGATGTGGTGGTCGATCGGATTTGCGTAAGGCCCGAGTTGTTCGAGTCCCCGAACCTTGAGGTGTTGATCGGAGCGATCGACAAGGCATTGGATGTGAGCGATGGCCAGATGATACTCAGTCGGGCAATCCCGCTTGGGGGCAATGCCTCGAAGTCCGATGTCGAATGGGGTTGCGATACAGCCAATGATGTCGTTTATTCGTTGCTTTATGCTTGTTCGAAATGCGGTGTTTCGTATCCGACGCCGACACCGCAGATGTTGAGTTTCAATTCCCCTCAGGGGGCTTGCGAGACCTGTGAGGGGCTCGGTGTAGCGAAATTCTTTACCGAGGAGAAATTGGTTCCGAATCCTGCGCTGTCGATCCGAGATGGGGCGATCGAGCCACTTGGGACTTGGGAAACCATGCCCCTTTGGCTGAAGCGAGGTTTGGGGGATTTCTGCTATGAGGTCCAAAAGATCTATAAATTGCCCAAGGACCCATCGAAGGTTCCGTGGCAAAATCTGGCAGAGGGGATTCGTAGGGTCTTATTGGTCGGCGATGGGAGAGCTTACGGGTATTGCAATCAACCCTCGACCGGCCCCCGGAGCTACTTGGGTATCGCGATGGACATGATGTTTGTCTACCGCGAATCGAACAGCCAAACGGTGAAATCTCGGTACGACCGGTATTTCGAGGAAGTCCAATGCCCGAGTTGCCAAGGGGAGCGGATCCGTGCGTTGGGCAGATCGATCAAGCTCAAGACGCTTACCGAGGGGTTTGACAATCTCGATCCATGGAGGTCGATCGGGCAGTGTTCATCGATGCCGATCGACGAAGCTGTCGAGTTCTTTGCGAGCTTGGAGTTGACCCCGACGCAGGAGTTGATCGCTGCCGAGGTGCTCAAAGAGGTTCGCAACCGACTGAGTTTCCTTCAAGACGTTGGGCTCGGGTATCTGTCGCTCGATCGGGGGGCACCGACGCTTTCGGGGGGAGAGTCGCAGCGTATCCGGCTTGCCAGTCAGATCGGAGCCGGCCTGACGGGTGTATTGTATGTTTTGGATGAACCATCGATCGGTCTGCATGCTCGCGACAACGAGAAGCTACTGCGATCGCTCAAGAAGTTGCGAGACATCGGCAATAGTCTAATTGTTGTCGAGCATGACGAAGACACGATGCGAGCGGCCGATTTGTTGGTCGACTTTGGACCAGGTCCTGGGGTCAAAGGAGGCGAGTTGATTTCGGTCGGTTCCATCGAAGACATCTCCTCGAACGCAAAGAGTTTGACCGGGCAATTTCTCAGCCGTGCGCGTTCGATCCGACGACCACCGACGCGTCGAGTCGGCTCGGGAAAGACGCTCAGAGTTTTAGGGGCCAAGCACAACAATCTCCGCAACATCGATGTCGATTTCCCTTTGGGTCGGTTGATCGCCGTGACGGGCGTCAGTGGTTCGGGGAAAAGCTCACTGGTCACGGATATCCTGTCGCCAGCTCTGCGCAATGCGTTGAATCGCGCCGAGGATTCGCCAGGGGCTCACCGAGCGATCCAGGGGATCGAGTTTTTGGACAAGCTGATCGAAATCGATCAGAGTCCGATCGGTCGGACCCCTCGGAGCAATCCTGCGACGTACACCAAGCTCTTCGACGAGATGCGAGACTTGTTTGCTGAACTCCCCGAGAGCAAGCGTCGCGGCTTTTTGCCCGGCACCTTCAGCTTCAACACCGAGATCGGACGATGCTCGTTGTGCGAGGGGCATGGTGCGATCCGCTTGGACATGGAGTTCCTGGCCGACATCTGGGTACCCTGTGCAGTGTGCGAAGGCAAGCGATATTCGCGAGCGACCCTGCAGGTGCTTTTTAAAGGCAAATCGATCGCGGATTGTCTTGATTTGGATGTTCAGCAGGCCATCGAACTTTTCGATGCGTTTCCGAAGATCATCAGCAAGCTAAGGACTTTGGCCGACGTCGGGCTCGACTACATCAAGCTCGGTCAGCCATCGCCGAGTCTCTCAGGGGGAGAAGCCCAGCGGATCAAGCTTTCGCGGGAGTTGAGCAAGCGCGGGACCGGACAGACGATGTTTGTTTTGGACGAGCCGACGACCGGTTTGCATTTCCACGATATCGATCTTTTGCTTCAAGTCCTTCACAGTTTGGTGGATAAAGGAAATACCGTCGTCGTCGTTGAACACAACCTCGATTTGATCCAGTCAGCCGATTGGGTCATCGACCTCGGACCCGAGGGAGGGGCCGGGGGTGGGATACTGCTATGTCAGGGTACTCCCGAGCAGGTCGCTCGGAACCCGGACTCTTACACGGGCTTAGCGATCAAGCAGTATTTGGAGAGCCGTGAGAGTGGTTCGACCAAGACGAAGAAATCGGCTAGTCGCAAGAGCAGCAAAGCCAAGGTTGAACCGATAGCATCGCCGCTGACGAGTCCAGCGTTGCAAGATATCCGCGTGATTGGAGCAACGCAGCACAATCTCAAGAGTGTGGATGTGACGATACCTAAGCAGGCCATGACCGTCTTTTGTGGGCACAGCGGGAGCGGTAAGACCTCCTTGGCGATGGAGACGATTTATGCCGAGGGGCAGCGACGATTCGTCGAGAGCTTGAGCCCTTATGTGCGGCAATTCGTCGGGCAGATGCCCAAGCCGCCGGTGGAGAAAATCGAGGGGCTCGCCCCTGCGATCGCGATCGAACAAAAAGGGCTTTCGCACACTCCCCGTTCGACCGTCGGGACAGTCACGGAGATTTACGATTATTTCCGAGTGCTCTATGCGCGGATGGGCAAGCAGCATTGCACGCAGTGCGATGCTCCGGTCGAGTCCCAAACGATCGATCAGATTCTCGATCGCTGGATGCAGAAGAAGGAAGAAGCCAGCCGCAATAAAAAGCTGCCACAGCGATGCTTGCTGTTGGCACCCGTGACGCTTCAGGCGAATCAGAACCTCGAGGGCTTCTTGCAGGACCTGCTCCGGTCGGGTTACACACGGATTCGGGTCAATGGCAAGACACACGAAATCGATCAAGAGTTAAAGTTACCGGCCAAGCAAGTCTCGCAGCTACAGGTCGTCATCGATCGGATCCAGTTCGATCAGATCGATCGCAAGCGTTTAGCCGATAGTGCGGCAACGGCCTTAGGGCTCGGTTCGGGCATTGCGCAACTGGCCATGGTTGACGATCGTCCGGAAAATCGATGGGCCATAGAAACCTATTCGTTGCATTCGGCGTGTCATGCTTGCGGCATTTCCTTTGAACCCCTCAGCCCGCATTCCTTTTCGTTCAATTCCGCGATCGGTTGGTGTGAAGCATGTTCGGGCATCGGGACCGAAGCCGGAGCCGATCCGATGCGATTCATCGATGCTGGGCTGAGCCTGCTCGAGGGTGGTTTGCACCTATGGAATCCCGTTGGCAATCCGATGGCCCTAGCGATGGTTCGAGCCATGGGAAGTCATTTGGATTTGCCGGTCGAGGAGCCGTTTAAGACCTGGAGCAGAAGCCAATTTCATAAGCTCTTCCATGGAGCCGAGGAGGTGTTGATTCCTCTCTACTCCGGGGAGCAATTGTCGTTTGAATTCCGGTACGAGGGGATCCTGCCAACGCTCGAGTTTATGGCCAAGAACAATTCGTGGATCAAATCGCAATTGCAAGGCCAACTTGGCGATGTGCCATGCAGGGTTTGCGGGGGATCCAAGGTCAATCCGCAGGCATCTGCGATGCGTTGGTTTGACAAGCCGATCGCGGACTTGATGTGCATGACACTCGAGGACTTGCAGGTTTGGATTCAATCGCTTGATTTCTCTTCGCATCAGGTGCAGGTTGGGGGAGAGCTCCGACGGGAGATTCTCCAACGCCTTCGATTTTTGGTCGATGTTGGATTGGATTATCTGACGCTCGGGCGAACGGCGAACACACTCTCGGGTGGCGAGTCGCAACGGATTCGACTTGCCAGTCAGCTCGGAACAGGATTGAGCGGGGTGTTGTATGTATTGGATGAGCCCACGATTGGGCTTCATCCGAGGGACAATGAAAAACTGATCCGCGCGATGCATCAATTGAGGGATTTGGGAAATACACTGTTGGTTGTAGAGCACGATCGCGACGTGATACGAAGTTCCGATTCGGTTCGGGATTTTGGGCCCGGGGCTGGTTCTTTGGGAGGGACGATTGTCGCTCAAGGTAGCGTCGAGGAGATTCTTAAAAACCAAGTTTCCGTCACAGGTCCTTATCTCAATGGGTCCAAGTCGATTCAGATCGATCAAAAGCGAGCATTGATCATCGATCCGGAAACGCACCAGGAGCGGCCAGGATGCAAGTGGTTGACAGTGCGCCGAGCCGCGCACAATACGCTCAAGTTGATCGATGTTGCGTTTCCCTTAGAGCGTCTGATTGCTGTCACCGGGCCGAGCGGAAGCGGAAAGAGTTCATTGATCCAAGGGATTCTTTATCCAGGCTTGGCACAGAAGTTTTATCGGAGCAATAAGGTGCCCGGTGCGCACGGTGCGATCGAAGGGGCCGAGCAACTCAATAAGGTGCTTCAGGTCGATCAATCCCCACTGGGCAATAGTCCTACGAGCACGCCTGCGACTTACACAGGGGTCTTCGATTCGATACGGCAATTCTATGCATCATTACCCAATGATGGATTCATACAGTCGGGGAGTTTTAGTTTCAACGCGGGCAACGGGCGTTGCATGGCATGCGACGGTGTCGGGAAACAGCGCATCGAGATGCATTTTCTTCCAGATGTTTGGATCGAGTGCGAAGCGTGTCAGGGTAAGCGGTATCAGGATCGAGTCTTGGCCGTCAAATATCGTGGGAAAAACATCAATGATGTGCTCGAGTCGACGACGGCAGAAGCCTTGGAGCACTTCAGCGAGCAACCTCGGATCGCCAAAATGCTCCAGATCATGTGCGATGTGGGGCTCGACTATGTGAAGCTTGGACAGAGCGCACCGACCCTATCGGGAGGCGAAGCGCAGAGAGTCAAACTGGCTGCCGAGTTGGTCCGTCCAGCGACGGGGAAAACGCTCTTTGTGCTCGACGAACCGACAACCGGCTTGCACTTCGATGATATCAATAAGCTGATGAATCTGCTGAATCGACTCGTCGACCAAGGCAACTCGGTGGTGATCATCGAGCACAATCTCGAGGTCATCCGCGTGGTCGATTGGGTGATCGATCTTGGGCCTGAAGCGGGCAAGGCTGGAGGCCAGTTGGTCTTCGAGGGGAGTCCACAGATGCTCATCGATTATGGGCGAAGCACTTTGGTGCAAGGAGTCCCGAAGGGTCGGCATCGGAGTTATACTGCAGAGGCCTTGGCGCAGTGGGAGAGCGTTCGGACCGGAGAATCCGGCTCGGCGTCCCAAGAGCCCGATGTGAGTAAGAAGCGTGCTAGTCAATCCCGCGCTAAACAAACCCGTGCGGTTAAGAAGCGCAAGTCACCCGAGTAATCGAGTACTGCTACAGACAGGAGGCATTCATGCGCAATGCATATGCGTTGTTCTTGGTTTATTGTTTTTCATTTGCGGTCCTCTTGTCTACAAATTGCGGTTCGAGGGTTTTCGGCCAAGGAGCCGAGGGGGCAGTTCGCATCGATATTGCCAGAGACACATGGGTGTCAAATTACCCATCGGAGCAAAGCGGTTCGAATGGTGGTGCGCCGAGGCTCAAGCTCAAGTCGATCGTCGAGCTTTCGATCATCGATTTTCAGCCAGGGGTGCTCAAGGGCAAGCAGATTCAGAGTGCTAAATTGATGCTGAAGGTCGAGGGGGACCGACCCATCGAGCGCGTGACGCTCAGCACGCTCAGTGCCGACTGGATTGAGGGGGATGGGAGTGGATATCAGAAAGTTCAAGGTGCATCGACCTTTACCCACCGGGTTTATCCCTCCGAGCGATGGTACGACTCGGATTTAACCGCGGTGAGTATTGGCCAGGGCAATACGATCTATGCCTCGGTCGATGCGAAGCCATCGGCGAGCAAGGGCTGGGTGGAGTTGGATGTACCGCCTGAAATTTTGCTCGCCAGGGTCCATGGTTTGAGTTATGGAATTGTCTTGATGGATGACACAGGAAGCACCTGGACTCGCAACGGGGAGGAATTCAAGCAGGAGATATTCCCCAATCGTTTCGTCGCGAGCAAGGACTCGAATCGCTCGAGCGCTCCTTATTTGATGGTACAAGTCGGCCCCGATGTACCCAAGCAATCCAGCAGTGCGATCCCAACGATCGACGAATTGCGTTTTGTGCCTCCTGATGAACAAGATCCTCGCTTGAGGGTTACATGGCAGATCGAACCGAATCGAATCGATGAGTTGATCGGATTTCGTGCGAAGCTCGATGGCGAGCAGCTTGCCCCGTTTTGGGTGCCATCGATCCGAAGCCATGACAAGCATCGGTTTTTAATGCCGTTGGATCGGATTTTGTCCCCGAATTCAAAACTCTTGAGCAAGGATTCCACTTCGGCGAAAATCAGTGTCCAGGCGATCGACAAGCATGGGAATCTAGGGCTCGAGCGGATCGTCCAAGTCCCCATATTGCGTCAGGAAGATTCGGCACTGGCCCTCAAGCCGGTGGCAAACCTCAGCGGCAAAAAGAATGCGAATTTTAAGAATGATGCCTACTGGACTGGGGCACTCGAAGCTGCGGGTGCGCAATGGAGCGTGATCGACCCACTCGATACCTATGTTTCTAAAACCAAGACTTTGATCCCGGCTCAGCGCGAGAGCTATCTGAAGTCCAATCACCTGTTCGATGCACAAACACGCACCGTCAGGCTCGATATGGCGCGAGGCGCGTGGGCTGGCTTTCAGGTCATATCCAAGCAGCCCACTGCGCCGAGAATGACCTGGAGTTGGCAAAACCTCGATTCGCCAAAGAGTCCTCTGGAATCGAGCCGTCTTGAGATTTATACCTATCGGGACGTGCCGAGCGGCGACCAATCGATTCCCGATCCATTGATCGCGATACCGCTTGAGGGGAATTTTCCGAAGTGGACCACACGCGAGTCGCCTGCGGGGCGTGGATCGAATTGGTTGGTTGAGACCTATGTTCCCCCCGAGGTACCGGCTGGGGAATACAAGGCTGTTTTGAGGATCGAGCAGCAGGAGCAACCGATCGAGCTCTCGGTGGTCTTACGGGTTCATGATCGAGTGATTCCCAAGACACTGAGTTTTCTGCCGGAGATGAATTGCTATGGGCTTCCGAACAACGACATCGATTACTACCGGTTGGCTCAACGGCATCGAACGGTCGTCAATCGAGTCCCCTATGGGCAGGGAGGTAAGCTTGCCGATGGCTGCGCCCCGGAATGGAAAAACGGGGTGTTGGATTGGAGTGCCTTCGATCGACGATTCTCTAGGCTATTTACAGGAGAGGCCTTTGAGGATTTACCCAGGGGCAAGGTCCCGATCGAATGTTTTTATCTTGCGATGCATGAAAACTGGCCCTTGCCGATCGATCCCAATTACAACGGGAGTTACTGGGCAGACCAAGCGTTTCCCGAATCGTATCGCCAAGCGTGGGTTTCCTCGGTCTCTCAAAGTGTCGATCATTGTGCGGATCAACGATGGATGGAGACTCGATTTCACGTCTACTTGAACAACAAGAATAATTTCAAGGCCAAGGGCTGGTCGAGGGGCTCATCCCCTTGGCTTTTGGATGAGCCCGCCAATTTCCAAGACTACATCGCCCTGCGTTATTTTGGGTTGGCCTTCCGCGATGGTCTCGAAGCGTCCCGAGTGGCGAAAGCCACCGGTGGGGTTGGCAAGGGCGATTTTCCGAGGGTTGTGTTTCGCGCGGACATTTCGCGCCCGCAATGGCAACGCGATACGCTCGACGAGATGCTCAAATTCAACGTGGTGGCCAATGGAGCGTTCAAGGAGTATGAGTCGTTGGTGCTCGACCGTAAGTTTCGATTTGGCCATGAAGTGGTCATCTACGGCGGAAACAATCCTATCGGCAAGAGCAATGCGACGGCCGTCGCTTGGAGTTGGGACGCTTGGAGTTCGGGGGCCGATGGGATTTTGCCTTGGCAAACCATAGGCACGCCGAATTCATGGAAGCAAGCCGACGAGTTGTCGTTGTTTTATCCTTCGGAGGATCCCAAGTTGGCCGGTCCGATACCCTCGATTCGCTTGAAGGCCTACTGTTATGGCCAGCAGGATGTGGAGGTTTTGAATCAGTTGGCCAAGGAGTCTGGTCAGGATCGTTACCGGTTTGGCCAGAGGCTTCGCAAGTCGCTGCAACTGAAGTCTGAGGATCGGGCCGAGGGTGATTATGCAGAGCCCGCGACGTGGAGCGACTATGGCGCGCTCACGCCGGAGATACTCCATCGATGGCGGGTGGAGCTTCTGTCGCTTGGAAAATGAGCCTGGAGATTAAGCCTAAGTATCAGCTACCAGGAGGCTTATTTCTCGGCCAGTCCGTCTTCCATCAGCATGTGGAAGACTTGGGAGACACTTCGGTCGAACGGTTCGCTCGAGATCTTGTACTTTTCGCAGATGCCGAGGACTCTTCGGTGGAATTCGCGAATTTGATCGTCGGTGACATCCTTACGGAGGCTTAAGCGTCCGGAGCGTGGTTCTTTGAGTCCGGCGGACTGGAAGGCGAATTCCATTTCGGTCATCGAGAGTCGGCCTTCTGAGGCGCATCGCAACCAGCGGTCGCAGGTCTTTTGGATATCTTCCTTTTCTTCGTCGTTGAAACCTGGGGAGGCTTTGACGTAGCGGAGGGTATCCTCGACGATCCCCCATTGCAGGACGGTCGAATCGGTCATGCGGATCCCCAAGCGGCTGAGTTGTCGGCTTGTCAGTTCACCGCGTTCCATCTTGGACGAGAGGTCATTGAGTTCGTCGATGATGGCGGTTTGGTCGGTTTTGCTCAATGCCGAGTCATCGACCCAGGGGATGAGTTGTTCGCGAAGGGCTCGGGCGGCGCGGGGGCCTTGGTTGCCCGTGAGCATAAAGGACATGTAGGCTACAGCGATGCATACGAACATCATCGCGACGACGGCGACAACCAAGCAAGCTGGTCCTAGGGAGACATCTTTGCCGTCGGAAGCATCGTTCGATGGAGGGTTGCTAGAGGAGCTCAAGTCAGGTGGTCCAGGTTAGATTTCGTCGAAGTGAATTTCAAGAACTTCATACCGCAGAGTCCCTGCTGGGGCTTTGACCTCGACGGTTTCGCCAACTTTTTTCCCCATCATTGCGGCTGCAAAGGGGCTAGTCGTGAGTATCTTGCCGGTTTCGTAGTTCTCGTCGCCGGCACCTACCAGGGTGTAGACTTCTTCGTCGTCGAACTTGAGGTCCTTGAGCTTGACCGTTGCGCCGAAGGCGACTCGATCTTTGGGCATCGAGGCGACATCGACGATTTGGGCGCTGGAGAGTTTGAATTTGAGCGAGTTGATTTTGGCCTGCATGAGCCCTTGGTTTTCTCGCTGCGCGTGGTATTCAGCGTTTTCCTTGAGATCTCCTTCGGCTCGGGCCTCGGCGATCTTTTCGGCGATGCGGGGCATTTCCTCGTTTTCCAGGCGTTCGATCTCGGCCTTGATTCGATTGTACCCTTCTCGGGTCATAGGTACTTGATCGCTCATTGCAAACTCCTGTTTCGACAGAAAAAAAGATGCGACCTTGTTCGACTCGGCTCGAGCCAAAAGGTCGCATCATGTCCGACTTCTTATTTCAACCTCAATATATCTTTCATCGCTGGTGCGAAATGTCAAGTAGCGAAACGGCTAGAGAAGCTAGCGCGAGGTCGCTTCGTAGATCGGAAGGTGCCTGTAGGTGACTTCCAAGGATAGCAAATTCATGGTTGTCACGTAGAGTCGGCCGGCATATTCCCCCCAGGCGTCGGGGATTGGGCCGATGGGCTCCCAAGACCCGGCGTAGGGGCCTTGGGTGACCTGCGATTCGATGAGCATCGGGTAAAGGGCTTGGTACCAGTTTTTCCAGCGATCTCCCCCCATGTGGAACAGAACTTGGGTGGCGTAGTACCAGTAATACGTATCGCGTTTTGGGGCTTGTTCGGTCCCCATCGCCGGTGGGCGTTGGAGCAACCAGTCGGCTCCTTTGGCCATGACGCTGTTGTCGCGTTTGTAGCCCATGTAGAGCCGCATGAGCAACCCCACGCTGGTCATGACCGGTGTGGGCAGAGCACCGTGTTTGGTTTCCGGGGTATTGGCTAACCAGTTATAGCGATACAGATGCTGTTCGCGCAAGGAGACTTGGGAATGGTCGAGCCATTTTTCGATTCCCTCGAAGGTTTGTTTAGGGACATACAGACCTGAGAGTTCGGCGCTTTTGAGGGCCATCATCCCCCAGCCCGTGACGCTCGTGTCGCTACCGACGCGCGGGATGTATCTCCAACCACCTTCCTGGCGGTCCTGGCTGTAAACCAGAAAATCGACTGCCCGTTGGGCATTGCTTCGCAGGTTCTCGTCTTGGGTCATCCCGTAGGCTTCGCATAGAGCCAAGGTTCCGATGGCATGGCTGTAAAGCCATCCGTTGCGATCGGAGGCTTCCTCCATCGGGCGATAGAGATCCCCGTTGGATTGCTGTCCAGAGATAAGGAATCCGAGTGCCTTGCGACACTCTTGCTGGTACTTGTATTGCACATGGCTATACCCGGCTCCTTGAAACGCAAGGAGCGAGAGGGCCGTGGCCGCTGTGTCGCTGCGAATGACCGTCCTTTGTCCGAAGTCCTCGAGTTTCCATGACCCGTCGACCCGCTGATGTTTGGCAAGAAACGTCAGCCCTTTTTCGATGGCTTCTTCGGTCTGGGGGCCAAGTGGACCCATGGCTTGGATGTCTTGGTTGCTCGACTCATCCATCCGTCGCATCCGCTGTTCAAAGGCAGCCGCAGGGATCGGCACAAGCCCCTTGGCCGTCCCCTTGTTCGCTTGGCTCGCTGGGCGAAATTGGTCCAAGCCCAAGAGAGCAGCATCCGGTTGGCTGAGGCTAGGGAGCCGAGCCGTTGCTGAGTTTCCGATGGCCGCCGAGTTGGGTGCCGCCGAGTTGGGTGCTGCCGATGCGATTCGACCGACAATGGGATCTTTCCAAGGTTTCACGTCGAGCGAACCGTCGGTATCCCCCCGGATCGACTCGCGCGATCGAACCCCTGAGGAAGAGGTCTCGCGACGTGCGATTTGGGCGCGGTCGCCGAGCAGATCGCCGACACTGGGTAAGCCGGCACTGGGCAACCCGGGCGCTTCTGCGGAGGCCTGGGTGGGATTGGTCTGCGAATCGAGACGGATCGGACTTGTCGATCGAGGTAGCTCGAGTCGCTCAGGGCGAGCTTGTTGCGAACGCATCGTCGAAAAGACCTCGTCGTTGGCCGAGGAAGCCGAGGCTAGGGGCGATTCCAAAGCGGCATTGAGCTCGCGCTCGAGTCGGCCTTGCTCGGCCCGCTGGAGCGTTTCGGCTGATTGCGATTTCTCGGTCGGTGATTCCAGCAGGCGAGATTCTAGCGGGCGAGACTCCGGGGCCATCGTCGCGCGTTGGAAGCCGGGAGTTTGCTCAGCCGTAGGACGTTCGAGTTCCGTCGGCTTGGACTCGGGCAACTCCGCTTGGGCCAAAGCCGTTGGGAGTACGTTCTCGACCTGGATCGCTTGCCGTGGTGGTTCGGCGTTTGTCGGCAAGGGCTTTTGCATGGCCTGCTCTTGCTCTGGGGCCAACTGCGGTTGGGTGGGTTCTTCTAGGGCTAATTGCTGATCGAGGATCTGTTTTTTCGAATCGAGGCTCGATGGCTCTTGGGGGTCGATCTGCTCGAGGGCGCTAGGGGCTGGTGCCTCAGGTCGCAGTTCGACTCGGGTCGCCGGGTCGATCGCACTGGGCACGGGTTTGAGATAATCGGGTGCAGAGACATCGGGGGATCTGGGTGGAGTCAGGAACGAGGACCCTTGCGACATGTTCTTGAGTTGGACTTGGACCTCCTGAGTACCATCCTTCCACACGCCTGAGAAAAGGACGGTGTTGATCGCCGCGACCGTTAGCCCCAGATGCATCAAGACACTCAGGAGAAATCCGGTTTGAATCGATCGCTCGGCGCTTTGGGGGATCAGGACATGGGCGAGCATGGTCGATCCGACGATGACCGTTGGAATCGCCAAGCAATAGGTCCAGGCGTTGTACAGGACGCGAGGGTCGTCGAAACGAAAGACTCTCAGGACCATCATCATCACGAGGAATCCGAGCAGTCCGATCGCAAGATCCACGAGCCATACGCTGGAGTTCGATCGGTTCATGGCCCCCCCAGGTCCGGACGAGGAGTCGGCTCAGGCGAATCCTCCTGGGTGGTGATCCGATACGAAGGGACTTTCAAGCGATTGCAAAGATCGATCAGCGAGACGACCGATTGGAACTCGACCCTTTTATCGCCACGGAGAATGACGGTCTGCTGGATCGGATTGTCGACGATCGCTTGGGCCAAGACCGATTCGAGTTGCTGGATATCCAAGCGTTGTCCTCGGAGCATGTAGGTGCCATCCTGGCCGATACTCACGACGAGTTCCTCGGGAGCAACCGTCATCGGTACGGCGTTTTTGGCTGAGGGGAGTTGGATCGGCAGTTGCTGGTCGTCTTGGGAGAACTGGGTAGCGACGAGGAAAAAAATCAGCAGCAGGAAGACCACATCGATCAGAGGCGTGAGGTTCAGGGCCTCGAGCGCTTTTCCTTTTTGGATTCGGACGGACATGATCGGCCTGGGAGTAGGACTTGGGAAATCGGCATGAGATTCCGCGTCATTCTACCCATTGGCATCGTGTCGATCCACTTTGGGGTTAGGCCCAGTGGGGAGGAATTTGCCGGAGACTCCGAATAGATTGATTCAACTTTAGGAAACGGATAAGCCGAAAACTCCTACAAGTCGCTCGGTCGAAGTCGTACCGACGACGTCAAATAAGCCGTGTTCTCGGGGGGGAATTATGATTCGCAAGGCGCTATTGGTTGTCGCCCTGGCCTTGGTTGCCAGTATTTCGACTGCTTCTGTTTCTCATGCACAGCAGTCGCAACAAGCTTACGGTAGGACTTGGGGCGGAGCGGCGAGCAATCGCGATTATGCCCGCTTTAACCACTATCCTTATGTCTACTACCCCCAAAATTTCTATGGGGCCGACTACTACAAGAGCAGCGACAGTCTGTACCATCGCTACGCTCCTGAGGTTCAGATTCCTGTTTACAACCGGCATTGGTACAATGAGTATCCGACCAATCGCCGGTACCATTGGGGTCATCATTACATCCTCGACGTGTTCTAGGCTGCTAGGCAAAGCTGCAAGACACGCAAGCGGAGGTTTTCGAGTCCGTCGATAAACCTCTTTCGAGCGATGGCAATACGCATTCCATTTCCCGCACACCGCAGGTTGCAATCGGCAGCCTGCGGTGTTTTATTTTTGGTTTGTTCCTGGTTCCGTCCATCGTTTCGAGTCCTGATATTCCGAGTCCCTGTATGTCGGATGCTCCGTCACAACGCAACGTACCGAAGCGTCAAATTGCGCGTTTGATCGGCTCGTCGGTCTACCCGATGTGGGTGCTCTCGGAGGATTCTCAGTTGGTCTTTACCAACGAAGCGTTCGATACGCTCTTTGCGGATCGCATTGAAGATAGTTTAGGTCTTATCTGCAGGGTCGATGCCCAAGGGGCACTGCCGGATCAAACCCTCTTTGCACGTTGGCTAGCGTTGCCGGCCAACGGGTCGCTCGCTTCGGTCCGCTGTGTGCAAGATTCGATCCCCGAGGGAATCTCTGCGGATTCGAGCGTCGTTCTGAGCCACCCCGATGGATCCACGTGTCGATCGCTCTTGCGGTGGATATTGCCACTGGACGACTCGGCCAGTCCATGCCATCTGTGTGTGCTCAAGCCTGATTCTGGGGATACCCAGGCGATGCTCGATGCGGGCTTTCATCAGCGGGTTGAAGTCCCGTCATTATCGCTGTTGCTCAGCGATGCGAAACTCGATGGGATTTGGTATTTGCAGAGTGCCTCGGTAGGTACGCAGACGCTGCGCAAGCAGTTGGCATTGGCGATTGCCGGTGAGCACCCACTTCGATTCGTCGCCCATTGCGGCAACTATCTGTTGGCTTTGGCGATGATGTTGTTTAAAGAGCGACGTGCACAGCGCGGCGAGCGACCGGCTCGGATGGCCCCGTTTGTCATCGATGGTTCGCTGATGGATAAAGATCTTCTGCAGAGCACACTCGACTGGATCGATGACACTCGGCAGAGCCCGAACTTACCCGAGGTGATATTGCATCGCATCGAGCAGCTCCCCTTGGAACTGCGTGAACCCTTGGCCCGACGCTGCCACGAGCAGAATTGGAATTACCTTGTGACGGTCGGGCATTCGAGCGAGCCGGGGCTCGTCCAAGGTGGGGATCTATGGGAATCGATGATGGCCAGGGCATCGGTGCAGATTATACCCATACCCGCTCTTTCGTCCCGCACCGGGGAGATCGAAAGCTTGCTGGTCGCCTGGATGCGAAGAGCCCCACAGGCTCGCTGGAGCCAAGCGTTTCTCGATACCCTGCTGGCTTACGCTTGGCCCGAGGACATCGACGAGATGGATCGAGCGCTCGAGCATGCGATTCGCCTAGCTGGGGATCAAGTGCTCGATGAATCGCATCTGCCGATCTCTTTGCGAACCTATCCATCGCATATCGAACGTATTGAAGCGACCGAGCCGATCGTCTTGGATGAAGTCCTTGAGCGAGTCGAGCGAATGCTCATCGAACAAGCCCTGGCGAGCCATCCTCGCAACAACACTGCGGCGGCCAAGTCGCTTGGGATCTCCCGCGCACGGCTTCTGCGACGCATGCAGCAATGGGGACTCGGTTCGGCACCTTCGGCAAGCTCTCCAGGGGATGAGGTGATCTTCGAGGAACTCGATACCCCGAACGAGTAGCAGCCCGGATGAGTAGCAATTAGCCAAGTACCTCCAACAACCCGTCTTTCCGAACACCCGCGCAACGAGCAATCCTATCGTGTCCCAACGCATCCTTGTTACTGGCTACGGAGGTTTCCTCGGGGCGGCGATCTGCCGTCAATTGATCCAGCAAGGCTACCGAGTCCGGGGTCTGGCTCGCGGTAGATATCCGGAGCTGGCCGATGCGGGAGTCGAGTGCATCCAAGGCTCAATCCTTGACCCTCGACTTGTCGAGGAGTCGATGCAGGATGTCGATGCAGTCATCCATACCGCTGCGATCGCAGGAGTATGGGGCAAACGCTCCGACTACGAATCGACGAACATCACCGCGACCGAACTGCTGCTCAAGTCCGCTCGTTCACATCGCATCGGAGCGTTTGTCTACACGAGTTCACCCTCGGTGAGTTTCGATGGCTCCCCTCAATCCCGGATCGATGAGCAAGTCCCCTACCCGGACCGTTGGTTGTGCGATTACCCTCGCACCAAAGCGATTGCCGAGGGGCGGGTTTTGGCTGCCTGCGAGCTCGGAAAGATGGCCACCTGCGCGCTGCGTCCGCATCTGATTTGGGGGGTGGGTGATCCGCACCTGATCCCTCGGGTGATCGAACGGTGTCGCCAAGGTCGATTGAGGCGCGTCGGCACGGGCCGAAACCTTATCGACATTGTCCATGTCGATCATGCGGCACATGCCCACGTACTGGCGCTTCAAAAGATGCTCCTCGGGGATCTTCAGGCGGCTGGCCGCGCGTACTTCATCACCGATGGTCAGCCGATCGAGTGCTGGGAATGGATTTCTACGATTCTCCAATGTGCAGGGCTTAAGCCCCCGAGCGGCTCGATCCCGGTCTTTGCCGCCTACGGAATAGGCGGGGTTCTCGAAACCCTCTATCGCTGGTCGGGGCGTGCTGACGAGCCGCCGATGACTCGGTTTGTCGCGTTGCAACTGGGAGTAGATCACTACTTTGATATTTCGTCTGCCAAAGACCGATTGGGGTACGTTCCGTGGCTCGATCGCCAAGCAAAGATTGAGGAATTGAGAAGCTGGCTTATGCCACAATCCTAACGCTTAGATTATAAAGGAAGGTCGATGCCCGCCGTTCATTCCATTGGCACTTGCACGTTGAACCTACCATGAATGCACTGACCGTCTCTGCACTATCTAGTCCATACTTTCCCTTTCGAAGATCCATGCGGATTCATCGGTTTGTCCGTAAGCTTGGTTTCCAACTTGCAATCGTCTCGCTCCTGGTCGGTTGCCTATTGGTCCAGGGCAAGGCCCAGGAAGCCAAGCTTATTCGCGACACGTGGGGCGTACCCCACTTGGTTTCCGATGACGAAACGGCTGCGATGTATGCATTTGGATATGCGCAGGCACAAGACCGACTCGAAGACATCTATTTGGCGATTCGGACCGGAGTCGGTCGGATGGCAGAGATCCAAGGTCCATCGGCGCTCGAACAGGACTACATGATGCGGTTGGCTCATAACGATACGTTGCATACGGAGTATTTCAAAAAAGCGCCCGAGAAGGTCCGCAGCAATCTCGAAGCCTTCACCGCAGGCATCCGAGCCTACATCGCCGAGCATCCCCAGGAGGCTGCCGCAGTTGCCATCGACATCGAGCCTTGGCATCCT
Source organism: Pirellula sp. (assembly GCA_021300015.1). Taxonomy (GTDB): domain Bacteria; phylum Planctomycetota; class Planctomycetia; order Pirellulales; family Pirellulaceae; genus JBKCUI01. The sequence continues at coordinate 85,605 of JAJTFB010000005.1, read as the reverse complement.
CTGGCCGTCGGCCGCGCGATGATCCTGCGCTGGCCCCTAGGTACGATGCGCGACGATCTGGGCAAAGCGCCGGTTCGGCCCAAACCTGCCGCAGGCTCCAACCAGTGGGCCGTTTCGCCTAAACGCTCTGCGGACAAGTCGGCGATCCTGCTGTCGGATCCTCACCTGACTTGGGAAGGACTCGCAGTCCTCTACGAAGCTCGCTTCCACGGCGGAGATCTGCACATGAATGGCTACTACTTGATCGGATCCCCGATGTTGGCGATCGGACACAACCAACGTGTCGGCTGGGCGTTGACTACCGGTGGACCGGATACCTCAGATGTCTACGAGATCAAGATCCGAGCCAATCCGCTCCCTGAGTACCAGTACGATGGTCAGTGGCGACCGATGAAAATCGAGAAATTTCGCATCGGTCTCAAGGATAGCGAGCCGATCGAGAAGACCGCGCTTTATACGCATCTCGGTCCGGTCATCTCCGATCCCGATCTTGCTAACGGGATCGCTTACGTCGGCGCATCGCCGTACCTCGAACAAACAGGACTCTACGAGCAGTTCGATGCGATGGCTCATGCCAAGGATGTCTATGAGTTCAATGAAGCGCTCGGTCGCCATCAATACAACGAGCAGAATGTGATGTCGGCAGACGTTCAAGGCAACATCTCCTACGTTCGAAACGGTGCGACCCCGATCCGACCCGATGGCTACGATTGGACTCGGCCTGTCGACGGCACGACCAGCAAGACGGCTTGGAAGGGTATCCATCCCCAATCGGACTTGGTCTGTTTGATCAATCCGGCCAAGGGCTACATGCAGAATTGCAACATCAGTCCCGCGAACATGATCGTCGATTCGCCGCTGACTCCAGATAAGTACGCTCCTTATGTTTACAACGTCACCTGGGACCAAAACAATCCTCGCGGTCGTCGCACCATCGAAATGCTCGAATCGAACCGATCCGTCACGATGCAAGACGCGATGAATGTGGTGCTGGACATCTACGACAACTTGGCCCCGCGATGGCAGGCAGAGCTTCGCGAAGCCTACAGCTTGCACGGCAAGAAATACCAGGACAACAAAACGTTTGTCGAGGCTCTCGAAGGCATCTTGGCCTGGGATGGCAACTACACGATCGATGCGACCGCCTCGGCTCTGTTCAAGTATTGGAGGCTCAAGTGCGGTGAGAAGCTCAATCTAGGACCTTTGGGTCAGTCCAAACCCCTTTCGGATCCGGACCGCCAACAGATGCTCGAGTTGCTCGCACAGACCATCGACGAAATGACCACCAAGTACGGAGCTTGGAATATCCCTTGGGGGCAGATCCACGTTGTCGGACGCGGGGGAGCCTACTTCCCGGCGCCCGGTGCGGATTACAGCTCCGGCGACAAAGAGGCCAATTTCTCGGAAACCCTGCTCGATGTCCGCAGCACCGATCTTAAAGAGTTTCCAGGAGTCCAAGTTGCCAACAGCGGTTCGATGGCCATGATCCTGATGTTCTTCGACCAAGAGCACGGCGTGCGATCGTTTACCTGCACGCCCTGGGGGCAATCGGGACACGTTGAGTCCCCCCATTACGTCGACCAAGCCGCCGCGCTGTATTCGAATCGAACCATGAAGCCGACTTGGTGGAACATCGACGAACTGATGCAAAACACCGAGTCGACCCAAACCATGCAGTACACCAAGTAGCCCATCCATCTATGAACAAGTCACTGCTTCTCGTTTTGGTTTTATTCGCGATTCTCGGCGGATCGGCCTGGTGGTTGACCCGCAGATCCGATGGAATCCGTGTCACGGACGTCGATAAGCTCATCGCCGAATCGGCTGGAGTCGGGCTCGAGACTGCGGCCAGCGGAACGTCGATGCCTTCGGAAAATGTCCGACTCGCCAGCTCCGATCCGCGATGGACTTATCCAACCAAATTTCGGAACATCAAACCCGATGTCGCTTATGTGGGGGATAAAAACTGCGCCCAGTGCCATCAAGAGCTTTGCACCTCGTTCCATCAGCACCCCATGGGTCGCTCGGCAATCGCCGCTGGATCCGACGGATTCGAATCGCTCGAAGTCGATGCGATGAACCCTTGCCAAGTCGGACCCTATGAGATGAGCGTCTCGATCGAAGATCGCACGATGGTCCATACGCTCGGATCCAAAACTGTCGACGGGCAAGCGATTGGTACCCTAGATTTCCCTACTGCCATTGCGATCGGATCGGGAACCCGAGGTCGCTCCTATTTGGTCTACGACGCAGACTCGGTTTGGCAGTCGCCCGTCAGTTGGTTTTCGACCAAGAAACGTTGGGACATTTCCCCCGGCTTTGATCTTGGGACAGCGACCCAGCGGCCTACGACCACCGAGTGCCTTTACTGCCATATCAACCAGCACGAGAAGATCCCCGATTCGATCAATCGCTACAAGCTTCCTCTGAGTCCGTTGCAGTTGTCCATCGGCTGCGAGCGATGCCACGGACCCGGCGAATTGCATTCGCAGGAGCGGACCGAAGGCAAGCCGCTAGACGCATCACTGGGGGGCATCGATACCTCGATCGTCAATCCGAAGCATTTGAGCGATGACCTACAATTGTCGATCTGTGCCCAATGCCATTTGAGCGGCAAGGCACGTGTGACTCGCAAAGACCGTTTGGCGAACGATTTTCGTCCTGGGATGCCCTTGGAACTGTTCATCAACGCGTTCTTGGCACACCCCGAGGCGAAGTTCAAGAACAAGGCCGTCGGGCATTTCGACCAGATGCTCCAGGCCAAGTGCCGTACCGCGTCGGGTGGCAAACTGCTTTGCACCTCTTGCCATGATCCGCATGCATCGTTCGAGCCCCAAGAGGCCCTGCGTCGATTCATCGATGATTGCAAATCCTGCCATCAAACACAGGTTTGCACCGAAGTTCAAGAGGTTCGCGAAAAGCAGCAGGACAACTGCATCGAGTGCCACATGTCAACGAATTCCAACACCAATATCGCTCACACCAGCCTGACGGACCATCGTATCATGCGCCGACCGAGCGAACCGGCGGCCTCGAACGACGGCCCCAAGGACAAGTCGCTACTGGTTCCTTATTTCCAAAGCGATGTGCTCAGCCCCGAGGAGCAACGCCGAGATCTGGGCATCGCATTGATCGGCTTTACCGAGAAGATGCCAATGAACCTGCCGATCAAGCGACCGACGGTTGAACAAGCCAGGGCGATGCTCAAAGAGGCTCTGGAACGCTCCCCCGATGACATCGACGCTTGGATCGCTTTGAGCACCGCCGAGATCGCAATCGGCAACCCCGATGCGGCCCTTGCAGCGATGCAGTCTGCCATGCGGGCGGCTCCCAAGAGCGAAGAGGTCCTAGCCCAAGTCGCTTATGTCGCAGAGGTCGCAGGGAGGCTCGATCTATCGATCGCGGCTCTGAACGACCTTGTTGCCAACAACCCTGGTTCGACGGACTATCGGATCAAAAGGATGGTCATGCAGGTAGCCAATGGAGACTTTTACGAAGCGCAGGCCGAAAGTCAGGAGCTGATTCGAGTCAATCCGCTCCAACCCACGGCTCGCCTGATCCAAGGAATGTGCTTGTACGGGTCTGGCGATAAATCGGCAGGACGCAAAGAGGTTGACATCGCGATGAACCTCGCCTCGACGCAGCAACAGAAAATGATGATTCAAACTTGGTTCAACCGCTTCGTGGCCTTCCAAGCAAAAAACGAGCAAGAGGGACCCCAAGGTTCGCCTGAGCGTTAAGCGTCCCTCGCGAAATTCTCTCCGAACTGGGGATCAACACCGATCCGTAATGGGATCGTTCGCCCCAGAGGGGCATAAAACCATCGGGCTTCGTTCAAAGAACCATGGATCCCGACGCCCCAAAGGGGCATAATGAGATAGCCCAGGGTAGCGCGCAGCGCCACCCTGGGTGGTACGCCGCCCCAATTCGCCAAAGCCCTGAAAGGGCGAAACATCATCGCACGACTTACGCGCCGCCGGTTCCGCCCTTTCAGGGCTAGCGATGTTAATGACGTCACGAATCCCAGGGCGGCGCTTCGCTTTGCCCTGGGCTATCACCTTGCGCCCCGTTGGGGCAAAAAACCATCGGGCAATCGCCAAACTCGCGAGCCCACGGACAATTATAATTTCGTGGAATGATCCATCATGTCACCACCCTGGGTATGGTTGGGAAAGCCATCCTCCCGTTTGCCCAAGCCCTGAAAGGACGTATCCTTATGCCGCAATCGCTCGCGCAGATACTTGTTCATCTAGTCTTCTCCACGAAGAACCGGGAGATGTTGCTGGCCGATGATATCCGGGACGACCTTCACGCTTACATCGGTGGTATCGTCGATCATCAAAAGGGCACACTCCTCAAAGCCGGGTCAGTCGCGGACCACATCCATTTGTTGATCTCCCTCCCTCGCACATGTGCACCGTCGGATTTGGTCCAGGAGATCAAAACGGGATCCTCGAAATGGCTGAAAACCAAGGGAGCACGGTATACAAATTTTCACTGGCAAGGTGGATAAGGCATTTTTTCCATCAGCCCTTCGCATCGCCCGGCGTTGGAGGTTTACATAGCAACTCAGGCAGAGCATCACAGGGTGGTCACCTTTCAAGAAGAATACCGCCGATTGTTAGAGAAATACGAAGTCCCATTTGATGAACGCTATGTATGGGATTGACCGTTCTTTCGCCCTTTCAGGGCTTGGGTTGCTTCGGGCACATCAATCCCAGGGCGGCGCTTCGCTTTGCCCTGGGCTATCCCCTCGTGCCCCGTTGGGGCAAAAGACCATCGATCGCTACTTGGGTGCCAAGCGCGACGCGCGGTAGCGCTGGAGCTGGCGACGGTGGTGAGGGTCGCGAGGGTTGAGTTTCTGGCATCTCAAAGAGATTTCGATCGCTCGATCCAACTCCCCTTTGACGAAGTGGACCTCGGCCAGGGTGTCCAGATACGTATCGCTCGGGTAGCGGTCGGTGACCATCTTCGAGAGTTCCAGCGCTCGATCGATCTCGAATCCGCATTTGACGGCAAGCCAAGCGGAATTGTTGGCGATTAGGACATCCTCGGGATATTGCTTGAGCTGTTCTTGCATCGGCCCGTAGTAGATCCGGAACCACTCTTCGAGGGTCTGGCGATCGAATTTTTCAAGAACCCACGGGACCGCGTCGATCAGCGTGTTGATCTGTTCGGGATTGATGCGATGGGCGGCTCGGAGGAACCGATCCGCCTTGCCCCGATCCCCCTTGCTGACGGCTTGCCAGAACCCGGCTGCCAGCACCCGTTCGTATCGCCAGGACCACCTCGTCCAATCCATATCCCAACCGATCGACGTTCGACCCCTTGCCATCTGCAAGTTCATTCCGGATTCGGAATCGAACTCCGAAAAGATATCGAAAAGGGAACTCATGAGCGTCAGATCAAACGTCCGATCGATTCGCTCAGGGTGATCCGGGACGGACTGATGGTATTGATTGGCCAGGAGCGATAGATTCCATATCCAATAGACATCTTCCAACCACAGGTCCGCTAAGCTCGATGGAGAGGAATCGAATTGGACTTGCAGGAAGCGCCCGATGGGTTCGGCCAGTTCGAACCGCTCGGTGCGACGCATGTCTTTCGAATACACCGAGAAATCTTCCATCCCGTTGGTGCGTGTTAAAAAACGTTGGTCGAGCCACTTGAGCCTGTTCTCCTCACCCAATTCCGTGAACAATTCTGAGGCCCATTGGTAGACTTCAAGGCTCCCGGGGGATCGCTGCTGGCAGTCGAGCACCAAGCTCCTGGCTTCGGTGTATTTGCCGAGTCTTGCAAGAAACTTCGATCGCATCAGATCGGCGTTTAAGGAATCGTTGAGGCTGCTGAGCAGATCGATTCCATCGTTGGTCGCTCCCATCGCGTCGAGCGCCTCGGCCAAGTCGAGCACGATCCCGGCCGGTGCGATTCCCTCGTTCCTACGGATCGTAATGGCCGATTGAAACAGCGAGCGAACGTCCTGCATCGACCAGCCCTCGGGCCGAACTCCTTGATGGAGTTGTTGCAACCACTCAAGCACTTGGAGGTCGGTTTTCTCGGTGTGCTCTCTTTTGAGAGCTCGAAACAGAGGATAAGAGGCTTCTTTCATATAAGGGAAGCTCTCGGAGAAGAGGTCCTCGTGGGTCATGATTCGTTCGGACTGAGCCTCTGGGAAACCCGCCACGGGATTCTTCAATCGCTTGGTCACCGGCGGTTCCGAGTCGATCGTCGAAAGCGCCCTTGCAAGCACCACGGGGCGGAGTTCCTCCAGCCCATAACGAAAGATTTGCTGGAGGTAGTCTTTCCAAAGCAGCAACTGCTGGTCTCGCGGCTGGCTTTCGATGAACCCGAAGACGCGCTGCTCGGTCGCCTTGGACCAAGCCGACTCACCGATCCTGCGGAACAGAGCCTGGAATCGCACGACCTTGGTGAAACCTCTGCCCTCGGCGACGTTCCGATCGAGCCAATTCGAGACAGATTTCTCGGTACGCACGGCGAGATCTTCCGACTCGAATAAAGGATCGATCCGGTTGTGGAGAAAGTACATGTTCATCAGTTCGACCGGCGCGTTGTCTTTGAGATTTGCAAAGACCGCTTCGGTATCCCCGGTGAGCAATGCCAGTTGGGTCGCAAGCACTTGCGATTCGATCTCTTTTGGCGATGTACCTCTGGGCAGAGCTCCTTGAGCGGATGCTTTTGCGGACGCTTTGCGTATCTCGTAAAAGGCTTTTGCCTCATCGTGCCGATCGAGGGCCTCGAGGATCAATGCGCGGGGGAGTTCCGACCAAGCCGCCGAGACGAGGCTTAATCGTGATGGGTCGAGATCGAGCCATTGGTTCCAGCGACTGTTCCGCAGGAGCAGCTTCTCAATCGCCTCCGGCCGACCCGACTTCTTGGCCAACGCTGCGGCTTGGTCGATCTGGCCTTCGCTCTCCAGAGCGATCATCTGCACATCGGTCGATTCGAGCGGCACGGAAATTTTCCAGGAGTCCCCTAGGCCAAGCGATTTCCAGCGGCGATTGAGTCCAACGCGCAAGGGATGAGGAGGGATCAGCGCGTCGAGCATTTTCGGAATCAGATCGGGTCTACCCAAGGCCCAGGCTCGATCGAAGATCGATTGGAGCCCGTTTTCGCCCCGTGCGAAGCTATTTTGAAGGATCGCATCGAGGCTGCTTCGGGGCAGCAGCTTGATCAACTCCATGAGCATATCGAGCTTGCCCTCTTGGGCATAGCGCTCGACGACCTTCATCGAGCCTTGAGCCAAGGCTGGATAATCGCACGCTGCATCGAGTTTTGCGTCGAGGGGACCGGGCAAGGAGCGGATGCGTTTGAGCCAAACCAACGTCGCCTCGACTTGTGGATCCTTAGCGATGGCACCCTGAGTGTTGCTCCAACTATCCAGGTCGACCGCAGGATCGCAAAGATCCAAAAACGCACGTCTGCGTTCCGCATGGTTCGGGGCATTGAGTTGTTCAATCAAGCCCGCGATCTGCTTGGAATCAGGGGCTTTTGCGAGCAATGGATCTTCGGCCCTGGATTCCCCAAGCATCATGCAGAGAATCATCACCATGCCCGAAACAAGGATGCTCTGAGGATCGATCCAATCCAACGCTGCTTTGGCCTTGTGAGTCATTCCTTTGAATCCCGTTGAAATCCCTTGGCAAAACCGTACACGACCAGCCCGCTCAGGAACGTCCCGATGCACAGGTAAAACTGCTCTCGCTTGACGATCCAAGCCCCTGCGATCAGCAGCATCGCTCCCCCAATATACACGGCCAGTGCAAGATGCTCCCACCACGCGATGGCTCGGCGAGAATGCATGTCCTTGTAAGCGATCCAAAGGGTTGCCGTGGCCATCGCTCCGCAAAGCGTCAGGGTCAGCCCCAGATAGCTGATCATCTGAAGAACGCTGGCGCTCCATACAATGATGCAGCTTGCCAAGGCCTGCAGGCCGATCGCTAGACGAGGGGTACTGGGGGACGAGTCGAGTGGGTCTTGGCCCGAGAGAACACGTGGGAGCAACTTGTCTTTGGACATTTGAGCGATCACCCTCGGACCGATCGCGAGCATGGCTAATACGCTCGTGGCCGAGGAAAGTGCGATCGTGATTCGCATGACCCACTGCAATCCAACGCCTCCGACATTCTTGGCCACCCCCGAGACAAAGGTGTCCTTGCCCGCCACGATCGACTCCTGGGTGTCGCACATCAAAAACAAGGTGTTGAGCAACAGATAGGTCGCCGTGACGAGGATGCAAGAAAGGACCATCGACCGGGATACCGATCGCGAGGGGACTTCTCCTGCAATGTAGATACTCGCATTGAATCCGGTGTACGAAAGCGCGATGAAAAACAATTGGATCAGCAGGACCTTGAGGAACTCCGGTTCGCCAAAACGTCCCCAGTAATCCGAGGCGATCCAAGGTTGGTTCAAAGCCGGGGTAAAGCCAGCAGGGGTAAAGCCCTCAGGTGTAAATCCATGGAAGGTAAAGCTATCGGCAGGACCCAGCCGCACGAGGAAGATCGCGCAAGCGACCGCAAAGATCGTAAAGCCGATGAACTTCATTGCCACGACAGCATTGTTGAGCCAAGCACCCGTGCGCAAATTGACGCTGTGGAAAACCGCGCATATCGCGATCCACAACGTGGCCAACACCCGAGCTTGGACCGTCGACTGCGGAGCGCCTAAGATGGTTTCGCCAAAGACCAAACCCGCAGCCGCAATCGGGGCAGTGAACCCCGCAATGATCGAGATCCAACCGGCCATGAACCCGACCGAGGGATGGACGAATCGACTTAAAAAGACATACTCGCCCCCGTTGAGCGATACTCGCTTGGCCAGGGCCGCATAAGCGATTGCGCCGCAGATCGCATGCGCTCCTCCGATCGCCCAGGCGACCATGACTAGGCGGGCATCCCCGAGGGCTCCGAGCGCATAGGAGGTCGAGACGTAGACCCCCGCGCCGATCATGTTCCCGATCACCATGCAGACCAAGGAGACCAAGCCGATCGATCGATTCGCAGGGGTGGATTCCACGTTCGGATAGCTCCTTGCGATCGCCGCTATTGCGTTGACTTCTGCGTTGGTATTTGAATTGAAGGCAGCGTTGAAGGCAGCGTTGAAGTCTGGCCGCCCAAGGCCATCATTCTATCGAGGAGCTCATGCGCATGCCCGGGCGTCTCGAAACGCAGGTTCTTCTGCTTGCCATAGCCGCTGACGAAACTGGCTGCTTGCATCGCCGACTTACCCGCCAGTTGGAGGACCTCCAAAACCAACAAGCCATCATGGGCAACGACTCCCACCCATTGCTTGGGATGTTCGATGACCAGGGAGGCTTCGAGAGCCGAATCGCTCCAGAGGACTTGGCCGGGGGTCCAGCCAAGTTCGGCGATTTTTGCCGGATCGATCGCTACGGGCTTGGCCCGATGGATCACGGTCCGTATCGATTTGGCCTGGGAAGAGTTGGCCTGGGCTGAATTGTCTTGGGATAGGATCAGATTGCCAAAGACGCCGGGCCAAGGTTGCAGGCCACGGATTTGGCGATCGATCCAAGCGATGGGGTAGCGGAAGTCGAGTTGACCATCGCTTTTCTTCAGCCGAGGAGCCTTGGTCGTCTGTTCCGGGTCCTGTTCGATCCCGGCTTGTTCATCGCCGCGTGCGAGGGTTTCGATAGCCAGCATGGTCGGCTCGACCCCGAGTTGGCTCAAGCGAGCTTCGAGTGCATCGGCCGACTCGTCGGGTTGAATGGGTGTTTGGCGTTGCTGGAGAACCGGTCCTGCATCGAGCTTAGTGGTCATGTGGATGACGCTGACCCCGGCCTGAGGGTCACCTGCTAGGATGGACCATTGGACGGGCGCGGCCCCACGATGGCGTGGCAAAAGGGACCCGTGCAGGTTGATTCCGCCGAGGCTGGCCGTAGCGAGCGCTTCTTTCGATAGGATTTGTCCGTAGTCGCAGACGATCAGCAGATCGGCTTGGAGTTGCGTCAGCCATTCGATGGCGCTCGGGTCGTTGATCGACGCTGGGGTAACGATTTGCAGTTCGGCTTGGCGAGCCCAGCTCAGGATAGGGCTCTCGGGGGGAGCCTTATCGCGGGATGGGTTTTCCACCGGTGGCTTGGTCACAACGGCCAGGATCGTATGGTGCGATCGGGCGATTTGACGAAAGCTGGGGAAGGCAAAAGGGCCGGTCCCCATGAGCACAAGTTTCAACGGACGGTCTGTCATGGGCGCATCGGTGGGCTACTGAGGCTTGACATCCTGGTTTTGAGCCGAGAGGTACTCGATCAAATCGATGAACTCCGACGGAGCGACGGTGGCTGCGGCTCCTTCGGGCATCGAGCTTTGCTGGAGTGTTCTTCGTTGCTCGATTTCGTCCTTGGCGATCTTGCGTGTCTCTTTCCCGTCGAAGATCTCGACGCCTTGGTCGGTATCCGAGACGAGCAAACCGGTCACGACCGAACCGTCATCGGTGACGATTGCCGTCGATCGATATTTCTCGGCGACCTCGGCGTTGGGATCGACGATCGACTCGATGAGTTTGGCTCGGATCATCCGTTTAGCGACCCCGGCCAGATTCGGTCCGAATTCCCGACCGTCTCCGTTACCGACTTTGTGGCAGGCGGTGCAGTTTCGGACAAAGACTTCCCGGCCTCGGTTCACGTCCCCTTGGATTTGGGTCAAAGCGGTCATCGCTTTGTTGCGTTCTTCGGCAGGTTTGGGTTCCTGGGACATAAGGACCTGCAAGTGGGGAAGGGCCGCGACTCCCGTGGCGTTCGAGGCCATGAGCTGCGCGACCATCTGCTTGCCTCGCTCGGAGGCTTCGGGGATGTGCCCTGCGACGAAGTCACCGATCCAAGCCCGCTCGTTGGGTCCTAGGGCGTGTTGGATGGTGTAATCGCGCCAGTAGTCCGCCGGTGCATTGGTCATGGCAAACAGGGCCTTCATCGCCGGCTTGGTCGGGAAGAAGCTCAAGCCGCGAGCGGCTTCGGTTTGGACGCGGGGGTGGCTATCGGCGGCCGCAGAAATGAGCATCTCTTCGGCTTGGGGGATTTCATCGCGGGTATCGGCCAAGATCCTAACGGCCGCTGCGCGGGCTTCGGGAGCTTTGGCCGATGTGAGGACTTTGGCCAGGAGATCCAGGTCGATCCGATGGTGCGATTGCTGAACCCACAATGCTTCGCAGCAGTATCGGTCGTAGTCGGCCGACGTGGGGTCTTTGCTGGCCAACCAAGTTCGAATCGCCGCGATGACTTCGGCTTCTGGTCGGTCGCGCAATTCGCGTCGGACTCGGTAGCGGGTTCGCCATTCGTATTGGCTGAGTTGTTCGAGCAATTCCGGAACGGACTTGCCGTGCTGAATCGCTGGTTGGACCAAGGGTCGTTCGGCATAGACCAATCGATAGAGTCGACCGCGAACGTGATCGCGATTCGGATCGCGTTGGCTGTACTGCATGTGTCCGACGAGGGCGTTGGCCCAGTCGCCGAACCACAGAGCGCCATCGGGTCCGATTTGCGGATCCGCAGGTCGGAAGTGTTTATCGCTCGAGCGGATCAAATCGTCGGGTGAGCCATCGGCGTTTTTGATTCGTCCGCCGCTGTATCCTCCACCGTCGTCATTGATGGTAAAGCGAGGCATCCCGTTCATGTTGATGACGCATGCGTAAGTGAACTGGCCTTGGACGCTGTCGGGGAAATTGCGGCTCACGAGGAATTCGCATCCTAGTGCCGGTCGCATTCCTTCGTTGTTGAACACAAAGTTCAATCCTTGACGGCCCCGGAATTGGGTTCCCGACAGGGGGGTGTCCCAAGCGTGGTTGGCGGTCGTGCCGTCTCCGACGATCCCTTGTCCCCATTGGTTGAAGACGTAGCACCACATGTTGTACTGGCCTGGCAAGGCGAACTGACGGATCTTCAGGGTGCGGGGGTCCATGACGTAGGCCCCGCCGTCTCCTTTGCTGCGGTGGGGTCCCCACGGGGTCTCGAGCGTGGTGCTCGTGGCGATCCCTTCGAGCATGTGGAGTAATCCGCCGTTGTTCCATTCGAAGGCGCCGCAGGTGTGGTGGGTGTCATCGGTTGCCCAGCCGTCCATCAGATGGATGACTTGATCGGCTTTGTCGTCTCCGTCGGTGTCCTTGAGGAAGAGCATACGAGGTTGATCGACGACCAGCACGCCGCCGTCGAAGAATTCAAAGCCCGTCGGGCAATGGAGTTTGTCGTAGAAGACTTTCGAAACGTCGGCTTTTCCGTCGTTGTCGGTATCTTCGAGGATCACGAGCTTGTCACCGGGTCTGGGGTCCCCTGGTTTCCACTGAGGGTAGGTGGGCATGCAAGCCAACCAGGCCCGGCCTCGGTTGTCGAAGTTTAATTGGACGGGTTTGGCGATGTCAGGGAACTTGGTCTCATCGGCGAAGAGCTCGATTTTGAAACCTGGGGGAACCTGCGTCTGAGCGATGAATTCATCGGGGCTCAGGTAGCGAAGTTCTTCGGCTTCGGAGTACTTTTGCCTTGGGTCTCCGAATCGGGTTTGCGGAACGAATAGCTCACCGGTCTGGTCATCGGCAGGTGTGGTAGGAACCGATTTGCCTTGGGCGATATCCCAGCAATACTGATCGCGAAGTTGGGCCATGCGCCGGATCTTGGCGTACTCGAGCGGGAAGGTTTCTTTGTCCCAAGTGCGACGACCGCCGTAGACATACCAGCCATTGAGCATTCGGTAGTCTTGAAGGTGCACCCAGCTTTTATCGTTGATGAGCGAGCGGAGTTTTTCAAAGCGGTTCTTTTCCAACTCGGGTCGATCGTGGGACAGTTTCGACGGCTCGATTTGGAATAGCTGTTCGACCATTATTTTTGCAATCGCCGCATCGCCCGACTCGTTCAGATGGCAACCGTTGATCGTGTATTGCAGCGCGGGCTCTTGGCAAAAGAGCTTGAGCGTCGGAGTAAACAGATCGATGAAGGCCAAGTTCCTCTCTTTGGCGACTTGGGCCACCGCAGCCGAATAGAGGGCCAAGCGTTGGTTCTCGTCGGTCCCTTTGGGAAGGAATCGCGAATCGGTCGGTTCGAAAGCGATCGGAGAGACCAGAACCATGCGAGGGGTGGGCGAGGCACCGCTTCGAGGGTATTGGCTTGCAAGCTGGTCGAGGTATTGGTGGTACTGTTTCTTGAAATCCTCGATGGCTTCGGCACCTTGATAAGATTCGTTGAAACCGAAGAAGCACAAGTAGGTATCGGCAGAAAAGACCTTCATCGGATCATCGATGACCGTGTAGTCGGCCGATCGCTGTTGGTTGTTGACCGCTTCGGCAGGTCTAGCGAAATTTCGCACCACCAGATTTCGTTCTGGGTTGAGCAGATGTAGGTAAGTCTCCAGGTTCCCGAATAGGTTCATCCGCTCGGCAAGGGAGTTTCCGACAAGGGCGATTTTTTCACCGCCGACAAACTCAAGCGGCAGGACGCTCGGGGGCAGTTCCGTGCGGCTGGGCGACGAGACGCTTGTGGTTGCCCAGAGGGCACCAAGCGTGCAGCATCCCAAGAGGGCCAACAGCATCGGGATCGCGCGAAGCGGCTTGGAAGGACGCACAGACCAATGGCGTCGGACAGTTTCAAATCGAGGCATGGGTTCGAACAGCTCCGGAGGGAAAGTCGCGGGGGGGGGTTGTCGATGATGGTCGATCAAGGGGAAGCGTTAAAGAGTATCATAATTCGATTCCTGTTTTTTTTCCATTCGCAAAGTGCCCACTGCGAGCCACCGAATACCGTTCGCAGAGCGTTTCGCGTTTGTGATACACTCAACGGGCTAATTTGCGATCGATGCAAGAAACCGCTGCAAGAAAATAGAGGCCCGAAATGCGAACGATGCTTGCTGGTGTCCTTTTACGGGGCTTTGCCCTGGCCTGCGCGGCCTATGGGGCGTATACGACCTATGGGACTTATACGACCCATGGGACTTATACGACCCATGGGACTTATGCAACCCATGGGGCTCATGAGACTCAAGCAACCTATTTCGGCCAAGGGGAATCCAAGCCCAGTATTACCAAGCCGAATATCATCGTGGTTTTCTGCGACGATTTAGGATGGGGGGATTTGGGCTGTTTCGGCAATCCGACGATCCGCACTCCGAATCTCGATCGGATGGCAGCCGAGGGGCAGAAATGGACTCAGTTTTATGTAGCCGCGCCGGTGTGTACCCCGAGCCGAGCGGCGTTGATGACCGGACGTTATCCGATTCGCAATGGGATGACCAGCGCCAAGCGTGCGGTGCTGTTCCCCGACTCCGGGGGTGGGCTAGGGCCCGAGGAAATCACACTCGCAGAGATGCTCAAGCAGGTCGGATACACCACGGGGATCATCGGCAAATGGCATTTGGGGCATCTTCCGAGGTACCTTCCGACCGAACAGGGCTTCGATAGCTATTTCGGAATCCCTTATTCGAACGACATGGATAAAACCGGGGGGCCGGGATACATGGCCGAGGTGCGCAAGGACGCGTCGTACTACCCGCAGATCGAGCACTACAACGTCCCTCTGATGCAGGGGACTCAAATCATCGAAAGGCCAGCCGATCAGAACACATTGACCCAGCGGTACACCGATCAAGCGGTGCGATTCATCGAAGAGAACCAAACGCGTCCTTTCTTTTTGTACCTCCCTCACACGATGCCTCATATCCCGTTGTTCGCATCCGAAGCGTACCGGGGCAAGTCGCGTCGTGGATTGTACGGAGATGTCGTCGAGGAGCTCGACGGGAGCGTCGGCCGAATCCTCGATACGCTTCGAGAGCTCAAGCTCGATCGCAAGACGTTGGTGGTCTTCTCATCGGACAATGGACCATGGCTGTCCTTTGAGACCCACGGAGGATCCGCAGGTCCGTTGCGGGCTGGCAAGGGGACGACGTTCGAGGGAGGCCAGCGCGTGCCGACTCTGTTTTGGTGGCCAGGGGAGATTCCGCCTGGAACGAAGCATGAACTCGGATCGACTTTGGATTTGATGGCGACATTCGCTTCGATCGCTGGCGGGGAGTTGCCCAAAGACCGCAAGCTCGACAGTTACGATTTGTCCGGGGCGTTGCTCAAGGGTCAAAGCAGCCCGCGTCAGGAGATGTTCTTTTGGACCGAAGCGTCTTTGCATGCGGTCCGACAGGGACCTTGGAAGTTGCATGTCAAAGCTCGAGAACCGGTCAACTACGGCAAGCAAGCCGTCTTGGCCAAGCCCGAGCTTTATCATTTGGAACGAGACCTGTCCGAGAAGTTCGATGTGGCCGATAAGTATCCAGAGGTCGTCGAGCGACTGATGCTCCAGATGCGCGAACACCAAGCCGACATCGAACCGCACGAGGATATGCTTGCGATTCCAATTAGCAAGTAACAAGCTACCCAGTAAGCCGCCTCGTACCGGTGCGCAAGCTCGGGCTCTTCTGATACAATTCCGACAACCGAACTTCCAAATTTTGACATCCTTTATTCAATCCTCAGGCGATGATGTTTAATCGATCCTCTTGTTGGCAACTTTCCCGGACCTGTGCTTGGATGGTCCTGTGCCTAGCGTTTATCGGCATAGCACCTAAGGCATGGGGACAGGAACGATGGAGCGTCGAGCAAGCGAAAGCTTGGCAGGAAAAGCAAGGGTGGTTGGTCGGCGCGAATTACATGCCTGCCTATGCGATCAATCAGCTTGAAATGTGGCAAATCGGGACCTTCGATCTAGAGCGGATCGACCTGGAACTCGGCTGGGCAAAGAGCTTGGGTTTCAACTCGATGCGGGTGTTCCTGCACGATCTGCTCTGGACCGGGGAAGGAAAAGACCTCACGGATCGCATGGAGCAGTTCCTGAGTGTGGCCCAGAAGCACAAGATCGGAATCGTCTTTGTGCCGTTTGATTCGGTTTGGGACCCACAGCCTGTGGCCGGTCGTCAGCGGGAGCCCAAGCAAGGAGTCCACAACAGCGGTTGGGTTCAAAGTCCAGGCGCATCGATCCTGGGCGATCCGAACAAGCACCAACTGATGAAGCCCTATTTGCAGGGCATTTTGAAGCGATTCAAGGACGATCCCCGCATCCAAGCTTGGGATCTGGTCAATGAACTCGACAACGACAACGCCAATTCCTATGGCCGCAACGGAACGAAAACCGAACTTGCCAACAAAGCTCAAATGGGTTTGCTTTTTGCACAACGTTGCTTTGAGTGGGCCCGTCAGATCCAGCCATCGCAGCCGTTGACTTGCGGCGTGTGGGTCGGACTCTGGGAGGACGAATCGAAACTCAGCCCAGTTGATAAGTTCTGCTTGGAAAATTCCGATATCATCACCTTCCATAACTATGGGGATGGACCCTCGTTGAGTCGGGCGATCGAATCGCTCAAACGGTACAACCGTCCGATCGTGTGCACCGAGTACATGGCCAGAGGCAACAACAGCCTCTTTGACCCGAGCCTCAAGATCCTCAAAGAAGCCAACGTCGGAGCCCACAACTGGGGATTTGTCGACGGCAAAAGCCAAACGATCTATCCTTGGGACTCCTGGCAGAAGCCTTACAGCAAGGAGCCTGAGTTGTGGTTCCACGACATCTTCCGACGAGATGGGACCGCGTATCGAGCAAGTGAGGTCGACTTCATACGATCGGTAACCGGCGCGAAGCCTTAGGCGGACCTTTGATGAAACGAACGAAGTTGGCAAGCGGTTTGCATCGATGGCTTTTGGACTACCGCGCCGTGATGCTCTCGGCCTATGCGTTGGTCAGTGGGCTCATTCTCTCGGGTTGTATCCAACGCAGCGAAAAGACGGCGACGATCTACTGCGCTACGGATCGGGAGTTTGCAGCACCGATCCTCGATGCATTTGAACGGACCGACAACGAACTGCAAGTCGTACGGGTTTTCGATGTTGAGGCGTCCAAGACCCTAGGCCTGGTCACTCGGATCGAGCAGGAGTCAGCCAATCCAAAGTGCGATGTTTTCTGGAACAATGAAATTCTGCACACGATACGCTTGCAGAAAGCCGGATTGTTGGCGCCACGGCGATGGTCGATTCCGGACAATTGGCCTAAGGAGTTTGCTGCCTCGGATCGATCTTGGGTGGGCTTTGCAGCGCGAGCTCGGGTCTTGATCGTCAATACAAAAAAATTAAATGCACCCGATCAGTACCCCGCGCGCGTCGAGGAATTGGCCGATCCGAAATGGAAAGGGGCCTGCGGCTATGCCAATCCAGTGTATGGGACTACGGCGACCCATTTCGCCGTCTTGGCTTCGCATCCAGGTGCGCTCGGGGACCTCCAATGGGAGCAATGGCAAACGGGCATCCAATCCAATGCAGTGATGCTTGCAGGCAACAAGCAAGTGGCTTTAGCGGTTTCCAGCGGCGAATTGACTTGGGGTTTGACCGATACCGACGATGCGTTGATCGAGAAGGAAAAGGGGATGCCTGTCGAGATGATTTTCCCAGACCAGCAAGAGGGCGGGTTTGGGGCGGTGTTTATCCCCAATACCGTGGCGGTGATTCGGCGGTCCCCGCATCCTGTTTTGGCGGGGCGCTTGGCGGATTACTTGGTCAGCGAGAAGACCGAATCACGATTGACGATGAGCTCCTCGGCGCATTTCCCATTGTGGCCCGGTGCAGCCGAGCAATCGCGCATCGAAACGTTGGGAATCCGACGCGCGAAAATTGACTACGAGGCAGCAGCGGATGCTTCGGTGCGAGTTGCCCAGTAGGCCTCGGTTCCGTAGTAAGCACTAGGATATGAAGCGTATCGATTGAACCCTGACAGGCTGGAAGCCTATCCCACGCTCAAAGGCTAGAAGCCTATCCCACGCCTAAAGGCTGTCTGATGGGTTGTCTTTTACCTGTTGCATGCTAGAGTGCATTGTTGGCCTGTGCGAATCCAACCGATTGTCGCTTCATTGCAATTCGGCAAATCTTCGCAATCCGCTTTCGCTTTCGTCGAAGATGCTCTTCGATCGACAAATCGCAGCAGGTCTTTTAGTCTCCAGTGGAGACTCCCGAAACAAGGGGACTTGCTATATGGTCGGTTTGGAAAAGACACCCCACTACGTCTTGAAGGCTGGGACATTGACTCACGAGCCTTCGGTCGTTCAATCCGAGTCTGGCTCGGCGACCTACGCGATCTTCGGCTTCTCGGATAAACCCCAGTACGATCGATTTATGGTCAACGCGACCGAAGGTTTGACTCCCTACCCATTGGTGAAGATTTTTCTTCAAGACCAACTGGCCCAGGAGGGAAACACCCTGAGACTCGTCATTCTCGATCCGGTCTCCTTCGATGCCTTGGAATGGAAAGCCGCTACGTTCGAATCCGTTTTGGAGTCGATCCAATCGCGCTCGGAGTTCGTCAAGGCGTCCCATCGGCTAGTACGCCAAGAGTCCTCGACGTCCTACCGGGCCCTACCGACTGATCTGACCGATCTGACCGATCCGACCGATCCGACCGATCCGACCGATCCGTCCGATCCGTCCGATCCGTCCGATCCGTCAGCTAGCGCACGCTAGCTGACGGATTTTCTGGATTTTCAACGCTTGGGAGTGTTCAAGGCGTATCGATCGCTCTTGGGATTCCCGCCCGATTGGAGATAAACCAACAGGTCAAAAATCTCCTCCTCGGTGAGCGTATCGAGCAATCCACTGGGCATCATCGACGCCTTGCTCGGCTTCATATCGATGATGTCGCTTCGCTTGAGGTTGGTGAAATTCCCTGGATCGAGCATGTTGGTGGCGACCATCAGATTGTCCCCATTGAGGTTCGCGACACGTCCGATGACGGTCTCTTCCTCGGTCTGGAACACCGTCGCTTCGTACTGATCGCTGATCTCTTTGTTCGGCTCGATGATGGCTGTGAGCATATCCTTGGTCGAAAACCTTTGGGACGATGCGGTCAAATCGGGACCTTGGATTCCCCCTTGGCTAGAAAAGCGGTGGCATTTGTAGCACTGAGCTACTGCGAACATCTGTTTACCGCGCTCGTAGTTGAAGCCACCTTTCTTGGCGGCGAACTTCTCGGCCAACTCGTCGACCGAGGCGGCTTTGTCTTCGTCTTCCAAGTTGCCGATGGCGACCTTGCGAATATTCTCCAAGAAGCCTCCAAAGGATGCTCCACCGCGGGCCGTTCCGATGTCATAGAACCATTGGAAGTAGGCTTTGCGGGTCTCAGGAGTCCAACCCTTTTGGGCCTCACGCAAGCAGAAGGCGTAATGGATCTGCTGTTCTGCGGAGTTCGATCCGTTCATTTGGGCGACGCAACGGTCGACGATCTTTGGAGCCTCAAGATGGATCAGCACTCTGGCCAACTCGCGATCGACCAACGAATCGCCATCGGCTGTTGGGAAATGCCCATCGAGTTGTGCGATGATTTTTTCCCGAGTCGCCGGATCGGCCGGACCGAGTCTCAGGAAGCTCAATTGGTAGGCTCGCAGGAGTTCGAGTCGCTGGGTGCTATCGAGTTTACTCCACTCAATTCGCAGTAGGCTATTGTTGACATCGACTTGGTCAGCAGGGGTTCCCTTGCGGGCCAAGGCTACGGCCATGGTGATGGCCGATTGGGGACGGAGCGATTGCTGGATTGGATCTCGCCATTGCTTGGAGTCGAAATGTTCGAGCGCCAAGCGGGCTGCGGTTCGCAGAGCGCGATCTGGGCTACCGATGTTTCGCATAGCTGCGGAAATATCGAGTTTCGCACCCGGGACGTGCATGGCTTCGAGTTCGCGCCGTGCGGCGCGTGCGGCTTTGGCCGAATCGTTGTCTGGGAAGACCGCCGGTTGGGTGCTTTCGCTACCGTTGTAGGCGATTCGGTAGAGTGCCGACTGGGTCTTTCGCCCACCGATGGTCATGTACATGCAACCTTGCTCGGGATGGATCAGCAGATCGGTCACGGGCATTGGCGCGGCGCTGACAAAGGGTTCGAAGGTGCTCTTGTAGGAAGCTCCCTCGGGCTCGAGATGGACAGCATACACCACGCCGTAGCTCCAGTCGCTTACGTACAGTGCGTTCTGGAATTTCGCGGGGAACTTGGCCCCGGTCCCAAAAGCGATTCCGGTCGGAGAACCGTACCCGATATTGGCGACGGCTCCGAAGCTATCGGCGAAGTATTCGGGCCATTTGCCGGTCCCGTTTCGCCAACCGAATTCTGCTCCGCTGATGACATGATTGACCCGCGTGGGTCGGTACCATGGAGTACCGATATCCCATTCCATATCCGCGTCGTAGGTGAACAGGTCGCCCAGGGGATTAAAGGCGATATCGTATTCGTTTCGAAAGCCGGTCGAGACCAATTCGACGTCGCTACCGTCGGCGTTGAAGCTCAGGATAAAGCCGCCGGGTGCAAGACGGTTGGCCATGAAGCCACGCGCATCGGGCATTCGTCCAAGCAGGTGATCTTCGTTCCAGTGGCGAGGGACTCGCGACCGATCGATTTTTTCGGGCAGATCGGTTTGGTTCCCAGCGCAAAGATACAGGCGTCCATCGGGTCCTGGGATGATCGCGTGGGGTCCGTGTTCACCACCGCCGGTCAAGGGGATGATCCGTTCGATTTTTTCGAACTGCTCATCGCCGTCAAGGTCTTGGAGTCGGTAGAGTCCGGGTCCTCTTGGGGCATCTTTCTGATCTTTGTCGAGGATTCCTTCGCCGTTGACGTCTACGTACAGGCCGTCTTTGGTGTGCAAGAGTCCTTGGGCCATCCCGAGGTTGACGTTGATCGGATCGACTTTGGTATCGGCTGGGGTACCCGTGGTGCTGGGGGTAACTCGGTAGAGCTTGCCGTACTGGTCCGAGACGATCAAGCGGCCTTTGAGGTCGACGCACATGGCGACCCAGGATCCTTGTTCTTTAGATGGGACTTCGTACACGAGTTCGGCTTGGAAGCCTTCAGGGAGTCGAAAGCTCGAGGCAGGCGTGGCCCCTAGCCCCTTTTTTACCGCTGCTGGTTTGGCGTCCTGTTGCTTGGGGTCTTGGGCCGTGGCATTTTGGCCAGCAGAGGATCCCCAAGCGGCGGCCAGGGCCGCTGCGGTGGCTACCGTCAACGAAAAAAACTTGCGCATGGTCACTTCCAAATCTATCCAGAGTGCGAGGGTTCGATGCGATGTGCTGATTAGGAAAACAGTTCGGTAACCGCTTGGGCTTTGACGAGCTCACGCGGTTGGTTCAAGTGGTTGTAGACGATCGTTTCGGGTTCGATACCGAAGGCGTGGTAGATGGTCGCTAGGAGTTGAGCGGGGTGGACAGGGGACTCGATCGGCGCGCTGGCGGTCTTGTCGCTCTTTCCGTGAACGTATCCGCGTTTGATACCGGCCCCTGCGATCACCGAGGTGTAGCAGTAAGGCCAGTGATCCCGACCGTCATCGCTATTGCCGTTTCCGCTGGTGCTCACGCCGCGCTCCGGAGAGCGTCCGAATTCCCCGACGGCCACGAGCAAGGTATCTTCGAGCAGACCGCGTTGGTCGAGGTCTTCGATCAGGGTCGAGAGCCCTGCATCGAGCATCGGTCCGGATTGATTTTTCATCCGCTTGGACAGATCGACGTGATGGTCCCAGGAATGGTTATCGCTGTTGGCGACTTTGGGCCAGACGACTTCGACGACCCGAGTACCGGCTTCGATCAATCGGCGGGCTAGCAAGCAACTTTGGCCGAAGGTGTTTCGTCCGTAGGCATCCTTGAGCACTTCCGACTCTTGGCTCAGGTCGAACGCTTCGCGGGCCTTGCCCGAGACGACCAACGAGAGGGCTTGGGAGAAGTACTCATCGAGTTGTTGGTTTTCGACAGCGGCGTTGATCGTCGGCATTTGCTTGTTGATCAGATCGCGCAGAGCGGCGCGGCGTTGCAAGCGGACCGAGAAGACCTCCGGGCGCAGTTGCAGGTCGCTGACGTTGATCCGATCCATCTTGGCCATGTCCATGTCGTCCCCTTCCGGGTACAGCGTGTACGGATCGTACTCCTTGCCTAGGAAGCCTGCCGTTCCACCTTTGCCTACCACGTTGGATTCCTGCAAGGGGCGGGGGAGCATGACGAACGGGAGCATCGGTTCGTCGGCGGGTCTAAGGCGGATGATGTTCGACCCAAAGTTGGGGAAGTCTTTGGGGCTAGGGGGTTCCAACTGGCCCGAGGCGCTGACTTTATCGGTCGTATAGCCGGTCATCATCTGATAGATCGCCGCGGTGTGATTGAACAGCCCGTTGGGGGTGTAGCTCATCGAGCGGATCATGGTGAACTTGTCGTTGACGAGACTGAGTTTTGGCAAGTTCTCGGTGTAGAAGGTACCGGGCAGTTTCGTCGGGATGGGCTTGAAGACACTCTTGACCTTATCGGGAACATTTTCCTTTGGGTCCCAGAGGTCCAAGTGGGACGGTCCCCCTTGGAGGTACACGAGGATCATGCGTTTGGCTTTGTTCCAACCTGGCGAACCTTCCGATGGAGCCGCTTGGAGCGACTGGAGTTTCAGAAGGTTGGTAAGCGAGAGTCCAAAGAGTCCCGAGCCGCCGACGCGGAGCACATCGCGGCGTGTGAATCCCAAGCTCGAATCGCACAAATCCTTACCTGATGAACCGAGCAATCGCAACATAATCAGTGCCTTATGGAATAGTGTCCAAGAAATTTATGCGGGATGAATTGGTGGAATATTTCAGTGGTTGAACAGGAACGCTGGGCTGTTGATCAGAGCCCAAACAAGGTCTTGAGCCGAAGTCAATCGGGCGTTGCCCAATTGCCCTTCGCTCTCTTTGACGTCGGCTCGCAGCCGGATCAATCTGGAATCTTCGGGCAAAGGAGTTCCCAAGCGTTCGATCCGTTTGGCTAGGACCACCGAGGGTTCGTCCTCGGGAAGCGGTTGGCTTTCTTTTTGGACGTTGGCTTGCAGGCCTTTGAGTTCCGCAGACGAGAGTTTGAGGTAATTCATTCCCTCCTTGGTCAGCTCAGGGGTCCAGGCCGCCTTGGGGATCGCACTCAGGGCACGGAACGATTCGGGCAGGCCCAGAGCAAGTTCCCCTTCGTGCTGTCCGGCGCTGAGTCGGAACCGTCCCAAGCGGTGTTCGGGCGCGTCGTGGTTTTGGTAGATCCGCCATTGGAGAACCTCCCCTTTTTGGAGCGTCAGCGGGGCCTCGAGAGCAAAGACGGCCCAGTGTTCGACGCCGGTAGCCGTGGCGATCGCCCAGCCTCCTTGGTCGTTGTTCTTTCCGTCGATGGCCGCTGCGGCCGAGAACGAAGGCTGATCGAAGTCGGTGAGTCCTTTGACCAGCTTGATTTTTCGCATTTCAGCGGGTTTATCCGCAGCCCCAGCGAAGAGTTCGATTTCCGTGACGACGAAGTTCCCATTTTGCGGTAATCCAGGACCTTGGGCTGGCAGGTCGGGGGCCGTAAGGGCTTCGAGACGTACTGCGGTAATGGCACCTTGATTCACAACGGTATCGATGGTGTAGAGACCCTTGTTGGCCCCACCGGAGGCTCGGATGGAGCGATCGGCTTGGGGTGCGAGGCTCGCGCCGGTGGTCGCCTCGGCTTTGGTCGCCGCGAGGGTTTCCCAGACAGCACCGTTGCGTCGAGCGTCGATGAACTCTTGGAGTTTGGTATCGAGCATCGCTTCGTAGCCTTGGACGGTCGCTTGGGCTGCTGCGAGTCTTTCCAAACGCGCGTTGTCGGCGGCTTGGCGTTCGGGTCGGATCTGTTCCTTGCGAGCCTCGAGCGCCATTTTGGTCGATTCGCGTTCGGCATCGAGGGCTGCTTGGCGTTTGGGTTTCTCATCGATCCACCAAGCTTCGCGTTCGGCCAATTGGGCGACGATGCGTTCATGGTCTTTTTGGATCAGTGTGATGGTCGACAGGGCGGCTTGGATCTCTTCGGCCGTGGCGTGTCGGTTCAGAACCCTCACAAAGACTTCGTCGATCAGGGCCGCATCATCGGGGATCGATTCGACGAGTTTTCGGATGGCGTTTTCTGGGTCTGCGATGGCACCACCGAGGGTCGGACCGCTGACGAGCGCCATGACCGATCCGAGTCTCAATTCGTTGGAGCGTTCGCATTCGCAGGCGCTCTCTCGCGGTGGTCGACCGAGGTTATTGAGGAACCCGTCGGGGAGACCCGCATCGGCATCGGCCAAAGCCGCTGCGCGGGTTCCAGGGGGCAGACCGGGGATCTTCGAGACCGCGCCGGTGACTTGGTAGATCGCATCGAAGAGGACTTCGGCGGGCAATCGTCGGGGCAGGGCGTGGGAGTAGTTCCGATCGTCATCCGCGTTGTACTTGTTGGTCTCGATCGAGAGTTGGTAGACATCGGATTTGCAGATCGATCGGACGATATGCCGGATATCGAAGTTGTGTTCGATGAAATCCTTCTCGAGGTGTGCAAGGAGCTCAGGGATACTAGGAGGGTTCCCGGCGCGGATGTCATCGATGGGTTCGATGAGTCCTTTGCCGAGCATATAGCCCCACATGCGGTTGACGAAACTCTTAGCGAAATAAGGGTTTTCTTTGCTGGTTACCCAGGCGGCAAACTGGGTGCGTCGCGAGGGGTTTTCGCCTGGTGCGTTGTTGGCCACAAACGGGAACTTCGGTGTAATGGGTTGTTGCGTCTTTTGGTGTTTGACTTCGCCGTCTTTTTTATCGAAGACTTCTTCCCAAAGGGGTTTTGCGCCTTCGACGGCCGTACCACCGATGGTGTTGTTTCCGGACGCTTCGTCTTTCTTCAAGCCGACTTGGGCAAAGTAGGCTGCCGTTTCGTAGTATTGGTCTTGGGTCCAACGTTCGAAGGGGTGGTCGTGGCATTTGTTGCAGTTGAAGCGAACGGCTAAGAATAAATGGGTGGAGTTCTCGACGGCTTCTTCGGGCGTGCGCAGGATCTTGTAATAGGATGCGGCGGGGTTTTCGCGATTGGAGCCCGAGGCAGTGAGGATCTCGTAAGCGAATTGGTTGTAGGGTTTGTTGGTCGCAAAGCTGTTGCGGATCCAATCTTTGAATTTGGATGCACCTTCTTTGCCCAGGAACTTCGAGTTGACCTGGAGCAAGTCGGACCATTTGTTCGTCCAGTGATCGACGAACCCATCGCTGGCGACGAGCTCATCGACGATCCGATCGCGTTTGACTCGACTTTCGGTCGTATCGGCCAAAAACGCTCGGACCGCTTCGGGGGTCGGTGGAACGCCCGTAAGGTCCAGGGTCACTCGCCTTAGGAAGTCCGCATCGTTGCACAGACCCGAGGGTTGGATCTTGAGTCGATCCCATTTGGAAGCCACGAGTCGATCGATGATGTTTTGCGAAGCGATTTGCGATTGTTGGTAGCCTTCGCGGTCGCCCATGACCGTAAGCGTGGTGGCTGCATACGCGCCTTCGAAACGGGCCAGGACGGGGACTTCTCCTCGTCGGAGGGCTTGGACGCGGGCACCTTCGAGCACCGCGCCGACTTCTGCGTTCCCCGATTCGAGGAAGGCCTCGCGGGTCACATCGCGCGACTTGCCATCGGCATACGTCGCCACGACGCGGAGTTGCTGGATCCCTCCAGGCATGGGGATGACCGGATTGTTCGGGGTGACTTCGATGGAGGTCACTCTCGGAGTCCCCATGTTCAATGTCGCCCCCCCTGCGATCCATTGACGTAGGACCAAGGCATGGTTGTCGCCTGGCTCGATGATTTTTCCGCCGACGTGTGGGACCACACCAAGGGGTTTGGTCAGCATCAGCGAATCGATCGGCGAGGCCGGATGGATACGTCTGCCGGCGAGGTCATCGCTCAAGCTGCGGACATCGTAGTTCGGATCGTATCCTCGCAGGGAGAGCTTAAAGCCGTTCTTTCCGGCTTGTGCGCCGTGGCAGGTCCCAGAGTTGCAACCCAAGCGGGACAGGGCTGGATTGACATCGCGGATGAAATCGACCTCGAAGTCGGTGGGGATGGTCGAATGGACGCCGATGGTTTGTTGGTGGTTGCCGAGCGTTACGTTGATTTTGGCATCCCCGGCATGGATCGGTTGGACCCAGCCGCGTTGCGATAGCCATACCGAATCGTTTTCGGCGGCGAAGGTCGCTTGGCTGGTCACATCGACCGTTTCGCCGCTCTGGAGTTGGGCCATGACGACAATCTGTGCCGAGTCGTTCCAAGCTCCGAATTCGATTTGTGAGGGTTGGACTTGGATCGAGGCGATTTGGTCGACTCGGACCGGCGGGTGAGCCAGTTCCCCTTGGGCCTTGGGAGCTTCGGTGGTCCGTTCGGCTAGATGGGCATCGCCGATGGCCTTGAGTCGATCGATGCGGAGGGTTGCAAGCGAGCTGTCTTGGGCCGCATTGAGGGATCCTGCAGGGGTCGCATCGAGATCGGCGATGAGTTGGGAATCGGCGATGTTCCAGATGCGAACGCGGCCGTCAGAACCGCCGCTTGCAAGGCGACCTTGGGCGTCGATAGCCAGGGCATAGACGGCTGCGTTGGGAACTTGGAACGTTCCGAGGACCTGGGGTTGTTCGGTGATGTATTCTTCGAGTTTCTTGCGCTCGTCAGGTTTGCGTTGGGGAGCCCGTTTGGCTTGGATCGCTTTGATTTCGGGAGGCAATTTGCCATCGACATCGTAGGACCAGACTTTCACGACGCTTTGGTTATCGATGGTCGAGGCCGCTGCAAGGTATTTGCCATCGGGGCTGATGGCCACCGAGAAGATACGGCCTGGCATGGGGTCGAGTTGACGGATCAGGTTGGCATCATCGCCGATGACGCGAGCCGTCTGCCGGAAGACGCGATAGATTCTCGGAGTTCCGTCGGAGCCACCGACGAGGATCTCATCGCGTTCCGGATGCCTAGCTAGGGCTTGGACCCCGCCGCGGAGGGCACCTGGGGTGATCGATGTGACGTTGTCGATGAACCGTTCGGTTTCGACATCGGTCAGTTTGACCGTCATGTCGCGGGCCCCCGAGAGCAAGTGTTTGCCATCGACGGTAAAGACCGTCGAGCGTGGCCAATCATCGTGGGTCCGTTGGTAGAGTTTTTGGTTCCCTTCGAGGTCCAGGGCACGGATCGAATTGTCGGCCATCCCGAGGGCGAGCATGGACGAATCGTGGGTCCAGGATAGACCGAACAGGGTATCGCCACCGAGCAAGGTGCTTCGGTGCAGTTGCTTGTTCGCGTTGTTCCAGAGTTGCAGTTCGCCCAAGACGCCTGGCTCTCCGGCGGCCACAGCGATCCATTGATTGTCAGGTGAGAACCGAACCGATTCGATGCGTGGACTCATTCCGATCAATCGATTTTTCAGTTGCCAGTCTTGGGTCGAGAGCACGAGGACTTCGTGGAACCCGTTGAGGGCAAGTTGCGAGCCATCGGGGGAGAAGTCCAAGCTGACGATCGCGGGGGGACGGGAGTAGACCGGCGGCTTTTCGTTGGTGAAGCGTGGGCCTGTGTCGACGACGTCTTGGACAGCTCCCTGGGCGATCCATTTTCGGATGATCTCGATTTCGGTGGGTTTCAAGGGTGCGAGATTCTTCGGCATCTCGGCCTTGCCATCGACCGGAGTGATTTCGCGCAGCAGGTTGCTCGCTTCGGGATTTCCCGCAACGATGGCCGCATCGCCCGACTCACCACCTTTGAGCAAGCCTTCGAAATCGGTCATTCGAAAACCACCTTGGGTTTTCGAGGTTTGATGGCATGCATAGCAATTGGCGCGGAGAATCGGCAGGACATCTTTGGACCAAGAGACCGAGACCGGGTCGGCAGCTTGGGTCTTAAGTGCCAAAAAGCTTGAGTGACCTACAACTGCCCAGAGGGCCAGGAACAGGTGTTTTGAAATGCGCATATAAAGATCCAGTGGACCTAGATGGGTGTAAGAAAATTGTCTTGAGCAAGCAGGGGCTCAAAGGCGGGTTGGTTCAAGCCCGCAAATCGCTTGGAAAAACGGGGCTCGACGTTTGAGATGAGTATAGCTCAATGCGCTAGCGGGGTCAACTTTTTCACAACTTACTCATAGAGGGGCAAAAACCCGCATTAACAAGTCGACAGTAAGGGGCTTTGGGCCTGAACTCGGTACCGTCTTGGATCGAATTAGGCAGCTCGGCGAACGGTCTGCTTGGGGCTTCGATAGAGCGATTTCCAAGTAGCCATCGCGTGGTGACAGACGTAGCGGACGTCCTCACGCGTCAGTTTACCGTGGGTCGGGAGGTTGATCCCCAGACGCGAGCAGCGTTCGGCGACGGGGTAGCTCCCTGGGCGTTCGCGGTACATCGGCATGGTGTGGATGGGGTAAAAAACCGGGCGGCTTTCGATCCCTGCTTGGGCCAATCGCCCGATCCATTCGTCTCGGTCAACGGCCGAGTCGGGTCGCATGAGGACTGTGTACATCCAGTAGGAGTGTTGTGCCCAGGGTGCGGACCGTGGGAGCTGGAAGATATCTTCGCAGTCGGCCATTTCCTCGAAATACCAGCGCGCGACCTCCTGGCGTCGTTGCACATGGACATCGAGCCGTTCGGCTTGTGCGGTCCCGATCGCAGCGGCGATGTTGGTCATTCGATAATTGAAGCCGACCTCGGGGTGCCAATAGTTTTTGTTCGGATCGACGGCTTGGCCGCGTAGAAATCGCATCCTATCGGCGAGCTCTTTGTTCGAAGTGGTGATCGCACCTCCTTCGCCTGTCGTGATGGTCTTGTTGCCAAAGAAACTAAAGGAGGAAGCGTCGGCGAGCGATCCGACGCGTCGGCCTTTGTACAACGCGCCGATAGCTTCGGCAGAGTCTTCGATGACCAGGAGTCCATGACGTTGGGCGATCTGTTCGATCGGATCCATATCGACAGGATGCCCGTAGAGCGGAACGGTCAAGATCGCTTTGGTCCGAGGTGTGATGGCTTGTTCGATCCGCTCGGGGTCGATCGAAAGGTAGTCCTCTTCGCAATCGACAAAGACCGGTTTGGCTTGGCAGTAGGTCGCAGCATTGGCCGTAGCGATGTACGAGAGGGTCGGCATGATCACTTCATCTTGGGGACCGATGCCAGCGGCGGCCAAGGCCAAATGAAGCGAGGTCGTGCCGTTGTTGGTCACCACGGCATAGGGGACTTGGCAGTACTCGGCCAGCAGTTGCTCAAAGCGGTCGATGTAGGTCCCTCGGGACGAGATCCAGGTCGACTGAATGCAGTCCATGACGTAGAGTGCTTCGTTGCCATCGAGCACCGGTTCGGCGACTCGAATGCTGCGTTTGACGCGATGATCCATCGATGAGGTTCCTTCCTACCTTGTTTGCGACGCGGACTATACTGCTTTTCCAAGCTCGGAATCAACTCCAGAATTCGCACTTCCCCCAAATCGCCTAGACAAGTCTTTTTATCCAACAAAGGATGCTTATCGGCTATTGATCGGCGGTTTTGACAGCAAAACCGAAACGCACCGAAGTAGAATATTTAATCTTCAGCAAGGTTTCTTCAGGGAGCTGAGCCCGCCCGAACGACTAACCCGGAGTTTCGGTGGCATTATGAGTTTTCCGCCACGTACCAGATCGACCCAAAGACGCGCAAGGGCAAGGTCTCGTTGACGGCTAAGCTTTCTGGCAAGTACCACATCTTCTCTACAACCCAGGCACCCGGCGGGCCGAGTCCGACGGTGATCAAGCTTTTGGGCAAGCAGGCCAAGTTGTCGGGTCCTTTTGTCCCGGACCGCCCCCCGGAAGTCGACAAGAACTCGGAATCATGGCCTGGATTGGCTGTCGAACAGTTCAGCAACAACGTGACTTGGTCGGCCCCGATCGAGTTCACCGAATCTCTGGAGACCAAGCCCGGACGGATCGAACTGACGATCGAAGGTCAGGTGTGCGAAAAGAACTGCATTCCGATTCGCGACGAGAAGGTCCCGGCGGAGTTTTCTGGTTGGGTCGAATCCAAAGACGAAGCGCTGGCGATAGGAGAGTTTCGCGAGCCTGACAGCATGGTCGAGTGGAAGATCCATCTTTCGAAGTCGACGGTCAAGCCGGGGGACAAACTCGAGTTGATCCTCGAGGCGACCCCCGACAAGGATTTCCACATCTACAAGCTCGATTTGAAGGATCCGGTCCTCGAGAACCGAACGCATTTGGTGCTGACCCAAAAGTTTGGCGTGAAGGCTTATGAGCCCAAAGTCGACAAGCGATCGATCCGAAAGGACTTGGGGGTCGGAGGCGTCGTCGATTACTACGAAGGCAAGGTCACGATCCGCGTGCCGATCGAGGTCCCCGAGACGGCCATCGAAGGTGAAACACCGCTGGAAGGATTGGTCGGCTACCAGGCATGCACCCAAGGTGCCTGCGATCGGCCTCGTGGGTTGAAGTTCAAGGGTGTCTATCAGGTATCCAAGACGAAACCTGGATCGGATAAGCTACCGCTTGGGATCGCGGCGAGCAAATATGACGAGGCGGCGAACCATCCTCAGCGGGCCAATTGGTTCGAGGGGGACAAGTATGCCTTGACGCTTGAGCCCAAGGAGGTTTTCACGAAGTTTTTCTTGGCGATGCTCGGCGGATTCATTCTGAATTTCATGCCCTGCGTCTTGCCCGTCATCGGCTTGAAGATCCTGGGGTTTGTCAATGAAGCCCATGGAGAGCGACGGACTGCCTCGATGCTGACGCTGACTTATTCGCTTGGGATGATCGCGGTGCTTTTGGGCTTTGGCGCGACGAGTTTAGGGCTGCGTTGGATGACGGGTCGGGCTTTGGAGTGGGGAGCACTTTTCGGGAACACGACGACCCAGGTCCTTTTCACTGGATTCATGTTCACTCTTGCCTTGAGCTTCCTAGGGGTCTGGGAGTTCCCGATCCCAGGCTTTGCAAGCGGTGCAAAAAGCACGGAGCTGTCGAGCAAGAAAGGGTATCTAGGAGCGTTTTTCAAAGGGGTGATCACGACATTGCTTGCGACCCCTTGCAGCGGTCCGTTCTTGGGAAGTGCGCTTGCGGTCTCACTGAGCCAACCGGCCTGGGTGGTCCTATTGATCTTCTTGGGGGTAGGTATCGGGATGGCGTTTCCTTATTTGATGGTCGCGATCTTTCCGGGATCGATGAAGTGGATTCCTAAGCCTGGGCCATGGATGGAGACGTTCAAAGAGTTTTTAGCCTTTCCGTTGCTCCTGAGCGTCGTGGCGTTTGTATCGGGGTTCCCTGAGAAGGAGCGAATCTCGATGCTCTCGGCCTTGATCTTCATTTGGTTTGCTTGCTGGTGGATCGGTCGAGTGCCGGTCTGGGAGAGCGGTTCGCGACGTTTGCGCGCTTGGGGATTGGGAGCCATGGCCGCGTTTGCAGGCACCATCGGATCGTTTTATTTCCTAAAACCCTCCGAGTACGAACTCGAGTGGGTCCCTTTTAGCGAGCAGGCGCTTCAGTCGGCCGTCGCCGAGGGCAAGCCGGTGTTGATCGACTTTACGGCCGAGTGGTGCCAGAACTGCAAACTGAATTTGGCGGTAGCGATCAACACGCGCAAGGTTCAGGACGTGGTCAAGAAACATGATGTCGTGCCGATGATCGCCGATCTGACGCGTTACCCACCGGCACTGATGGCCAAGCTTCGAGAGCTCAACAAAGTTGCCATTCCGGTGCTTGCCATTTACAAGCCTGGGGACGGCAAGAATCCGATCGTCCTCGAGGATCTCTTGACGGAGTCGCAGGTGATCAATGCGCTCGAGCAGGCAGGCCCGGCAAAGGCCGCCACGGCCAATAGCGGACTTGGAAATATCTTGTCGGCAACTCGTTAAGCGCTAAGCAGTGCGTGCGCTTGGCCTCCGTCGGCTTTACGCCGAATGGCGTTGAGTTAGTGTAAGCGGAAGTGCGCAAGCACTCCGGTGAATGATGGATTGTCGTCGATATCGCAATGTTTTTCACCGGACGGCTTGCGCCGTTCCGCTTTTAATTCAACGCCATTGGGCTTTATGCCGGCGGGGCCAAGACTCTTTAGCTACCGATCCGCCCAAAAGCCCAATATCTTTTTGCCCGTTGGGCGGAAGAAAGATATTGGGGAGAGCGTGGTGCAGCCTAAGTGGCTACTCAGCGAAGCGGTACTCAGTGAAACGGTACTCGTACTCGATGGCTGTTCGAACTTCGGCGATGCCGATCCTGGATCGAAGCGATCCGCGGTAACTTGCGGTCCAATGGCCCAGATTGCTATACTAAATTGCTTTGAGTTCGAGTGCGAGTACAGTCCGCTGCGGCGGACTCAGTAGTAGAGTACGAGAAGACTATGGCTAATCCATACACACCTCCAACTACAGGCGTTCCCGAAGATAAATCTGCAGTTGGCATCAAAACCTGGAAGAGTCGACAATTGTTTACTGCATTGGCTTCGCTCATTACCCTGATTGTGCTTGCCATCGTTTCATTTGTATTGATCACACAAGCCTTGCGACTGAATTCGGAAAGTGCGGCGATCCCCGCGCGCCTTCGAGGGGATTACGCTACAACCGCGCGGTCGAGTTGGATTGGTGGAATTGCAGCTATTGCTGGAGCTCTTCTTAACGCCTACGGACTAATGTTGGCCCGAAAGAATAAGCTCATTGTGCCAATGTTAATCATTGCTATTACTGTCACGGGGATGATCGCTATTTCAATCGTCTTTAAGCCAACTTAAACCTCTCATTCTTAAAATGCCTTACCACACCACCTAGCCCGGGGGGCTCATGCATCGCGAATAGTTCACGGATGCGGGTGCGAACAGTTTCAGCAACGCGACTTCCTCTCCGGTTTATTTGCCAAGATTCTTAGTCGACCGGCGAACCCTTTTCAGCTCCCAGCGTTCCTATCTCTATCATGAATGCACGACAATTAGAGAAACTTGGTGTTCCGAGCCCCTGCGTTCCGGTAGCGATCACATCGATCCAGAATGTGATCGGTCAAAAGGGGCATCGGGGCAAGGATGTCAAAGAGCAAATCGCATCGGTGGTGGAAGATCCGCAAGGGTTCCTTGGGGACGAATTCTGGGGATCTTTGGCCGAATCGATTTTGGAGGACCGCAACCAAGTCCAGGCCTTGGCCCCAGAGACCATCGCTTATCCGACATGGGGAACTCAAATCGACCCGGCCGCCCACATGCAGATGCGTACCGCATGCCAGTTGCCGATCGCTCGGGCCGCAGCGTTGATGCCCGATGCGCATCTGGGTTACGGCTTGCCGATCGGCGGGGTTTTGGCGGTCGAGAACGCGGTGATCCCCTATGCTGTCGGAGTCGATATCGCTTGTCGGATGAAGCTCTCCGTGCTGGACATCGAGCCTTTGGAAATGACCAAAAATCCTATGCGGTTCGAAACGGCATTGCAGCGTGGAACTCGCTTCGGGATCGGCTCGGTCCATGAGACGCCGCAGGACCATCGGGTGATGGATCAGGATTGGAGCATCACACGTACGACTCGCGAAAAGAAAGATACGGCGCGCAAGCAGTTGGGTACGAGCGGATCGGGCAACCACTTCGTGGAGTTTGGTACGTTGACGCTAGCCCAAGCCGACGCGCAACTCGGCCTTCAGGCGGGTGTCTATACGGCACTGTTGAGTCATTCCGGGAGTCGAGGGACCGGTGCGAGCGTGTGTTCGGTCTACAGCAACATCGCCCGAGCGCAGTTGCCGAAGAATCTATCGACTCAGTTTGGGTATCTCGGTTGGTTATCGCTCGAGAGTCAAGCGGGCCAAGAATACTGGGAAGCGATGAATCTAATGGGGGACTATGCAGCGGCCAACCACGATGTGATCCATCGGTTGGTCACGAAACTCTTGGGCGGACGCGTCATTGCAGGTGTCGAAAACCACCATAACTTTGCTTGGAAGGAAATCCATCAAGGCAAGGAGTGGGTGGTGCATCGCAAGGGTGCCACGCCGGCAGGTGCAGGGGTCTTGGGGGTCATCCCCGGCTCGATGGCAACGCCGGGTTTTGTGGTGCGTGGCAAGGGGAATGCGGCGAGTTTGATGTCTGCATCGCATGGCGCTGGCCGGTGCATGAGCCGAACGGCGGCCAAGAACCAGTACACTTGGAACGCGGTCCGTACGAACTTGAGCGCACGAGGAATTCGGGTGATCTCAGCCGGTGCGGACGAGGCTCCAGGGGCTTACAAAGACATCCATTCGGTGATGGCAGCTCAGGTCGAATTGGTCGATACGATCGGCCAATTCGATCCTAAGATTGTCAAGATGTGCGAGGATGGAAGTCGCGCCGAGGACTAGACGTTCTTCCATTGCCGATCGGCGGCACTTTGGAGGACTGCATCGCAGACGCGTTGGGTTTCCAGGGCGTCTTTGAAGCTCGGGTGGGCTGGCTCGCCGGTATCGAGACTCTTTAGGAAATCGGCGACTTGGTGGGTAAAGGAGTGTTCGTAGCCGATTTGCAGGCCGGGAACCCACCAATTGCCCATGTAGGGTTGGTCTCCGTCGGAGACATGGACGCTGCGCCAGCCTCGCACGATGGACTCATCGTTGTAATCGAAGTACTTCAGGCGGTGCAGGTCGTGCAGGTCCCAGGCGATGCTGGCGTTTTCGCCGTTGATTTCCAGGGTATAGAGGGCCTTGTGGCCACGTGCATAGCGGGTCGACTCGAAGAGTCCGAGCGAGCCGTTATTGAAGTGGCAGAAGAACGAGCAAGCGTCGTCGATGTTGACGGGGGATTTTTTTCCGGTCTCGACGTGGGTTCGTTCTTTGACGAACGTTTCGGTCATTGCGCAGACATCGTTGATCGAACCGTTGATCCAAAGAGCCGTGTCGATGCAGTGGGCCAGAAGGTCGCCCGTCACACCGCTTCCGGCCGCTTCGGCATCGAGTCTCCATGTCGCCGTTCCACCTTGGGGAACATCGGCGTTGATGGTCCAGTCTTGGAGAAAGTTGGCTCGGTAGTGGAAGATGCGTCCGAGCTTTCCTGAGTCGACGATTTGCTTGGCCAGGGTCACGGCCGGTACGCGTCGGTAGTTGTACCAGACCATGTTCGCAACACCGGCTTTTTCCACTGCAGCGACCATTTCGAGGCCTTCGGCGGTGTTCATGGCCAGGGGTTTTTCGCAGAGGATCATCTTGCCGGCTTTGGCCGCTTCGATGGCGATCTCTTTGTGCAGGTTGTTGGGGGTGCAGATATCGACCGCGTCGATATCGGAGCGTTTGAGCAGTTCCCGCCAATCGGTTTCGATCGACTCATAGCCCCAGTTGTCAGCGAACGACTTGGCCTTTTCGGCATTCCTTGCACAGAGGGCCTTCAAGACCGGTTTATGGGAGCTTTTAAAAAAGCGGCTGGCTTGGAGGTAGGCATTCGAGTGGGCTTTGCCCATGAATCCATAGCCGATCATGCCGATTCGAAGTTCTTTCATAGCGATTCCTCGAGACGAGAATTGAGTTGGGTGGATAGTTTGAGTTGGTTTGGATTAAACGCTTGGGCTGGTGTTCCAGCCGTGGGCTTCACGCACGGCGATCATCGTCGCGAGGATGGTGTTCCAGGTGTGGGGATCTTCGAGTGTCTTGTTGGGGAACATGCAACCATCCCAGCAGATGTGTTGGATACCGCGTGCTTGTGCATCTTTGAGCCAGTATCCGGAGCATTCGACGATATTGAGTTTTCCGTTTGGATCATCGGCGCGGCAGTGTTTGCCGGTCTTATCGTGGGAGCCTGCACCGTGGACATGTCCGTCGTTTTGGGCGACGTGGAAGTCGATGGTCCAAGGCCGCAGTTGGTCGGTCATGCTCTTGTAGGCTTGATCGAACTGCTCTTGGGTGTAGTGATCCCCGAGCATGGCGTGTTCGGGGGCGTTGTAACCGAGCAGGTAGAGATAGGTGTGTGCCAAGTCGGCTTGGAATCCGAAGGCTTCGGGCATTCCGACTCCTTCGAGGACATCGAGCATATCGCGCCAGGAGTGCATACCGGCCCAGCAGATTTCGCCTTCGGCGGCGAGTCGTTGTCCGTGGTCTTTGGCGATCTTGGCGGCTTTCTTGAACGTATCGACGATGCGTGCGGTGTTGGCTTTGGCATCGGATCGCCATTTTTCGACACCGAACTCGGCGCTATCGACTCGGATCACACCGTACTTGCGAATGCCATGGTCTTCAAAGACTCGGGCGATTCGGCAAGCCATTTCGACGGCCGAGAGGAATTTCTTTTGGGATTGGTCATCTCCCATGGCCGAGTCGCCGACGGTCCCGGGCCAAACCGGCGCGACCAGAGAGCCGACGGAGAAACCGTAGCTGGCGATTTGGTCGGCGATCTTTCGGATTTCCGAATCGCTCGCATTGGGGTCGGTATGGGGGAAGAACAAGAAGTAATCGATTCCGTCGAACTTTTGGCCATCGACATTCGCAGCGGCGGTCAGTTCGAGCATGCGTTGGAGCGAGATTGGCGGTTCTTGATCGGGGCCATCCCCTTTACCGACAAGGCCTGGCCACATGGCGTTGTGGAGTTTCGGAAGTTGGTTCATCGAGGATTCCTTGCGATTCAAATAAACTTGCGGTTCAACGGAAGGGGACTCTGGAGAGCCAGGGCGTTGGCTCTTGTGGCAGTTAGCTTGCTCACAGGGGAGCTTGCTCGTAGGGCGGCTTAGCGGTGTTTTTGCCAGGCGCCGTTGGCAGGCAGGTTGGCGTGTGCATCGGGGCCGAAGTAGCGCAAGCCGACGAGGGGTTCGCTGCCGGTGTTTTCGATTTCGATACCGCGGACTGCTGCGTCGTGGCTGATGAAGACTTCGTCTTCGGTGTTTTGCCCGAAGCGGATCATGGCAGGGGTTTGGAGGGCCAATTTGCCGATCCGACCCTTGCCCTGGACGGTGGTCCAACCGCTTGCCGCACCGTCCTTCAAGACGGTCTTGGCGCCTGGTTCGATGGTCAATTCTTTAGCGCTAAAGAGTTGTTTGCCATCGATGGTACCGTAGACGATCCATTTGTCGCTGACCCCTGTGGCGGACTTGGACTCATCGACGATCGGTTCGATGTAATTGGCATCTTTGAAGTGGGTATCGACGTTCTTTTCCCAGTCGAGTTGGCCCATGATGAAGTCGAGGTCATGATGCTTGTCTTTAGGCATGTCCTTGACCAGCAGGGACCAGGGCACGTAGCGGCCTTCGACGATCGATTGGAACATACCGAAGACGTCCGAGCCCCACTGGGGTTCGTAGGTGCATAGGGATCCTGGTGCGTGCAGAACGCCCGGTGGGATCAGCCAACCGGTACCGCGTTGGAGGCGATAGGCACGCGAGAGATCTAGGATTCCGTTGTCCCCTCGGTTCCAGTTTTCCAGGCAGCGCCGGAGTTGATCTTTGGTGGTGCCCGGTTCGAGCCCCATGAAGGTGTAGGCGAAGTTGTTATCGACGTTGTTGTATTGGGGTGGGAAGTAGTAGCTCTCGGGCTTGCCTTCCTGACCGACCAGAGCGGCATCCTCTTGGGATTGATGCATATGGTGGGGGATAGGGCCCATGTTGTCGAAGAATTTCGAGTAGACCGGCCAGCGGTTGTATTTGCTGAAGACGGCTTTGCCGACAAGCCTATCGCCTTGTTCGGCGATGGCGTCTTTGAGGAGGAATTTTTTGCCTTCGAAAAGACAGAAACTCAGGCCTTCGTGCCAGACGCGGCCTTCGTTGGCCGCTTCGGTGGTGCTTGCGAACCAACGTTCATCGATTCCGCCGCGATCGGCGCCGAAAGCATAGAGGTCGTTGGGGTGGAGTTTGATACGGCGCCCTGGGTGCAAGAAGCTTCGAGGGACCCAGGTCGGGGTCAGTCGAAGGATGCCATCGCCGGCGTCGAGGGCTTTGTCCAAGACGTTCGCTACGTTATCGGACTTGATCAAACCATCATCTAAACCGGTGCCAGCCATGGAATCTCTCTGATTTCTAGAGAAAGGTGTGTTGGAGGGGCAATCCGGGGGCTTAGGGGCGGTTGGATCCGCTTTGCCCC
Organism: Pirellula sp.; assembly: GCA_021300015.1. Classification (GTDB taxonomy): domain Bacteria; phylum Planctomycetota; class Planctomycetia; order Pirellulales; family Pirellulaceae; genus JBKCUI01. The sequence continues at coordinate 47,813 of JAJTFB010000005.1, read as the reverse complement.
CGTTTTTATGGGACTTTGTTGTAAGATTCTTGAGGGTGAATCGCAAGCCCTGGAAGCTGAAACATGGAAGTCTTTGCTTCCCTGAGGGCATTGTGTCGGCATAAGGCTTGCGATTTTCCATACTTTCGGCATGATTTGCGAGGGTGAAAAACGAGTTTTTGCGATGGGTTTAGCGAAGGATAGTGAGCCATGGTGACCCAGTACTCACCGATTCGACGGGCATTGATCAGCGTTAGCGACAAGACGGGTTTGGCCGAGTTTGCCAAAGGTCTCGCGGCGCGGGGCGTGGAGATTTACAGCACAGGTGGGACTTACCGGTTCCTTGCAGATCACGGGATTGTGGCCCTCGAAGTGGCTCAGTACACCGGGTTTCCCGAGGTCATGGACGGGCGGGTCAAGACGTTGCATCCGAAAATCTTCGGCGGGATTCTTGCCCGCCGGGATCACCAAGAGGATCTGGGGTCACTCTCGGCGCACTCGATCGAGACGATCGACTTGGTCGTCGTCAATTTGTATCCTTTCGAGGCAACGGTAGCCAAAGAGGGAGTGAGTTTTGGCGAAGCGATCGAGCAGATCGACATCGGGGGTCCGAGTTTGATCCGAGCCGCGTCGAAGAATCACGCCTTTGTCACCGTTGCGACCAGCCCTGCGCAGTACGGACCGATCTTGGCCGAGTTTCAAGCCCACGGCGGAACCTCGCAGCACCTTCGATTGCAGTTGGCCTTGGAGTGCTTCGAATCGACGGCTAGGTACGACTCCTCGATCGGCAAGTACCTTGCTTCGCAGATCGCTGGCACGGCGGCATCTGGCACGGCGAGCAAAGCTCAAACGGTCTTGCCCGAGCGGTTGCACCTTGATTTGACCAAAGTGCAGGATCTTCGGTACGGCGAAAATCCGCATCAACAAGCCGCCCTCTATGCGAGGCCTTCCTCGGGCATTTCGCTGGTGCAGGCCAAGCAACTCCATGGCAAGGAGCTTTCTTATAACAATCTGCTCGATGCCGATAGCGCTTACAACATTGTCCGGTGTTTTGCTCGTCCATCGGCGGTGGTGATCAAGCACAACAATCCCTGCGGTGCCGCATCGGCCCACAAGCTCTCGGCGGCTTGCCGCAAGGCGCTCGACGGGGACCCCCAAAGTGCCTTTGGTGGCATCCTGGGCTTCAACCAGAGCGTCGATGCCGAGACGGCCAACGAGTTATGCCAACCAGGTTTGTTCGTCGAGGCGATTGTCGCTCCCGCGTTCTGCGATGCGGCCATTGAGATCCTTTCGACGAAACCCAAGTGGCGTGATAATGTGCGATTGATCGCGATGGGTAAAGAGAGCGAGTCGGAGCGACCCTTGGACTTCCGATTTGTCCAAGGTGGGGTCTTGGTCCAGCAAGCCGACACGTTGCCACCGGCAAATCTGACTTGGAAAACCGTCACTGAGGTCCCAGTGGCCGACGAGCTTTGGGACGACATCGCCTTCGGCTGGGAGATGGTCCGGCACGTCAAGAGCAATGCGATTGTCTTGGCCCGAGACGCCGCCTTGGTCGGCGTGGGTGCAGGACAAATGAGTCGCGTCGACAGCGTAGAGATCGCGATTTCTAAAGCGGCCGATCGATCCCGTGGGAGCATCCTGGCTTCCGATGCGTTCTTTCCGTTCCCCGATTCGATCCATCGGGCGGCCCAAGCCGGAATCGTTGCGATCGTACAACCCGGGGGATCCAAGAAGGACGACGAGGTCATTGCTGCTTGCAATGAGCATCGCATCCCAATGCTCTTTACTGGCCAACGCCACTTCCGGCACTAGACGTTCAATCGTCGAAGAGATCCCGGAATTCACGTTATCACTCGTTATCAGCGGAACAGTTTATGTCGATTCTGATCATTGAAGACCTCGGAGTCGAGAGGCTCGTCCCGCTCGTTTTGGCGAGGCTTTCAAGCGCAGTAACCTGCGGTGCTCTGAGGCTTGTCGATTTGCTAGCCTGGATAGGTGCAGACTGCTATGGCTTATCTCGCACGCACCTCCAAGCGATCCAACAGTTGGACTATCCGATTTTAAAGGACCCTCGGCAGGCCCCTGGGGCCGATCGCCCGAATCTGGTTTTGTCGTCTCGGTTGGTTCCCAATGCGGCGAATCTCAGCGCCATCGAGCAGTGGCTTAGGAATTGCGACCCCGGGGTCACCCAATGGATCTACGATGGCCAAGAACCTGGATCGGAGGTCATCGGAGTGCTCCATCCGACCGAGACCTTTGAGCAGATCCTCTCGATCGGTCGAAATTACCTGATGCATTCGGCCTCGAGGCTTGGGTCGGATCGGGGGCAAGCACGGTATGTGCTCGACGCGTTCAAGCACCCGCATGACGTGATCCGCCAACACATGGCCTGTTTGCCTGGAAACTTGGAATTGCTTATCTCCAAGCGGCAATATCAGCAGATCCAGGATGGGGTGTTTGTGGGACCCGATGTGACACTTTCGAATCATGTTGTGCTGGAGCCTAAGGCAGGTCCGATCGTCTTGGAAAGCAACGTGCAAGTCGGACCCTTTTCTTTGCTTCGAGGTCCTCTTTATCTTGGTGCCAAGTGCAAGGTACTCGAGCATGCATCTCTCAAAGATGGGGTATGTGCAGGACACACCACGAAGATCGGAGGAGAGGTCGAAGCATCGATTATTGAGCCTTACTCGAACAAGCAACACCATGGATTTTTGGGGCACTCCTATGTCGGCAGTTGGGTGAATCTAGGCGCAGGGACCTGTACAAGTGATCTGAAAAATACCTATGGGCTGATCTCGATGGATTACCCCACCAGCGGGCGAATCGCCACAGAAATGCAATTCCTCGGTTGCTTCATCGGCGACTACAGCAAGACGGCGATCAACACGAGCATCTTCACTGGCAAGTGGATCGGGGTTTGCAGTGCGATGTATGGCTTTGTGACCAGCAATGTCCCGAGTTTTACCAACTATGCCAAGCTATTTGGCCAGGTAGCAACATTGCCGACCTCGGTCATGCAATCGACACAACTCCGCATGTTCACCCGTCGTTCCGTTCCCCAGCGGCCCTGCGACATCGAGCTCCTGCACTCCCTTTTCGAACTCACACGGCCCGAGAGAGATGCCATGGTCGGACTCGAAGAGGCGTAAACCGTCATCCCCGACTCCTATTTTTTATTTTTCCGCGTTTTATCTTGCCGCCTCGGCAGTCAAACCGACCCATAGAGCTAGCGGCGGAATGCGAGACCTAAAATGCAATTGAAGGGTCGCAGGCCGACCCAGAGCATCTTGTGCTCCAGAGCATCAAAAGTTACGAAAAACTTCGGTAGGTTTGGGTCTTCAAAAGCACGCCTGAATTTCAAGCGATTCGCGTAGACTTTTCTTCAGCTTCTGATTTAATCAATACTCGCCCACTGCACGCGGAACGGACGCCGGCAAAGACTCTTTGTCATCTTTTCCTGTTTTTATCCCTATTTGATGGGTGATCTATGTGTGGGATCGTCGGTTACGTTGGCAAGTCAGACACGACGGAATTCCTTCTCCAAGGCTTGTACCGACTGGAGTATCGTGGATACGACAGCGCAGGTTTGTGCTTCGTTAGGGACGATGGGATCTTGGAACGACGCCGCAGTGTTGGGCGAATCTCGAATCTCGAAACGTTGGTCCGCAGTCAACCTGTAACGAGTCGCATAGGGATTGGGCATACACGCTGGGCAACTCACGGCGCGGCGACGGAATCCAACGCCCACCCCCATTACGGTGGTCATCCAGAGTTCGGAGGGCTTTCCGATCTGGCTTTGGTCCACAACGGCGTGATCGAGAACTACCAGGAGCTCAAGCAGGAGCTGATCGAACAAGGCTACTCGTTTCAATCTCAGACCGATACCGAAGTCGTAGCTCAATTGTTGCATCAGACGCTTTGCCAGATGCGACAAGCTGGTGAACTCAACGACCAAGCACCGATCGACCATGCCAATGCTCTCCGCTTGGTCCTGGCTCGTCTTCGGGGAACCTATGGCTTGGTAGTCATGTTTCACGGCAAGCCAGATTTCTTGCTCGCCGCTCGATGCGGTAGCCCTTTGGTGATCGGTGTCGGCCAAGGCGAGCAATTCATTGCGAGCGACCCTGCGCCGTTGCATGGAAAAACCGATAAAATCATCACCTTGGTCGATCACCAAATCGCGATCATCACCTCGCGCTCCATACAGGTCATTCAGCGGGATACCGGTACGGTTCAACCTAACATCCAGTTCTTGGCAAAGGCCCAAGACTCGCACAGTTGCGAGGGCTACGAGCATTACATGCACAAGGAGATCTATCAGCAGCCCGAAGCGATCCGCAATGCGCTCCGAGGCAGGCTCGATCGAGACGATGCGACAGCAAAACTAGGTGGATTGAATCTGACGGTTCCTCAACTTCGTAATATCGAGCGATTGGTGCTGACCGGGTGCGGAACTTCGTGGCACTCGGCACTCATCGGCGAATACATGATCGAGCAAATCTCGCGCATGCCCGTAGAAGTCGAATACGCGAGTGAACTTCGATACCGAAACCCACCGGTCGATAAGCAGACGCTTGTCTTCGGTATCACCCAAAGCGGGGAGACGGCCGATACCCTAGCAGCACTTAGGGAAATGCGACGCAAAGGCCATCCTACCATGGCGATCTGCAACAACATCGGCAGCAGCATCGCACGTGAAGCCGACGGGGGGATTTACCTCCATGCAGGGCCTGAAATCGGAGTCGCATCGACGAAGGCTTTCACTTCCCAAATCGTCGTATTGGCATTGCTTGCACTCTATTTCGGACGCATGAGGCACCTGAGTTTCGAAGACGGATTGCGTTGGATCGATGAGCTTGAAGCTCTCGCAGACCAAGTCCAATTAGCACTGAACACGGAAGAGCAGATCAAACAGATCGCGCATGAATTTCAGGACGCAACGAATGTGCTTTATCTAGGCCGCAATTATCTTTTCCCAACCGCCCTCGAAGGGGCGCTGAAGCTCAAAGAGATCAGCTACATCCATGCCGAGGGATATCCCGCTGCGGAAATGAAACATGGCCCAATCGCCCTGGTAGATCAACACACCCCATCGGTCTTTTTGATATCCAAGGGGCTTGTGTATGACAAAATCATGAGCAACCTCCAGGAGGTCAAGGCGCGCGGAGGCCCAGTGATTGCCGTGACCGACAGCGTTGATTCGCAACTTGAAAAACTCGCCGATCGGATCATTCTCGTTCCCTCGGTCGCTGAACCTCTTCAGCCTGTCGTCAGTGTCGTTCCACTGCAACTTTTAGCATACCACATCGCATTGCTTCGGGGATGCGACGTCGACAAACCGCGAAACTTAGCAAAAAGCGTTACTGTCGAGTAAAAATCACCGACATCAAGCCCCACCCGACAACTCTTATTCCTAAATCCTCTATCCATCATGTCAAATCACGAAGAACTTCTCAGTCACGATACCCGCAAAGCCCTCCGGCTCCACTTGGGGGTATCGGCCTCCGAGGAACTCCTCGGGGTTCTCGATCGGCTTTGCGCCGAGATCAAACATCTTCAAAAAAACAAGGTATCGATCACACCGATCGTGCCCTTTAAAGGCACACACGAAGAAACTTTGATCGTTACAGATTAGCTCTCCAGTGCTATGCTATTGATCGCCGTAAATACCGCGAATCAATGCATCTGTGTTTGAGCTCTCATGGCCGTATCCGATAAACAATTGATCCAATGGCTCGGGCATACCGACCCGCGTGTCCGCTCGGCCTCCCTAGACCTACTGTCCAACAGCTACGCGTCGGACCCGAGTATCCTCTCCTCGATCATCGCGGCCTGGGACCACTACGGTTGCGAGTCTGCCTTCTACGATTTCCCCCTGATCTCCCACCTTGCGATCAGCTCGGATCAAATGCCAGTGGTTCTGGCCAGGGCACAGGAGATGTCGCACGGACGCAAGATCACCGACCGGATCTGCCGCTGCGCCGGCAAGCTCGGTGAGGCCATCTCGGTCGAAAGAGCCTCAGGCTTTGCTCCTTATTTGAAAGAAATCAAAACGCTCAAGGAGACGTCGAAGATTTTTTTCCGTGTCCCGATCCCGAACATGGAACAGCGCGCAGCGGCTCTGGCACGCGAACCGAGTTCCCTCGAATGGGACTTCGAAGACGGAGCCCCCGAGGATATCGCCATCGCGCTCGAAAGCCTCTGGGAACGCGGATTGGCCAACCGATGGATCCGCGAAGGAATCGAGTCCTGGGAAGAACCCCAGCCCAGTGCCCTTGGACTCAGCGCCCTGGAACTCGTCTCCCGCCATGCGATCCGCGGATACGAAGAACAACTCCTGACTCTAGTCGATCGCGAAGAAGCCTCGGTCGCGGATCTTGCGACGATCTCTTTAGTCCGAGGCCGAAACCCCCTTACCCAATCCCTGATCGCCGAGCGATTCCAAAGCATGGGAAAACCCGGTCAGTTGCGATCCTTGGATATCATCCGACGCATGCGACTCGAACAATCCTCAAAGCTGATCCGATTCCTGCTCCCGCAAGGATCCGATGGAGTCGTGCAAAACAGCGCACGAATCGCCGAGGTATTGCTATTCGACTTTCAATTCCTCGAAGAATGGCTCGAGGCCTTTCTCCTAATCGAAGAGGCTTCGGTTCAGCGGATTGTTTATTCGATACCGATTGCCAATCCGTTGGCCTTGGAGGAAACACCTGGAGATTGGTCGAGGATCAAGCATCTTTTGCTCATGCGCCTCGGCCGGGGCTTTGAACTAGGCTGATCCCCAATGAGCACCGAGTATCTCTTAGCGATCGAATCGACCTGCGATGAAACCGCAGCAGCCTTGATCGATTCCCATGGCCGCGTGCTCGCTGAGTGCGTAGCGACTCAGGAATTCCTGCATGAGAAGTTTTCCGGTGTTGTCCCCGAGATCGCCGCTCGCGCGCACCTAGAGAGGATCCTGCCGGTGCTCGACACGGCGCTCAAAGAGTCCGGAATCCATCCCGATGCGCTCAGCGCCATCGCCGTAGCGACTTTTCCAGGACTGCCCGGTTCGCTCATCGTAGGACTCTCGGCAGCCAAAGCCCTGGCGCTTGCTTGGAACAAACCCATTGTCGGGATCAACCATATCCAAGCCCACATTTACGCGTGCGGGCTCGGTCTGACCGAGTCGATCTATCCGTGCGTCGGATTCATCGTCAGCGGTGGACACACCTCCTTGTACCGTTGCCAGGAGCCTCTGGGCTGGGATTATCTCGGGGGCACGATCGATGATGCGGCCGGAGAAGCCTTCGACAAAGTCGCCGTGATGCTCGGGTTGCCCTTCCCCGGTGGACCGGCGCTTTCAAAGCTTGCGGCCAAAGGAGATCGCCAGGCGATCCGTTTTCCTAGACCCCTTCTTGAAGACAAAGAACGGTTGGATTTTAGCTTTTCGGGACTCAAAACCGCCGTCCGCTATCGCATCGCTGGACCGTCGGATCCAAGCCAACGAGCCGCAAGCCTCGACGAGCAAGAGCGTGCCAACATCGCCGCAGGGTTCGAACAAGCTGTCATCGATTGCTTGATCGCCAAAGCGATGGCGGCGGTCAAAAAGACCCGAGCAAAAAGGTTGTGCGTCGGGGGTGGAGTCGCCGCGAACACCAGCTTTCGAGAACAGCTAACCCTAGCTTGCCAAGCCCGGAATGTCGAGTTGGTCATCGCCAAACCCCAGTGGTGTACCGACAATGCCGCCATGGGCGCGTTGGCTTGGGAAAAAATCCGCCGTGGTCAATTCGACCCTCTCGATCTGGATGTTCAGCCCGGTTTGGTCCGCCCTAAACGCTGATTTTCGGCCCGAAATTCCCGCAATTCGTAGCGACTTGGGGTACACTGATGTCCCCCCAGAAATGTGGGCTGCATTACCCGCCCGCATCGAGCCAAATCCACCCGCCTTCCTACCCGTATCCCCATGAGCACCATCCCACCTCCTCCATCCTCTGAAGAAATGGCTCGCGCGAAATCCCTCAGGGAGTCATTCGCCAAGATCAAGCAGCAGGTATCCCAAGTCATCGTCGGCCAGGATGCTACGATCGAACAACTCCTGATCGCCATGCTCGCCGGAGGCCACTGTTTGCTCGAAGGGGTCCCGGGGCTAGCCAAGACCCTGATGGTCCGCTCGCTGGCTCAAGCCATGGATTTGGACTTCCACCGCATTCAGTTCACCCCCGACTTGATGCCTGCTGATATCACAGGTACAGACATCATTCAACAATCCGAATCGGGCGCAAGGCAATTGAGTTTTGCAAAAGGACCGGTGTTTACTCAGATTCTCCTAGCCGACGAAATCAATCGAACACCTCCGAAAACCCAAGCCGCCCTGCTTGAAGCCATGCAAGAACATTGCGTGACGATCGGCGGAAAAACCTACAAGCTCTCCGAGCCATTCTTCGTGTTGGCCACGCAAAATCCGATCGAGCAAGAAGGAACCTATCCACTTCCCGAAGCCCAACGCGACCGTTTTTTGTTCCAGACCGTCGTCGACTACCCGAGCCGCGAGCAAGAAGGGGAGATCATCGAGCGGACCACTGGAAATTTTGCAGGAACCATTGAGCCGGTCATCACCGGCCAAGAGATCCTCGAATACCAGCGGATCGTTCGACTCGTCCCCCTGCCCGAGCATGTCAAGCAGTACGTTCTGGACTTGGTTCGCTCCTTGCGTCCCAAAGAGTCCTCGGCACCCAAGTGGGTCGCACCTTGGGTCCAATGGGGACCAGGCCCGAGAGCCTGCCAGCAAATCGTCGTGGCCAGCAAGGCCCGAGCGCTTCTCAACGGCAGGTTGCACGTAACGACCGAGGACATCCAAGCCCTTGCCGCCCCCGTCTTACGCCACCGAATTGTCCCAACCTTCGGTGCCCAAGCCGAAGGAATCGATGCCGACGCGATCGTCGCAAGACTACTGAACGAACTTCCTAAACCCCAAGCGACCGCTGGGGTACTTTAGGAAACCGATGACTGAGATTCCATTGGTTTTGATCAACGCGTATCAAGGCGAGCGAAAATGAGAACGACATCGTCCCAAGGGACGCCGGCGCCCGAGCTGCTGGCCCCTGCGGGAAACTGGGACTGCGTCCATGCGGCTGTTGAGAACGGAGCCGACGCAATTTACTTTGGACTCGCTGCTGGCTTCAATGCCCGGGCGCGAGCCGTCAATTTCGATCTCGAAGAGCTTCCAAAGCTGATGTCCCATCTGCATCGACGCGGGGTCTCAGGCTTTGTGACACTCAACACGCTAATTTTCACCGATGAACTCGAAGCCTTCGAGAGCCATGTCCGGGCCATCGCCCAGTCGGGAGTCGATGCGGTACTCGTGCAGGACCTAGGCGCCGTGCGGCTGATCCGCCAGATTTGCCCGAAGCTCAGCGTGCATGCCAGCACCCAGATGACGATGACCTGCGAGCGAACCATCGCGGCGGTCGAATCGCTCGGTATCGACCGCGTGGTGCTTGCCCGTGAATGTTCGCTTAGCGAGATACGCAAGATCACGGCTTCGACTTCGATGCCAGTCGAGACATTCGTCCACGGTGCCCTGTGCGTGGCTTACAGCGGCCAGTGCTTGACCAGCGAGTCGCTCGGTGGGCGTTCGGCCAACCGTGGCCAATGCGCCCAGGCTTGTAGGCTGGAATATGAACTGATCCGGGACGGAAAATCGATCGAACTCGGCGATATGAAGTACCTGCTCTCACCGCAGGACTTAGCGGCCTACGAGCAGATCCCCGATCTGATCGAAGCCGGGGTAGCATCGCTGAAGATCGAGGGACGTTTGAAATCCCCTGAGTATGTCGCGAACATCGTCCGACATTACCGACGAGCGATCGACGATACGATGGCAGGCAAGCAAGTCGTTTTGGATCCAAAGAGCCAACGCGAGATGGAGTTGAGTTTCTCGCGCGGGTTCTCTCCGGGGTGGCTTGAAGGTTGCGATCATAAACGGCTCGTACCGGGCTTGACCAGCGCCAAACAAGGCGTGCTTGCTGGCCGTGTGGTACGCAAGAAAGGGGATCGCATCGTCGCGGAACTCGACGTCGAATTGGCCAACGGCGACGGCGTGGTATTCCAAGCCGATCGATCGGCTGGCAATGAGGTCGGAGGCCGAATCTTTCAGATTTATGTCAACCAAAGGCCGACCGACCAAGCCGGACCGGGCCTTGTCGAACTCGATTTCCAAAAAGGTCTCATTCGCGATGCGCAGATCCTTGAGGGGCAAGCCATTTGGCAGACCGATGCGCCTAGGCTCTCGAAGCGATGGCGGCAGACGTTTGCCAAAGAGAACTTCGAACGAAAAATCCATTTAAGGGTTTCCGGAACGCTTCGCCTCGGAGAGCCCATCGCGCTGAAGGTCGCATGGTCAGAGTCTCGTGAGGGGTTAGAGAAATCCGACTGGTCGATATCGCTCAACCACCCCTATGCTCCGCTCAAAGCGCAGAAGCATCCAGCCACGCAGGAGGCGATTTTCCAGCAACTCAATCGGCTTGGAAATACACCTTATGAGATCGTCGATTGCCAAGTCGAAATCCACGGCGAGCCAATGCTGCCGCTCTCGATCCTTGGCGAGTTGCGCAAGTCGCTCATCGAGTTGCTCGACAAGGCTCGTCAGCAGGACTCGGAGCGTTTGATCCGCCCGGCCGGGGTGGTCCGATCGATGCTAGCCAATGTCAAATCTTCTGGAGCCCAGGAGCCTTTCAAGGACCCAGACTCTAGCCAGGCAGTCGGACAGCAAACCCCTAGGCTTCGGGTCCTATGCCGGACCCTTGTGCAGCTCGATACCTTGCTCGAGGCTGGTGCGAGAGATATTGCGGTGGAGTTTCATGACATTCGGGAGTATCGCCAAGCCGTCGAGCGTTGCCGGGTCGCGGGGGCCTCGATTTACCTTGCGACACTGCGAATATTAAAAGAAGGAGAGGTTGGTTTATTCAAGGCGTTGCAAAAGCATCAAGCGGACGGATGGCTAGCAAGGAACCTTGCTGCATTAAGGTATGCCACGGAGCATGGTATAGCCGTCGATGCGGATTTCTCGTTGAATGTAACCAATCCGCTTACGGCGCAGTGGCTTGTTTCTCAGGGGGCCCAACATGTAACGGCTTCGTATGATTTGAATCGGGACCAGTTGATGGAGTTTATACAAGGCACCCCTGCCGAATGGATCGAGGTGGTTATTCACCAGCATATGCCGATGTTTCATATGGAGCATTGTGTATTTTGCACGGTGCTTTCGCCGGGTACGAACAAATCGAATTGTGGGCGACCTTGCGATCGTCACGAAGTGAAACTTCGCGATCGCATTGGCGTCGAGCATGTATTGCATGCGGATATAGGATGTCGCAATACGCTATACAACGGTAATGCGCAGAGCGGCGCAGAGGTTGTGGTGAAATTACTTAACGAGCGAATCACGAAATTTCGGATAGAAATTTTACGCGATGCACCCGCGAGCGAACTTCGTAGGCTCTGGGAGCTTTATAGCAATCTTTTGCAAGGCAAAATTGATGGCTCGACCGTTTGGAAAACGCTTCGAGCCGAGAATCGTTTGGGAATAATTCGGGGAACTTTGGAACATCCGCGAAACCCTTTGGCCATTTTGTAGTTTAAAGAACGGCAGTTTACGCAATGCATAATCCTACGGGTTCGATAACTAACGATGACTTCATGATGCTCGAGCAGCTTGCGGACAAGGAAGGTCTTCAGGCCGCTGCGCAAGAGCTTGTTGAGCGAATGCGGCAGCAGAAGTTATATCCGGAATTATTCGAGGCTCGGAAGATGTTGCATCGCGTGGAGCTGGGTTTGCCTCCAGTGCAAGTCGATCCCATCGGCGAACACGGAAGAAGATCGGGCGCGATCCAACAGGATCCACAAGTGCAGGATGAGTTAGACAAACGGCTTCTAGATGCATGTCGAGAGGTCGGAGGAGGTCTGATGCGTTCGGGAAGGTTGCAAGAAGGTTGGATGTATCTGCGAGCCGTCGGCGATGATGCTTTTGCATCCGAAGCGATGGCGGCCGTCGAGCCAACTCAAGACAACCTAGACCTGTTGCTTAATCTCTACGTGCACGAAGGTGTGGATATTGGTCGGGGTACCGAGCTGTGTTTGAAGATGCGGGGCACGTGCAACACCATCACCATGCTCGATTCGATTGTCGCGATGCGCGGTAGATCGGATCAGCAGGCGGCGGTCGAGGCTTTGGTAAAGCATGTTCATCAAGAGCTGCTTGCGAATTTGATCGCGGATGTCACGAGGCGTATGCCACAGGTGCAAGCACCTGAGGATCGCTCCATCGTCGCTTGGCTAGGACTCGTGCCTGGTCTGCTACGGGATGGAACGTACCATTTGGATACAACGCACTTGGCATCGACGGTCCGCTTCGCACGCGTGCTTGATGATCCGTCGACGCTGAGATTAGCGGCCGATTTGGCCGAGTATGGCAGGCAGTTGCACGCACAGTATCAATATTCGAGCGAAGAGCCTTTTGCGGATCTATATCCGATGAGTTTGGCTTGGTTTCGGGCGTTGCTGGGCGAACATGTCGATGCAGCCTTGCGTGTTTTTCGGCAGAAAGCGGAATCGATCGATTTGGAAGAGCATGGAACGATTGGAATCGAAACCTACGCGGATTTGCTTGCAAGAATTGGTCGGCCAGATGAGGCCACCAAGTACTTGATTCGCACGATGCCCGATGGGATGCGCCCTTTTGGTGTGGCCCCATCGCTCATCGAATTATCGAGCGCCTCGGGTGAATTCCAACCGATGAAAGACCATGCAAAGCAACGAGGCGATTTGATTGGATTCGCTGCAGCTTTGCTGCAATCGAAATATCCACAATCAAAATAGCTTGACGTTGCCAGCGATCGCTTTACCTTTAACCACGCCCCATTGCCTCGGATGTTGACAAAATAAAGGTTTCTTTCAACAGGGATTAGGGTTTAGGTATGCCTACTAAGGTTTTATTGGTTGAAGACGATCCAGCGCTCTCCGATGCGGTCCGCGAAGGCCTCAGCGATGAGCACATGGATATGGTGGTTGTCTCCAATGTCAAGGATGGCTTGGAACAGATCCGCACGCAAAGGCCCGATGCCGTGGTCCTCGATCTGATGCTCGCCGGAGAGTCGGGTTTTGACCTGCTCCGCGCAGTCCGCTCCCAGAGAGATCAAACCCCTATCCTCATCATCAGCGCCCTGGGCACGACCGAACAACGTGTCAGCGGTCTGATGGCCGGTGCGGATGACTACTTGGTCAAACCCTTCGAGCTCAAGGAACTTCACGCTCGGATCATCGCCAACATCAGGCGAAATCAGCAGCAAGAAGGCCCTGTGCTCTCCTACGGTCCGCTTCGACTCGAATTGACCACAAGGCGGGCGTTTCGCGAAGGCAAAGAACTGAGGCTCTCGCCGACGGAAATTTCGCTCCTGGAATTGTTTATCCGGCACGAGAATCAAGTCCTCTCGCGCAAGATGCTCTACCATCAGCTCTGGGAGAGCGATTGGGAAAGCGAGACGAATGTGATCGAAGTTCATATCAACCGACTCCGTAGCAAGGTCGATAGAGGGTTTTCTCGAGCGCTGATCCACACCATTCGCGGTCGTGGTTACATGCTTTCGGAAAACCCACCCCAAGGACCCAGGTCCGCAGAGGACGCGGTTCCCGAGTCCCAAGATCCCATTGCCTCGCATTCCGCTTAATTGCATGTTCGCCTGGTCTAAACTCAAGATGACTACCAAAGCGGCTGTGATCCTGGTCCTTGCGACCTGGACCTCGGCCGCGTTGATCGGTTTAGCCAGCCGAGCCTCGTTCCAGTGGCTCGTACTCTCACAGATCGATCGCGAATTGATCGATGTCGCAAAGGACTTTCAAGCTGTCCTGCGGAATGAAACGCTCCCGTTCGACGAGGTCCAGTCCGATCGTTTGAATCGGCGTATTTCCATCCATCCAGTCTACCGTCATTTCTTGAACATCGTCGATCCCGAAGGCAATACCCTCTGGAGCTCCATCACGGCCCCCTCTCCTATCCTGGGTGTCGATCGCGAGAACCCCGCGATCCAAGAGATCGGCGGCTATCGCACTGTCCACCGGCCGTTGAATATCGCACGCGAAGTTCCTTTAGATGCCCCAGAGAGCATCAGCAGTATCGGCAGCGATGCCCAAACAGTGATTCTCCAGGTCGGGTGCCCGACAGATCTCTTGGCCATCGCGATGCAAGAGCTCGATCGTTGGATTCTGCCGCTCGTCGGCGGACTGATCTTTCTTGTACCACCCCTGGCCTGGTTGGTCGCAAGATGGCTGCTTGCCCCCCTGCAAAGCCTCGCTAAGCAAACCGATAGAATTTTTCTCTCGGAGGATCGGACTATTGAGCGCAACGGCAATCGAGACGAAATCGATCGACTCGCAAGCACGATCAATGGACTGCTGGAACGGACGCGAAGCCACGTTCGCAACAACGAGGACTGGATCGCCAACTCGGCTCACCAACTACGCGGTCCATTGGCAGCCATCATGAGCAATGTAGAGGTCGTATCGAACCGCATCAGTGACGGGAAAACCGGAGAGATGCTCGAGAAGGTTGTCACCGAGTGCAACTATTTGAACAAAATCGTCAACCAGTTGCTGCTGCTCGGAGAAGTCAGTTCCGAAAACCATTCGGCGATCAAACAACCAGTCGCTTGGGATCGTCAAGTCAAACAAGCGATGGACCTTTTCGAAGCCTTGGCCAGCGAAAAAGGGATCCAAGTCGATTTGACGAACTGCGAGTCGGCTGTGGTCATGGCCAACCCAGTCCACTTGCGTTTCATCGTCCAAAACCTTATCGAAAATGCGATCAAGTACACCGAATCCGGAGGGCGGATCTGGGTGAGCTTGTCGAGCGATAACACTCGATCAACATGCCGATTGGTGGTCAAAGATACCGGCATCGGTATCTCCAAAAACGATCAGCAGAAGATCGGAAATCGATTCTTCCGAAGCAACACCGGACGCAATCCGACAACCACCCCGCGTGGCTCTGGCCTCGGACTGAGCATCGTGCTGAACATCGTCGAGTCCCTCAAGGGTTCCTTTGAGCTCGAAAGCGAGCTTGGACAAGGAACCCAGATCACCATCATCCTACCGACCGTCAGTGCAAATACCGAGTCCGTCAAACCCATCCCAAACAAAGGCTCATGGGTGAATAATCATCGGATCTAATCAATCCTGGTCATCGAGTGTACCGGCACGTCGAAACGGCAGCATGGATATAAGCAACGCCGAGAGCGTGCTGGTGATGGCAAGAAACAAAAGCCCGTAGTGGTACGACGAGAGGGTTTGCTGGACTTTACCCATCACAAAGGGCCCAAGGAATCCTCCGAGATTCCCGACCGAGTTGATCATCCCAACGCTACCTGCTGCCGCCGATGCGGTAAGAAACAAACTCGGTAATGCCCAGAAGGCCGGCATGTAGGACTTCATCCC
The DNA here is from genome assembly GCA_021300015.1 of Pirellula sp. GTDB lineage: Bacteria > Planctomycetota > Planctomycetia > Pirellulales > Pirellulaceae > JBKCUI01. The sequence continues at coordinate 32,363 of JAJTFB010000005.1, read as the reverse complement.
TGCGGCCGCTACCGTAAAGCAAAGAATGGTAGCCCAGAGCGATCCGCGGGTTTGAGTCGCCAGGACCAAGAAGATCGCCCCGATGATCACAGGGACGACCGAATGCCAACGGCGTTCCTGAAATCGATCCGAGGACCAACCGATGAACAATTGTCCCGGGATCACCAAGAGCGAAGGAATCATGACCAGTTGGGCAATCTTCGATGGTCCCAATTCCGGATACCATTCTTTGAAGACACTGGGCAAGAACAACTCGATCCCGTAATTGGCCGTGACAATTCCGAAATAAGCTGCCGAGAGGAGCAGAACCTTTGGACTGCTAAGGGCTTGCAAGACGGACATGTGCCCTTTTTTCAAATGCATCTCTTTTTCTCTGGTGAGCTCCGATTCCAAGGCGTCTCGCTCTTGAGATGTCAGCCAACTGGCTTGGCTCGGACGGTCGGTCAAGCCGAACAGTACGTAGATACCGAACAAGACCGCTGGTATCCCCCAAATGATATAGATCCACTGCCAGCCCTTGAGCCCCAAGACCATTGGGTAACTGATCGTTTCCCCGTTGACAATGACCGTCCGTCCGATGTCGATGAACCACTGAGAAACCCACGGGCCGATAATCATCGCCACCGGCGAGGCGATCAGAAAGTAAGAAATCGCTCGGGCGCGGTCTTTCTGGGTAAACCAATGGCTCAGGTAAACGATCACGCCGGGGAAAAATCCAGCTTCGGCAACTCCCAAGAAAAATCGCACGAGATAGAACTGCATGGGGGTGGTGACAAAGGCTGTCATCGCAGCCATGATCCCCCAAGTGACCATGATGCGGCAAATCCATTTGCGAGCACTCCAGCGTTCGACGATCAGAGAGCCAGGTATCTCCAGCAAGAAGTATCCGAGAAAAAAGATCCCCCCGCCGAATCCGAAGACGGCCGCATCGAACGCTGGCATATCCTCTTCCATCGTCAGCTTGGCAATCGCAACATTGTTGCGATCGATGTACGCGATGATGTAGCAGACAAAAAGGATCGGAATCAGACGCAAATACGCCTTGAGCCTCGCGGAATCCAACGCCAGGGGGCGCTTGGAGTCTTCGTCGTTTTGTCGGGAGATTTCGTATGGATTGTCTCGTGAAATGATGACACCTAAGAGGACCAGGGAGGCGAGGATTCGATCGGGAGGGAAGCTAGACAAGGAGAATTGTAGGGGCCTATTGTACCCGAGACGGGATTACTCGGGAAACACATTTTCCCTTAGCGCATGGCTCGTCGAAGGAGTTTAGACGCGCGAAGCAAGCAGGTAGCCTAGGATCATCCCGATGACCATCGCCGGTGGGAGAATGATCGCAATGGTCATGCCGACGAGCATGTTTCTGGGCATCTGTCCGGTATCTTGCATCGACTCCTGAGCCAGTTGGAACTGCGGAGGAGGGGGGGAAGAACTAAGAAGACCTGGTTGATTGGCCGTGTGATTGACGCTGGTCGGACCCGATGGAAAGGAAGTGTCCTGCAAGGACTCTTCACCGAGTGCAGGGTTGCGATTCGGAAGCGGTTTCAAGGCCCCTGGATCGCTCCCCGCTCCGGTATCGAGCATCGGTGGGGGGGGAGCAAGCCATGGTCCACGGGTGATCGTCGTTTGGGCGATGGGAACCTCGGAGGTAACCCAAGCCTCGAGTCGAGCAGCCACTTCGGCCATCGTCTGAATCCGCTTGCGTGGATCCTTTTCCATCATGTCGGCGATGATGTCGACGAACTCTTCGCTAAGGTTCGTGTTGAAGTTTCGAGGATGCAGTGGAGTTGCTTCCAGATGCCTGCGGATTTTCGAAGCCGTATCGCCACCTGGAAAAGGGGCTTTGCCCGTGACTGCATAGTACAACGTACAGCCCAGCGAGTAGACATCGCTGGCCGCGTTGACCTGCAAGGGTGTCGAGTACTGCTCAGGAGAGATAAAGTCAGGGGTCCCGACAATTTTTCCCGCGCGAGGGTCGTCTACCAAGTCGGCTGCAAATCCTGCAAGTCCGACATCCGATACCTTCGCGATCGACTCCGGGGTGACCAGAATATTCGCGGGTTTGACATCGCGATGAATCAGTCCTTCGTCGTGCGCATAAGCCAACCCCAAGGCCGCTTGCATGATGATCCCGGCGGCCTCTTCCTCAGAAAGCCGTCCGCGCGTTTTGACCAACTTGCGCAAATCCATACCCGCGACGTATTCGGTGACCAAGTAGTGCACACTGCCGTCTTGGCCCGCATCATGAGCCCGGACCAAGTAGGGACAGTCGAGTTTGGCCTGCATGCGAATCTCTCGCTTAAATCCTGCCAGCGTCTCGTCAGTGACCCGATGCAATGGCAGCACTTTGACCGCACACTCTCGACCCATGATTTCATGGACAGCTTTGAAGACCTGCCCCATACCTCCTTGGCCGATGAAGTCGGTAATCACATAAGGTCCAAGTCGAAATTTGATCTTCCCATCCGCGAGTTGAAATGCTTGATACTCGGTGATTGCCCGCTGCTCGATCAGGATGCTCCGGAGGATCTTGTCTTCGTCGACCGTCTCCCCTTTGGATTGGGTGCTGAGGATCTGGTGCTTAAGTAACCTCAGACAATAGTCCCACTGGTGTGGGGAGACCAAACCGCTCGCGAGGACCGTTTTTTGGAAGTTACTGGACATACGCCTAAGCATACACCAAAGAGGGTATCATAGTCATCCGCACGGCTAGACAAAAATCCCCATCCCATCCTCATCGCATTACCAGTCTCATCGGGCACTACCATGGATCTTCGACTTGGCGAGCATACCGCAGTGATCGTTGGAGGGGCGGCTGGTATCGGATTGGCGACAGCCAGACTTTTCGCGGCCGAGGGAGCCTGCGTGGCCCTGTGGGATCTCGATCCGGGGGTCGAAGAAATCGCCCGTCAAATCGAAGCGCAGTACGCAGTCCGCACTATTGGGCTTACCGTCGATATCAGCAAGGAGGATTCGGTAGCACGAGCCAAGGCAAGGACGCTCGATCGGTTCAAAACCCTACAACATGTGGTCCATAGCGCGGCGATTAGCTCGAACAAATTTGGATTTCCGTTTACCAATCTCGATGCGGACGACTGGAAAAAAACCATCGATGTCAACATTCTTGGGATGGTCCGGATCGCGACGGCACTGGCACCGGAATTGATTCGATGCACTCCTGCTTCGTGCATTTTTGTTGGATCGGTCGCCGGCCAGATCGGATCTCAGACCGACCCACCCTATAGTGCTAGCAAAGCCGCGATGATCAATTTTGCGCAGTGCATGGCTAAGGATTTGGCGTCACAGCAGGTGAGGGTCAACACGGTTTGTCCTGGAATGGTGCCCACGAGGCTCAATCGGTCGGTTTGGCAAGCTTGGTTTGAGCGAGCCGAGCCGGCCGAGCGGCTCGACTATGAGGACTGGGCGACGAGGAAGATCAAGCAGCTCGTACCGCTTGGGAATTGGCAGACACCTGAGGACATCGCGGCGATGATCGTCTTTCTTTCTTCGCCGCTTGCCGGACAGATCACGGGCCAGACGATCAACGTCGACGGCGGCTACGTGATGCACTGGTAGATCCCTGCTGTTTTGGAAGAAATAAACGCAAAGTCGCAAGGGCGCAAAGACGCAGGGGAAGAAGAACGCAGAGGCGCGAAGGTAGTGGTCTGGCATAAACTCAGGTGCCAGGCACCAGCTTTGGGGGCCCCGGATCGGTCGGATCGGGGTTCCAAATAGGTCGCCTTTCATTGATTCGGCTACTTCTCGAAGGGGACCGAGTCCACTAAAGTATAGTTCTTCACCCGGGAATCCAACTTTGGGAAAGCGACCAACGTCGCGATCACCTTATCGGTCAAATCATCGATCAACCTATCGATCCAACCTTCGATCACTGAAGATTCCGTCTCCATTCCCCCCCTGCCCGATGCTACGCTTTGCATCGCGTCGAGTTGAGTGACTAATCCACCATGGCGTCAATGAAGCTATTTAAGGATCCGACACTTTGGCCCCGCATTCGCCAAGCTAGCGGAACGGTTTATGGCGACATCGGGACCTCGGTCCTGTATACGACCATGGAGATGACCCGCGAGACGATTTTGCTCAAGCAGCATGCTCAGGGGAATCACTCGGCTAGCGAATTGATCCAGCAAGGGGGTGTCGACTTGCTGACCCGTTCGGAACTTTTGGGGAGTTTGAGCCTAGTTTTTTGGGCTCTGATTTTTCTGACGGTCAAGTATGACTTGATCGTCATGCGAGCGGACCATCGGGGCGAAGGTGGTACGTTTGCGTTGCTGAGTCTTTTGAAGGGCTACACGGGGAAGGTATTCGCCGGTGGGGCCATCAGTTTTTTGGTCGTCTGTGCAGCAGGACTCCTGGCTGCCGACGGGATCATCACCCCGCCGGTGAGCATGCTCGGCGCCTTTGAGCCATTGGGGGTTCCGGTCTCGATCATCCTGACGCTCGTGTGCTTGGTGATCCTCTTTAAGATGCAGTGGAGGGGGACGAGCAAGGTAGGGAGTATTTTTGGTTGGTTTATGATCGCAGTTTGGTTTCCTTGGATCGCTCTAAAAGGTCTACCATGGGTGGTTGCCCATCCGGATGTTTTCTTGGCGATCAATCCGGCCTATGCGGTTGGGTTTCTTGGGGGTTTCCCTAAGATCGGCGCGTTGGTGATTCTCGGAGTCGTGGTCCTTGCGATCACCGGTGGAGAGGCCAAGTATGCCGACATCGGGCATTTTTCGCGCAGCGGTGATTCGAAGGTCACGGGTTGCGAGGGCATCGAACCGGCTTTGTCGGGTCGCTTGCCTGTGATGTACTCTTGGTTCATGATTGTGCTACCTTGTTTGATCCTTTGCTATGCTGGTCAGATCGCTTATATGCTCGATCGCGGCGTGCCGCCTCGGGCCAATACGTTCTATGCTTTGACGCCTCAGGTTGGCAATCCGACGATTGACCGGATCATCCAAGTGGTCGATGTTGCGATATCGGCGGTGGCGGCGATTATTGCTTCGCAGGCCTTGATCACCGGGATGTTCAGCATTGTCAAGCAAGCGACGGTGGCGGGTTTTGTGCCACGGTTTCGGGTCTTTCACACCGACGAGCATGGGGAGGGTCAAGTCTACATTCCAGCGGTCAATTGGGCGTTGTTTGCCGGTTGCGTTGCCGTGACGTTGATGTTCCAAACCGCGACGAACCTGACGGCGGCTTATGGGGTCGCAGTGACCGGATCGATGGCTATTACATCGATCATTATCTCCTACATCGCCTACTACCGCTGGAATTGGCACATCGCTTGGGTTTTGTTGGTTTTCGTTCCGTTCATGATCATCGATTTTGCATTCTTTGGGGCGAATCTTTTGAAGCTAGGAAGCGGCGGTTATTTCCCGGTATTGATCGCTACGGGATTGATTTTGGTGATGCTGACTTGGCAATGGGGACGCAAGTCGCTTGCGTCGGCGTTCTTTGATTTTGGGGTGCGTGAGGGCAAGCGGATCGAGTGGCTGGTGTCTCTTCGCGATATGCTCGACGAATTGGAAATCACGATCCAGGAGAACTTACCTGCAGCAAGATCGTTGATTCAGGGTCGACGCCGATTGGTCGAGAGCGATCGTGCGGCGGTGTTTTTGTGTTCGCGCCCGATCGAATCGACGGAGGACTATGTCCCTGTGGTGATGCGAATCTTTCTGAAGAAATACGGCGTTTTGCCTTCCCAGGTGGTACTGATGCATATCAATCAGACGTTCTCGGCTCGGTATCCTGCGGCGGATCGATACCGTGTCGTCAAGCTTGGTAACGACATCCACTCGTTGGTTGCAAGCTACGGTTACATGGAGCAGCCCGACATACGCCGAGCGCTCAAGGACATTCAGGCAGCGGGCTTGTTACCGATCGCATCGGAGCGATGGATCATCGAGGTGGGCGAGGAGGACATCATTGCCGCAAGCGACCTTGGGCCCATACAAAGATTGCGTGTTTGGCTTTTCAGTTGGATCCTCAGGCTCTCGACTCCGGCCCACAAGTACCTTGGATTGGTCTATGACGCAGCGGTTTCCAAGGAGGTGATCCCGGTGGTCTTCAGTCGAAGGGGCACGCGAATCACCCTGCCGGAGCTTGAGCTCATCCAGAACCCGCCGAGCAAATAGCCGATCATGCCATCGTTGCGCTCTATGCTCCGAAAACGCTTGCACCGTACAATCCATCGGTTCGGTTTCCGGCTGGTTCGTGCCCAGTCTTTTGAGCGGTTGATCCGCAATTGGGAGTTAGACCATGAGCCATTTTATTTTGTGCAAGTCGGCGCGCACAATGGGATTACATCGGACCCTTTTCATCGGTTCCTCGTCGAGAGTCTTGCTTGGGAATCGATTTTGATCGAACCGCAGGGGCCTTGTGTTAGGACCTTGCGATCGATCTATGCGGATCGGCCGAGCATTCGGATCGAGCATGCGGCGATCGGACCTGCAGTCTCTTCAGATAGTGCTACGGAATCGTCCGAAAACTTTTTGACGCTGTACAAGGTCAGCGACTTGGCCGTCGGTTTACCCCATTGGGCCAATCAACTCGCATCGGTGCGACGCGAGGTGATTGCCAGCCACATCGATCGCATACCGGATATCGAGCGTTGGATTGAGGCAGAGCGTGTCGCTTGTGAGCCCTTGGCTCGGATCGTCAATCGCCATCTCTTTCCGAGAGTGGATTTGCTTGCGACGGATACCGAGGGCTTTGACTTTGAGATTATCAAGCAAATCGATAGCTTATCGAGTCTGCCTCAATTCATTTATTACGAGCATTTGCATTTAAGCCCCCAAGAGTATGCCGAGAGTCTTCGTTTCCTTCAGGAGCGCCGCTATCATACGCAGGCTGTCAACAACGGAGATACTTTTGCTTGGCTCTAGTGGCTGACGGATCGGTCCTATCATAAAGGTTTGAGTTTGATGGAGATTTCTAACGCGTGGCGACCTCTTCGGACTTGGATTCCGATTCTGATTCTGCCTTTGATGTTATTGGTGCGGTTCATTCCGGATCTCATTCCAAATGGGCCTTCGAACCTTTGGATGGCCAGTGCCTTCGGTCCTTTCTTGATTGGGTTGTTGGTCGTTCTATGGTGGTTGGTTGCCAGTCGAGCTCGTTGGTTCGAGCGGTTGCTTGGATTGGTGGGTTTGATCGGCGCGATCGCTCTGGAGCAGGCGGTGTGTCACGAGTCGATGCGGGGTGCGTTGCTGATTGTCATGACCATTCCGATGGCGATCGCCGGTTTTGGAATTGGCTGTATTCTTTTTGGCCGGAAGCTCACGCTTGAGCGAACTTGGCTGGCTATCGGTTTGGCGTTATTGGCAGCAGGCTATTCGGCGTTGTTGCGTACGGATGGAGTTTGGGGCAATTTCGCGTTTGGTTTCGATTGGCGTTGGAACCCGACCTCGGAGCAAAAAGCGCTTACTCAGATCCGTCAGGCTGAAAAGCTAGCGACGAAGGATTCCCGAGATGCTCAGGAGGTACTCGAGGAACTGCGCCATGCGCCGTGGCCGGGATTCCGTGGTCCTCAGGGAGACTCGCGACAAACGGGGCTTCGCTTTAGCGACGACTGGACCGCCTTACCTCCGAAGGAGATCTGGCGCAAACGGGTCGGACCTGGATGGAGTTCGTTTGCCGTTGGCGCCGATCGGCTCTTTACGCAGGAGCAACGTGAGGAGAACGAGGTGGTGGCTTGTTACGATGCGAAGACAGGCGAGCCGATTTGGGATTTTGAAACGCCGTCGCGGTTCTTTGAATCGCTCGGGGGACTCGGTCCGCGCGGGACGCCAACGCTTTCGGATGGTTCGATTTATGCTTTGGGAGCCGAGGGGGTTTTGGTGCGGCTCAATGCGGTCGATGGCAGTTTGGTTTGGAAGGTGGATTTGAAGGAAGTTTCGGGTCGGACCGAGCCACCTATGTGGGGATTTTCTTGTTCGCCATGTGTTCACAGTGGCACGGTCATCGTTCACGCTGGGGGTAAGGCCGATAATGGAGTCATCGCATTGAAAATCGACGATGGTCAGTTGGCCTGGAGTGCGCCAGCCGGCGAGATGTCGTATAGTTCCGTGCAGTTGATCAAGATTTTGGATCGGGATTACTTGTGTCTTCTATCGAATCTTGGAGCCCATTTATGGGACCCTACGACGGGCACGAGCGTCTACGACTATGCCTTTGCGCACCAGGGCTACCGAGCCTTGCAGGCTCAGGTGATCGATGGCAACAAGCTCATGATCCCTGCGGGTATGGGTACAGGGACGCGGTTGATCGAGTTTACTTCGGGTACAAATGGGCTAGAGGCAAAGGAGCTCTGGACGTCCAAGGACATGAAGCCCGACTTCAATGACTTATTGGTCCATGAGGGCAACATCTACGGTTTTGACAATGCGATCTTCGCCTGCATCGGGCTCGAGGATGGCAAAAGGAAGTGGAAGGGGGGCCGATACGAGAAGGGCCAAGCGTTCTTGCTTGCCGATTCAGGGTTGATTTTGGTGGTCAGCGAGAAAGGGGATTTGGTTCTGCTGCGTGCGACGCCGGAGAAGCACCAGGAGCTCGGTAAGATTCCTGCGCTGTCCGATAAAACATGGAATCATCCGGTCGTGGTCGCAAACCGCTTGTACTTGCGCAACGCGCAGGAAGCGGTCTGCTATGAGCTTGCCGTTGAGTAGTTCGATACTATTCCATTTCGATATTAGGCCATAGCAAACGGCTGTAGTTTTCTCTACTCATTTAAATTAATGGGTTTTGAAAATTGGCTATTAAAAAAACAAGAATGACCCCAACAACATAACTAAAGCCAGGACCAATGCCGACGCTAGGCCGAGAGTAAGAGGATATTCCTGGATACATCGAATGCCTCTATTGAGCAAAGACGGTTTCGAAAAGCTTACAGGACTTCCAATTGAAAACGCGAGAAGATCCTTCTTTAAGCTATCCATGGATTGGTAACGATCGCCGGAAGAGACCTCCAAGCATTTAAGGCAGATAGACCTTAAATCGCGTGGGATTTTATGTTTGAGTTCAGGCGGGAACACGGTGCTTCGAGTTTTAGATTCCCTTATGGCTTTGAGCAGGTTTTTATCCTCTGTCGGTTTTTCGCCGGTTAGGACGCTGAACAGAGTAGCTCCTATGCCGTAGATATCAATAGTTTGATCGGTATTGTCATCATCGCTGTCGATTTGCTCGGGTGCGATGTAGCCGAGCGTTCCGAGAATTGTGCCTGTGGCAGTAATCGAAGTGAGAGTACGAGAATCGTCGCTGGCCGATCTTATTCGTTTCGCTAGACCAAAATCCGTGATAACGGGGATACCTTCTGGGGTAACAAGAATATTGCTAGGTTTGAGATCGCGATGAAGAATTCCGCGATCATGAATGTGCTGTAGCCCATCTGCGACATTCGCGAAAAGCCTCGCGACCCCTCGTGTATCGATGGTATTTTTTCGAACAAATTGATCGATCCAAACCCCTTCGACCAGAGGCATCACGAGGTAGTAGATTCCATCTTTTGTCTTTCCGAAGTCAGACAATTCAACGACATTAGGGTGTTTCAATCGAATTAGGGCCTCTCTTTCAACGTCTAATCGATCAACGGAGTCAATTCCGACAAGGGTATATACTTTGACGGCGAATCTTCGTTTTGAGTCTTTACGTAGGGCTTCGAACACTTGGCTCGAGCCACCTTTACCGATCCGCTTTCCGAGCTGATACTCCCCAACCTCCTTTAGCACCTTAAGATCCGTGGCTGTATAACGATCGGCTGAGGCATCTATGGGCAGGGCTTCGAACGATTTGGCATCTTGGTTGGTTTCTAGAAAACCAACCCGTTCAGCCGCAGCTACAAGCGATTCGATCGACTGATTCTTGGATTGCTCGCCATGACAAAGAGCTTTAAGGTGGTCGAGAAAAGGATCGTTGGACTCAAGCGGTACTTGATCTGGACCGTAGTCGGAGGGACGGTGCATAAATGATGAACCTTTGAGATTGGCGATTTGTAGTGGAAGTATGGTTCAAAGCAGTGTCAGTAGCCGATCCATGAGAGGGTTCGGATGCGTCGATCGTTTGGGATTCACTCACCTCCCCGCAACTTACCGTATAGCCAAGCGCGAGCTAACCGCAAATCAGATTCAACCGTAGACTTAGAAATCCCCAAGGCTTCTGCGACTTGGTTGGTCGACATCTCGCAGAAAAAGCGAAGATTGATAACAGACGCTTTTCGGGGATCGAGTTCCTGCAGCAACGCCAGAGCCTCATCGAGATCCTTCGGATCGACCCCTTGTTCTTCAAGAACCTGTTCAAACCAGGGCAGGCCAGATGGAGCGGCAACTTGGGTATGCCTCCTTCGGCTCTCGACTCTCCTGTAGTGATCGATGAGCAATTCCCGCGAAGCTCGGGTGATTGCTGCGATCAGGTATGGGATGTCCGGAGCGTTTTCAATTGTATTTCCGCGAACAAGCTTTAGGAGCACATGGCTAGTCAACGACGAGCCGGTCAGAGAGGCCTTTTTGAATCTGAGTGAGCAATTGGCGTGCATTTGGGCGGTTTCCACCATCCAGGCTCCGATCTCCTCACGCGCCTGAACATTGCCCGCTTGCGCATCCTTGAGTACAGATTGGAGTCTTTCGAAATCAGTGGTCATCTACAAACTTTTTCCCCAGGCTTCGGGCCTATCTGGATGTGGAATCGGTCTTGGCTAGACCTTGATTCTATCACCCTCGTTTACCGCTCTGCAACAAATCGCTACGTCCAATCCAGGTTTTTCTAGGTTGCCAGAAGGACCAAAAACCAATGTTTTCCTTGGTATAGACCGCAGGATGGCCAAAAAACCAACCTGATCGAGAAAAAACATCCAAGCATTCTTGGAGGTTTTACGGAGTAGTAGGCGAGCGGTAAACAGGAACTTGACCAATCGCCGGTAACCGATGGTAAGGAATCGGGAAGAGGTGCAGTTTGTGTCTATCGATTGTGTTCTTTGGTTGGTTCACGTAACGAAAAAAGTAGAGGGTTTGAAGTGATGACTGTTTTTAAACTAAAGGTTTTCGTATTTCTTTTTGTTCTCCAAGCATCGACGTATCTGAACGCTGCGGTGGTGCAGAACGGTGGTTTTGAGAACGGGCTTGCGAACTGGTCTGTCCAACGGAATACGGATTTCGCAGGGGATCCGATCCGGGTTGTCCCCCAATTTGAGGGTTATGCTCCGACCGATGGCGCCTCTTTTGCGCTCTTGCGGTCGAGTTTAGCGAACACGTACAACGTACTTTCCCAGGCCGTCAACTTGAAAGCAGGTGACCGATTGGCCGGATCGGCTTTCTTCAAAACAACGGATTACATGCCCTACGACGACGATGCGTACATCAGGATCGTCGAATTGGATGCGGTCCTTTTTTCGAGTCGAGTAAGCGCCGTAGGTGATTATGGGGGAACGTCCTGGACTAACTTCGAGTTTGCGATCCCCACCACCGGAACGTATACCATCGAGCTTGCAATTAGGAATGCGATGGATGGTGCTGCCCCAAGTTACCTGGGGGTCGATAATCTTCGAGCGGTTCCGGAACCGACTTCGATGGCAACGGTCTCGCTTGCATCTGTCTTTCTGCTTGGTCGACTGAAACGCTTGAGAAAGAAGTGGGCTCGTTAAGTAATAGATTCTGTCTATTCGTTGGGGTCCACGGGGTACGGTAAGCCTTGTGGGTCCATGGCGACGGTGATGGTTTCCCAGTCGATCAAAACATCCTCTGGCGTTTGGGAGCCTAGTGGTGATCCAACAGGCGGGATCGTCAGGCGGATTGCCCAGCCATACCAGATCGCAGGATCGACCGGATAGTAATCGAATACGAAATTGCCAAGGCTATAAACGATCGGTCTTCCGCGATGCGAATCGATCGTTTGTGTCACGTGCGGATGGCCGCCGATGACGGCAGTAGCTCCCGCGTCGATCCAACGCTTGGCTTGTGTGCGTTGCTCTTGAGTCGGCGCGTGTTTCATCTCGTTGCCCCAGTGGATAAACGGAATGACGATATCGGCATTCCAAGCCTGCTTGGCGGTTCGGATATCCTCGATGACCCAGTCGGAATTCAGTGGCATGATGCCCGCCCGATTTTCGGTCGCTTGGTAGTCCTCTTTGCGAAAATCGTTGTATCCGAGCAGGACGATTTTTCGCCCTTTGACATCGAGCATCAGCCCGCTGCGAGCGGCTTGGAGATCCCGGCCTGCGCCGAAAAAACCGATATCGGCTTTGGTCAGCACATCGACGCAACCGATTAGGCCATCGGGGCCAAAATCCATCGCATGATTGTTCGCTATACTCAATGCATGAAAGTATTTCTTTAGGTGTTTTGGGGAGTCGCTTGCTCCTCGGAAGATGTAGGTATTGTTGACTTGCTTTCCACCCTTTCCTAGAACACATTCGAGGTTACCGACCGTTACATCGGCATCGAGCAAGAGTTTGGCGCATTTTTCAAAGGGGTCTTTGCCGTTGCTGACCGCATTGCCCGGTCCGTTATCGAGCATGATATCGCCGACGAATAGCAAGCTGACCGATTGACTTTTTTCGTGCTGATTGATCTCCAACGGGCTCAGTTCTGCGACGACACGGAAGCCTAGGTTAGCGCATCGCGTGTCGATGTCGTTCCAGTTGCGGAAGCTCGATCGGGCCCACATAGGAAAGGAATTCCAGCCGCCCCCCCGGCGGACCTTGACGCTCCCCTGTTTGGGCCCTTGAGGATCTTTTGCCGGTGAGTAACTGTAATAGAGTTTGTCATACCAGTCGGAGGTCCATTCCCAAACGTTGCCGTGCATGTCGTGGAGCCCCATCGCGTTGGGGGGATAGGATCCGACAGGGACTGGAAACGGAGGCGCGTCCGGGTCGATCACGAGGTTTTGGATCGCTTGACTAATCGTCTTAGGATTGGGTTTGAGCGTGCGGGCTTGGGCCAAGACATCCAAGGGGGAATTTCCGAGGTTGTAGTAAGTGTTGGTGTTTGCTCGATTGGAGTATTCCCATTCGGCCTCGGTGGGTAAGCGAACGATTCGATTTTCCTGAATCGAGAGCCAGCGGCAGTAAGCTTGGCAATCCTCCCAGGTCACGTTGACCACAGGATGGGAATCGGTTTGCGGATACCCGGTCTGTTGCCAGGAGAAGCGAGGGTCACGTTGATCGCATCTCTTGGTCACCGGGTCGAATCCCCAACCACCCTTGCCGTCGAGCTCGGCGCGGGTCTTGTAGCCGGTGGCTTCCACAAAGGCACGGAATTGGCCGACGGTCACTTCGGTTTTCGCCATCAAGAATGGCTTGGTGATCTCGACGGGGTGTTGGGGATGTTCGTCGATGATCTGATCGATGTCCGTTTGATATTCTCGGAAATCGTCGAGTACTTGCTTGGCCGAAACGTGCGAGCCCATCAAGAACCTGCCGGCCGGTATTTGTACCCATGGGGTGGTTGTCGCTCGGATGGCTTGCGGGGCCTCTTGGGCAATTCCCTTGGAGCAAATCGCTTCTAGGAAAACGAGTGCTGCCAGAACCGGGATCACCAGAGCCGGTAACACCAGAGCCAGGCGCACCAAAGCTGGGGCCGCTTGGGCAAAAGAAACCGGGTTGGGATTCCGGTCAAGTTGGCGCGTTATTGGGGGCCTGGAAGGGCTGGGCAGAAGGTTCAGCATGGGTCTTTGGTGTGTCGAAGGGAGTCTCTGGGCTTGTGTACCAAGCGAATGTCAATTGAAGTGTAGTTCGCCTCATGTCCGAATCCAGCGTCAGAAATGCAAGCTTTCGATAGATTCGGTCGAAGCTTTCGCGGTGATTCCACTGTGTATTGGGGGGTGGAATCTACCGTTATTTGGACCATTCCCTTACAATCGACCCCTTTCTTCCCTTTTGATTTCCATCTTCCATAGGTGCCTTGTTGAGCCACGAACCCCAGCCCCTGCACTACGGTGATTTGGTCCGCGACCCACGGGTTCAGAAGGCCCGCTCGTTGTTGCTCGAAGCGCTTGAGTCGCACCGGAGCAAGATTACCGAGGTGCGTCCACCGAATCCGGGTTTGGCCGAAGCGTACAAATCCGAGTTGGAACGGCTGGCCAAGGCCCGTGGCGGAGCGACTTATTTTCCTTACATTTCCAGCGGCATGGGCAATGGGCCGTTGATCGAGTTGGGCGATGGCAGCGTCAAGTTGGATTTCATCGTCGGGATCGGCGTTCATGGGATGGGGCATTCGAACCCACAGATGCTCAGCGCTTCGATCGATGCGGCGCTTGAAGACACGGTCATGCAAGGAAACTTGCAACACGATTCGGCGTCGCTATGGATGTGCGAGAAGCTGATTGCATTTAGTCGGTTGCAGGGTGCCAAGCTCGACCATTGCTTGTTGAGCACCAGCGGAGCGATGGCCAATGAGAATTCGCTCAAGATCGCTTTTCACAATCGAGCGCCGGCCTCACGAGTGATCTGCATCGACAATTGCTTTGCGGGTCGTTCGATCGCACTGGCATCGTTGACCGATCGACCTGCGTATCGAACGGGAGTTCCGAAGGCTCTGGATGTGGATTATTTGCCGATGTTTCATCCTTCGGATCCGCAAGGGACGACCCAAGGAGCGATCCGCACACTTCGTCAGTTGCTCGAAAGATATCCCAAGCAACACGCATGCTTGTGGCTCGAACTGGTCGCTGGCGAAGGGGGCTACTATCCTGGCACCCCGGAGTACTTTGAAACGTTATGCCAAATCTGCCATGACCACAACATCTTGGTCATTTTTGACGAGGTCCAAACATTTTCGCGATTGAGTCGACCTTTTGCATTCCAGCACTTTGGGCTCGATCGCTTTGCCGACATCGTGACGCTTGGGAAGATCACTCAAGTCTGCGCGACGCTTTACGGCGAGACGCTCAAGCCCAAGGGACCGTTGCTTTCGCAGACCTTTACCGCAGCGACCGCAGCGATCCGTTGCGGATTGGCGGTATTGGAGCATCTCGAGAATTCCAATTGCTTTGGCGACGATGGATGGAACATGCAGCGGCATCGTTATTTTCGCTCCAAGCTAGAGGCGTTTGCATCGAAGTATCCGGGCAAGCTCAGCGGCCCTTATGGAGAAGGGATGATGATCGCCTTTACGCCCGGAGATGGAACTTACGAAACAGCCACCAAGATGTTAGGCAAGCTTTACGAACTAGGACTCATGGGTTTTGTTGCGGGGAGCAATCCGACGCGATTGCGTTTCCTGCCACCTCCAGGGGTGACGACCAATGACCACATCGACATGGCTTGCAAGATCATCGAAACGGCCCTGGAATCTCTTTGATTCGCAAACCGTCCTAACAGACACACTAACCGACGAGGCATCCTAGAGGATGGACAGCAACGAGAACACGACCAAGAGGGTCTTCGACGGGGTCGAAGTCGACATGAAGAACCGCGCTGTCGCGGCTTTTTTAGCGTACTTGCTGCCAGGAGCGGGTCATTATTACCAAGGGCGCAAGACCAAGGCGATTTTGTTTGCGACATGCATTCTGGGGCTCTTCCTGGCCGGCTTTATCATCGGACGAGGACGCGTCGTGTACGCGTATCCGAACACCTTCAAGGTCACCAACCTCTTTCGGATGCTCTCGAAGAAAGGCCGAGAGGAAATCGCCAAAGACAGCAGCCAGGATTTTCGTATCCACGCCTACGCCCAAGCCTTTGTCGGAATACCCGCCTTTCCCATGATCCTACAGTCGCGGATCGGACCACGACCGATCGATCAGCAGTTCCTATGGGGGTTCATGGCTCCGCCGCCGAAAGGCTATCCCGGTGAGGGCGATCCCGACTGGCTATCGAAGTGGAACAACGAAGACTCCGCTGGTTTCGATCTCGGCTCGCTCTATACGGCCGTCGCAGGCCTTCTGAATCTGCTGGTGATCTTCGACGCGTTTGCCGGTCCGATGCCGATCCCCATCGGCCAAAACAAAAAGAAAACCTCCTAGATAGAAAATCTCTTGAAGCGATGCAAATCCTCACCGCCATCCGCGAGCGATTCCGCAAGGTATTGCAAGAACTGCTAAGCGACCCTGCCTTGGTCGATGCGTCCCTCGAAAGGATCGTGCCGTCTCGAGATCCGAGCTTGGCCGACTATCAAGCCAACATCGCCATGCCCTTGCAAAAGGTATTGGGCAAGCCACCCCTTGAAATCGCTCAGGGTGTCGTGGAACGACTCGATCTCTCGGACATCTGCCAGTCGGTCAGCGTCGCGGGGGCTGGCTACATCAATTTGCGTTTGGCCCCTGAGTGGCTCGCCGAGCAACTCCAAAGTGCCTACAGCGACCCTCGGCTTGGGGTCACCCAAGTCGATCCGGCCAAGACCATCATCATCGACTACTCCTCGCCCAACGTCGCCAAGCCCATGCATGTCGGACACATCCGATCGACGGTCATCGGCGATGCGATCTCCAAGGTGCTGCGATTCTTAGGGCACAACGTCATCACCGACAATCACCTTGGGGATTGGGGTACCCAGTTCGGCATGATCATCTACGGCTACAAGCACTTCTGCGACCAGGCCGCTTATCAAAGGCAACCGGTAGCCGAATTGAGCCGTTTGTACCGCAAGGTTCAGGCCATCAGCGGATATCAAGAGGCCCTTGTCCAAGTATCAAAGCTCGAGCAGGCGATCGAATTTGCCCACCGTCGGCTTGAGCAAGTCCAAGTCAAGCTCGCTGCCGCACCAGCCGACAAGAAGCTCGCCAAGGAGCTCACCGCAGCCGAGCGTGCCGTAGCAGCGGCGAAGGACGAACTGCAGAGCAATGCGAACAGAATCGCAGACTTGCAAAGGGACAACTTGCTCATGTCCGAGTCGACTACGCATCCGCAAATCTACGATAAGGTATTGGCCGAGACGGCCCGATTGCACCGAGGCGAAGAAGGCAATTTGAAGCTCTGGAACGAGTTCCTCCCCAACTGCCGCGAAGAGATCGATACCATCTATCGAAGGTTGAACGTTCAGTTTGATCATTGGTACGGCGAGAGCTTCTACCATGATATGCTCAGCGCCGTCGTCGAGGAACTTTTTGCCAAGGGGCTTGCGGTACAGAGCGACGGAGCGGTGTGCGTGTTCCTCGAAGGCTCCGATGCACCGATGATTGTACAAAAGCAGGACGGAGCCTACCTCTACGCGACGACCGACCTAGCGACGGCGATGTTTCGCGAACGCGAATTTTCGCCAGACATTTCTCTGTATGTTGTCGATCATCGCCAAGGCGAACACTTCCGAAAACTCTTTTCCGTGCTCGATAAAATCGGACTCGACCGCACCGACTTTCGCCACATCAGTTTCGGTACGGTCATGGGGACCGACGGCAAACCTTTCAAGACCCGATCGGGAAGCACCGTGGGGCTCGAATCGATGCTCGACGAAGCCGTCGCAAGGGCGATGGAGGTCGTATGCAATCCCGACCGATTGGGAGGTACCGGGATCCAAATGGACGACCAGGAGCGGCTTGAAATCGCCGAGACCGTGGGACTCGGTGCGATCAAGTATGCAGATCTAGCACACAATCGAACTAGCGACTACATCTTTGATATGGACAAGATGGTTCGACTCGAAGGGAACACATCGGCCTACATCCAGTACTCCTACGCTCGAATCCGCAGCATCTTGCGCAAAGCCGAGGAGAAGGGCTGGAAGCAAGCCCAGTGGGAATTATCACCCATGGATTTGACTCAAGGATCCGAATTAGCCCTGGCGCTGCATTTGGTCCGCTTCGAGGAGATGCTCCAGCAATCGATGCAGGACTACACACCCAATATGATCACGGACTACTTATACGATTTGGCGAAACTTTACAGCAGCTTTTATGAGCAGTGCTCGGTGTTGAATTCCCAATCGCAAACCGAAGGGTATTCACGGCTCAAGCTATCCTCGATTGTCGCCAGGACGCTCAAATGCGGCTTGGAGCTTTTGGGGATCGGCGTCGTCGAGCGGATGTAAAGACCGCCTCGAAGGCAGAGCGTTGAAGAGCGTGTTCCAGAGAGCGTTCTAGAGCAGCGTGCTGAGGTTTTCCCTATTCCCTTTTTGCAAAACCTACGGACCTTTCTATGTTCAAAACGAACCGCCGATCCTTCAGCGTTGCACTCTTATCCCTATCGACCGTCGTAGGCTACGGGAGCTTGCATGCCCAACAAGCCGCTACCGCACAAGCACCCGGCCAACCATCACCTAGCCAGGTCTTTTGGATCGGCGGCTATGGTCCTGGAATCTATGCTAGCCGTTTGAATACCGATGGATCGATGGTCGAACCCCGTTTGGTAGCCAAGCAGGCCAAGGCGTCGTTTTTTGCGATGCATCCGACGCTGGACATTCTCTACGTGGTGACCGAGACGGCGATCAACGATCGGGAGCGAGCCGCCTCGCTGGCAGCTTATCAATATGACCGGGCGGCCTACCAAGCGGGTGATTGGTCCGACGAGAAGGCTTTGGAGTTGAAACCTGTCAATGTCGAACGTGTCGGTGGCAATGGACCTTGTCATGTCACCGTCGACTCGGCGGGACAGTTTGCGGTGGTCTCCAACTACGGCAGCGGTTCGGTGTGTTTATTTCCGATCCGGCCTGACGGATCGCTTGAACCCGAGAGCTCTGTGGTCGAGCACCAAGGTAGTGGCCCGAATGCTGCTAGGCAGAAAGGGCCCCATGCGCACTGTGCGATGGTCGACCCGACGAACCGATGGGTGTTGGTAGCTGATTTGGGTTTGGACCAAGTCTTGGTGTATCGGCTCGATGGGGCCAGCAAGAAGTTAGTCCCTGGACCGAATCCATTTTTCAAGCTTGCAGGGGGAGCGGGCCCTAGGCACTTGGCATTCCATCCCGAGGGAAAGCTGGTCTACATCATCAACGAGATGGGAATGACCCTAACGAGCGCCGCTTGGGATTCAGAGACAGGGACATTGACTCAGATCGCGACGGTCGGAAGTGTACCGGAGGAGACGTTGCAAGCGGGTTGGTCGACGGCTGAGGTGTTGGTGCATCCGTCGGGTCGATTTGTCTATGGATCGAACCGAGGCCACAACACGATAGCGTTGTTTGCGATCAGTCCAAAGGATGGTGGCGCGGTTCGCATTGAGAATTTTTCGACGTTGGGCAATACCCCTCGCAACTTCCGGATCGACCCTGCGGGTCAATTTCTATTGGCAGAGAATCAGGACAGCAACACAGTCCATTCGTTCGCGATCGATCGGGGGACAGGATTTCTCAAGCCGACGGGTCATTCGATTTCGGCTGAGAAGCCTGCTTGCATCAAGTTCATGACGGTGCGAGCGGCGCCTTGAAGTTTTTGCTTTGTGAGAAGAACTCGCAAGGGTTTTCGTAGACGACTTTGCGGATCAGTTCGCGGGAGTGACCGCGTCGTTTGAGTTCCATGATCAAGTCAGGGATGGCGGTAGGTTTGCTTGGTCCCCAGTCGCCAGCAGAGTTGGCCATGAGCCGTTCGGTACCGAAGCGTTCGATCATATCGGCAGCGCGAGCCGGGGTGCATTTGGTGATTGGGTAGAGGGTCATGCCTGCCCAGAAACCTCGGTCGAGGACTTCTTGGATGGTATGCTCTTCGACGTGATCGACCAGGACTCGCGATCGCTCGATGCGCGCGTCGCTGACGAGCATATCGAGGATCATTTTGGTCCCTTGGTATTTGTCTTCCAGGTGGGGGGTATGGATAAGGATTTGTTGGTTGAAACGAGCGGCCAGATCGACGTGTTCGAGGAAGATGGTCGATTCGTTTTTCGTATTTTTGTTCAGTCCGATTTCACCGATACCAAGGACGTTGCTGGCGTCGAGGAACTCGGGGATCATGGCGATGACTTCGCGTGAGAGCGAGACGTTTTCGGCTTCTTTAGCGTTGATGCACAGCCATGTGTAGTGCTTGATGCCGAACTGAGCGGCGCGTTTGGGCTCGAACTCGGTGAGTTGTCGGAAGTAATCGCGGAAGCTCTCGACGCTACCGCGGTCGAAACCGGCCCAGAAGGCCGGTTCGCTCATGGCGACGCACCCCATACGAGCCAGCGTCTCGTAGTCGTCGGTGGTGCGGGAGACCATGTGGATATGGGGATCAATGTAGTCCATAGTTTTTTCGCCAATCGGGATCGTAGGGACGGCTCATGAGCAACTGGACTCGCTTGGCCTTGTCAGATTGATCGTCGAGTAGGATTTCCATTCCTTGTTCGAGAAGTTTGAGTTGATGCAGAGCCTCGAGGGATCCATCGGCTCGCTCGAGGCGATCGAGGGTCGCCGCCAGATCGAGGATTTTGGAACGGGCGATAAAGAACTCTTCGGAGAGGACTTTTTCGGCGCTTCTTGCTGGCGGCTTTGGATCCTGACTCATGATGGCTTAGTACTCGTGGCTCGATGCTTCGGTGGCTGGTGGTGGTTCTGCGAACTTTTTGTCAGCGACTTGGCGGATGCGTCGCGAGTTGACTTCCTCAGTGAGGATGGCGATGACTTCATCGAGCGGTTTGGTGCCCAGTTCGCCGGCGATACGATCTCGCAGGGCGATCGAGCGGGTTTCGGCTTCTTTGGGTCCGATGACGGCCATGTAGGGGATCAGATCGAGCTGTGCGTCACGGATCTTGGCTTGGACTTTCGCGCCGCGCAAATCGGTAGTGACGCGGAAGCCGGCTTCGGTGAATACTTTTTCGAGTTCGACGGCATAATCGTTGGTTTTTTCGCTCAGTGGGCAAATGCGGATTTGCTCCGGAGCGAGCCACATAGGGAAGGCACCTGCGAAGTGTTCGATAAGCATTCCGACGAAGCGTTCCATCGAGCCGAAGGGGGCTCGGTGGATCATGACAGGTCGGTGGGACTTGTTGTCTCCGCCGGCGTATTCGAGTTCGAAGCGTTCGGGGAGGTTGTAGTCGAGCTGAACAGTACCGAGTTGCCAGTGTCGGCCGATGCAATCGCGGACCATGAAGTCGGCTTTGGGCCCGTAGAAGGCCGCTTCGCCCTCGGCGGTGGTGAAGTTCAAACCGGATTCTTCGAGGACCTTTCGAAGGGAGGCTTCTGCTTTTTGCCAGTTCTCTTCGCTGCCGACGTATTTGTCGCTTTTGGGATCTCGGAGCGATAGCTGCACGCGGTAGTCCTGGAGTCCTACCGACTCGAGGACAAAGCGAGTCAGCTCGATGGTATTTCGAAACTCCTGTTCGACTTGTTCTGCGGTGCAGAAGATGTGCGCGTCGTCTTGGGTTAGCCCGCGTACACGCAGCATGCCGTTGAGTTCACCTGTTTGTTCATAGCGATAAACGGTGCCGAATTCGAAGAGTCGCAGCGGCAGATCGCGATAGGATCGGGGCTGGGCCTTGAAGATTTGAGCGTGGTGGGGGCAATTCATGGGTTTGACCAAGAATCGCTCGTGGTTTCGTTGCCAATCGTTCAGGGCATCGAGCTTGGCTTGTTTGCCCTCGGCCTTGCTGTAGCTGGCGCTGTCGAAACCTAGGACTTCGGCAGCTTGCAAGAACATGGTCTCTTGCTGAGCGCCGAAGGTTTCGTCCTCGCTCAGGCGTCGGGCCCAGGCGTCGACCAAGGCACCCGCGTCGTGGACGAACAGGGGTGGGAATTGGCTATCGCGGTAGTAAGGGAAATGGCCACTGGTTTCGTAGAGCTCGACGCGACCGAGGTGGGGGCTGTAGACGGGCTCGTAGCCCCGCTTGAGCATTTCGCGGCGGAGGAAATCCTCGAGCAGACCACGAATCCTTGCTCCCTTGGGCATCCACAAGCACATGCCTTGTCCGACATCGGGGGTGATTTGGTAGAGCCCGAGTTTTTTGCCGAGCACACGGTGATCCCGACGCTTGGCTTCTTCGAGTTGATCGAGATGGTTTTGGAGATCCTTCTTGTCAAACCAAGCGGTTCCGTAGAGGCGTTGGAGTTGGGGTCCTGACATGTTCCCTTTCCAGTGGGAACCGGCGACGCTCATGATTTTAAAGGCTTTGACTCGTCCGGCATCGGGAATATGCGGCCCACGGCACAGGTCTACGAATTCGCCCTGGCGATAGAAGCCCAACTCTGGGTGGCTCTCTAGGCCGGTTTCGATATGCTCGACCTTGAGCCCCTGGTTCATGTCTTTGCAAAGCGATACGGCATCTTGGCGATTGAGCGAGAATTGCTCAAACGGCTCGGACTTGGCGATGATCGCTGCCATTTCCTGTTCGATTTTGGCAAAGTCCTCCTCGGTCAGCTTATGCGGCATCAAGAAGTCGTAGTAAAAGCCGTTGGAGATGGTCGGACCAAAGGCCAGCGAGACCTCCGGATAGAGCCGCATGACGGCCCGGGCCATGATATGGGCGCTGGAGTGCCGGAGCACATCGAGCGCTTCGGGATCTTTCTCGGTCAAGAGCCTCAACGGGATCGGAGAGCCGTTGTCAAAAGGCTTCAGCGGGCCGGTCGCGTCGATGACTTTTCCAGCGACTTGGGCCGCAACAACGGCTTTTGCGAGTCTCGAACCGATCGAATTGGCGATCGAAAGTGGGGTAGCATCGTCCGGATGGGAGACAACGGTTCCATCGGGAAGCTGAATATCAAGCATGTTAAATCCATCGTTAAGGAGTGGGGCACGTCTGGACAAACGACGCACCCTGGCTGAGGTTCCATGGTCGCTTGGGACGATCAAGTTTGCAAGTAGGTATCTAGGTATCCAATATCCTTCTATGCGTCAATTTTTCCCTGCTAGGATTGGTTAAGATCTGTTAGACTTCCGCTCGGTTCGCCCAGGTTGCAAGATTCGCGGAACCTTTCGAGGGACGAAGTCGAAAAAACCGCTGGTTTTCTGCAGAATTAATTGGAAGAGAGATTTTATGAGCACGCTGGTTTTTGGACATCGAAATCCGGATACCGATGCGATCTGCTCGGCGATCGCTTATGCGGATTTTTTACAAAAAACCCATCGTCCCGATGCGATCGCCGCTTGCTGCGGCACTCCGAACCAACGCACCGAATTCGTTTTGAAACGAGCTGGAGTGGCCCCCCCAAGGATCGTCATGGATGTACGTCCCGAGGTCCTGAGCCTCTGCGCCCAGGGGCCAGTGACGGCCAAGCGGGGGGAGGTTTTCTACGAAGTCTACCAACGGATGAAGGACCAGGATGTGCGAGCCATTCCGGTCGTCGATGAGGATCGTAAGGTCGTCGGTATCCTATCGCTGCTGCAACTGATGGATCTAATTTTTCGCGACGATGCCGATCCGCTTAAGACACGAACGGTCCGCACGAGTTTGGGCAAAGTGCGAGATATCCTCGGAGGCTCCTTCCAATATTCCATCGACCCAGAACAACACGACGAACTCATGGTGATGGTCGGCGCCATGAGCGCCGGGGGATTCACCGAGCGGATGGAACGTTTCCCTGCCGAAAAACTCATGGTCGTCTGCGGCGATCGACCCACGATCCAACTCCCGGCAGTCGAACACGGCGTGCGCGCGATCATCATCACCGGTGGATATGCCTTATCCGAAGGGCTCGTCGAACTCTCAAAGTCTCGTGGGGTCTCGGTATTGCGCAGTCCGTACGATACCGCGACGACGGCCATGCGAATCAAGTCCTCGCAATTTATCGATTCTGCAATCGACGAGGACTTTGTCACCCTGTCCTCCAAGCAACCGATCGACGAAGCTCGATTGAAGACCGAACGGATCAATCAAGCGATCTTTCCAGTGGTCAACGATTTAGGCCAATTGGTTGGAGCCGTCAGCAAATCGGATCTGGTCAATCCGACCAAACCGAAGCTGGTGCTGGTCGACCACAACGAGCTGAGCCAAGCGGTCAACGGTGCCGAGGATGCCGACATCCTCGAGGTCCTCGACCACCACCGCATCGGAGGCTCGCTCAAGTCGACCCAACCGATCCGCTTTATCAATGAGCCGGTCGGTTCGACCTGCACGCTCGTGGCGCGGCAATACCGCGCCGCAGGGATCGAGCCCTCGGCCGGGATCGCCTTGTGCATGGCCTCAGGGATCATCTCCGATACGCTCTATCTGCGTTCGCCGACGACGACCCAAGTCGACCGCGATATCTTGGAATGGCTTGAGAAATTGTGCAAAGTGGACCTTGAACACTACGCTAAGGAATTCTTCGAGATCGGCTCGGCGCTTCGCAACTGCTCGCCTGCCGAAGTGGTCCGAGAGGATTGCAAGGAGTTTACCGAGCTTGGAATTCGTTTTTCCATCTCACAGATCGAAGAGACCGGATTCGATCTGTTCTGGGATCGCAAAGAAGAGCTCCGAAAAGGGCTCGAAGAGTTGTCCAACAAACAGCGGTTGCACTTTTCCGCATTGCTCGTGACCGATGTGGTCAGCAACGGGTCGCTACTGTTGTTGTCCAAGGAATCCGACGCCTGGGACGAGATCAACTATCCGTGTTTGGATCGCGGTCTGTACGAGTTGCCGAACATTGTCAGTCGCAAGAAACAACTCCTGCCTCTTTTGGCACAGGTGCTCCGCAGTTCGACTCGTTAACTCTAGGATTTCGGTAACTCTAAGATTCCGGCTCTCCTTCGGCTGTCTGTTAAACGCAATGGCGTTGCTTGCGATAGATTTCGATTTCGTAAGGCCCCAGAAACATCACCAAGATAGCTTGGTCGGCCGCATAGTGCCTAAAGACATCCTTGAGGAAGTAGTCTTCGCCGGGCCAAGGGTAGGCGAAGATGGTGGCAAAGTCGTCGACGGCCAAGGATTTGGATGCATAGACGCTTGGGATTTGGTGGAACAACGAGGCGTGGTTGGCTTGACGCTTGGCCAATCGCTCGGCGTGGCTTGGCAGGAAATTTCCATGCCAGATTTCGGCAGGGATGTTCTCGGAACGGAGGAACTGGCGGGCTTGTTCAACGAGAAACTCCTCGGCCTCGATCCCGACGGCATCCCAGCCGAGTTTTCCAGCCATCGCCGTGACGATCCCAAATCCGCACCCCCATTCGCAAAAGAGGTTCCCGATCGGAAGTTCCTGGGATTTCACAGCATGCATGGCGCGATAAACATCGCGAAAGTCGCAAGCGACATACTGCTCGATCGGCCGGCGGTGCCAGGAGTCCCAATAGGCTTGTAGCCTTTGATCGGCCTTGGCCAAGAGCTCTTCGATTTCCTGGGGGATTTTCGATTCGCTGTCCCAATCGATTTCCAGGAGGATCAGTTCCGGTTCGCCTGAGGAGTATTCCAATGAGGATCTCTGGGAGGGTCGTTTGGACATAGGATGGATTGTTTTTGACTTTCCTGCTGCTGTGTTGCTTGCCCGGGATACCGGCCCAAAATAAAATCAGGAACGCTTCGACGGGCTTTCCCACCCGAGCCGCCTTTCCCACCCTTTGGCCTTTTTATAACCTCTGGTCCTTATGCAATCCACCAATCGACGACATTTCCTCGCTAGTTCCGCAGCGGCTGTAGCTCTCTCGGCCAGCTCACGATGGAGCTTGGGTCAAGACACCGCGCCGAGTAAGGCTTACAAGATTTCGCTTGCTCAATGGTCGTTGCACAAGCCGCTGTTTGCAAAAGAGATCGACAATTTAGATTTTGCGAAAGTTGCCAAGGAGCGATTTGGCATCGATGGCGTCGAATATGTCAATCAATTTTTCAAGGACAAAGCCAAGGACGCAAAGTATCTTGAGGAGATGAAGAAACGGACGAGCGATCTTGGGGTCACCAACGTCCTGATCATGATCGATGGCGAGGGGGGCTTGGGCAACAGCGACGCTGCCAAACGGACAACAGCCGTCGAGAATCACTACAAGTGGGTCGATGCGGCGAAGTATCTCGGTTGCCATTCGATCCGGGTCAATGCAGAGACCGATAAGCCTTACGAGGAAGGGTCCAAGTTAGCTGCTGACGGTCTACGCCGTTTGAGCGAATATGCCAAACCGCTGGGGATCAACGTGATCGTTGAGAACCACGGCGGGTTGAGCTCCAATGGCAAGTGGCTCTCCGAGACGATCCGCGCCACGGGCATGGAGAACTGCGGAACCCTCCCCGATTTTGGGAATTTCTACGACTACGATCGCTACCAAGGTGTCACGGACCTGATGCCGCTTGCCAAAGCCGTCTCGGCCAAGAGCTACGATTTCGATGAGCAGGGCAACGAGTCGAAGATCGATTTTGCAAAGATGATGAAAATCGTCTTGGACGCAGGCTACCGCGGCTGGGTCGGAATCGAGTACGAAGGTTCCCGATTGAGCCCTGACGATGGGATCAAGGCTACGAAGAAGCTTCTGGAAAAGATTCGCGACTCGGTACCTGCAAAATAACTCAGCGAAAACAACGCAACGAAATTCACTCCGCAGGATCGATCTATTTGGTCGATCTATTTGGTCGAGCCGTTCGGTTACTCGGATTCAACGATTCGCATAGAGCACCTCCGACTCCCGGATGTCCTGCCGCTCCTTGCTGTCCCAACGGTCCTTGACGGTTCGATCGCACCTGGAATCCTCGTCGCTCTTGCGCTCGAAAACCTCCTCCCGGTCGATCACCACATCGTCCGGCGCTCCGACGGCAATGACCACTCGAGTGCCCGTGATCTTTCGGACCTCGATGACAATGTCGTCGCCAATAAAAATCCGCTCCCCTACCAATCGACTCAGTGCAAGCATGGTTTCCCTCCCGGTTTGGCTTGTGGTTCATTCACAGACTCAACGGAATCCATTTTGCACTCCGAGCGTGACACCTCTGGTCACGGGTTTTCCCCGCCAGGAAAATTTTCCTGAGAATTGGGCTTATGCTAGCTAAACTAAGCCCCCTAAACTAAATCCCACTTTTGAAATCACTTTTACCCTGGAGCACAAAGCGATGGGCTTTCCTAAAGCTTGCTGGATGTTGATTTTCGGATTGCTGACGCACACAAGCATCGGGCTCTTTGGAACCCATCCGCTCTACGCCCAATCCCCTGAGGATTCGGCAGTCAAACGCATCGTGTTGATTGCAGGCCGACCTTCGCACCCACCTCGCATGCACGAGTTCAACGCGGGGGTTCAGCTCCTTGCGCGATGCCTCCAAGAAAGCGGCTTACCGATCCGCGTCGACATTTCGCTCAATGGCTGGCCCAAGGACGAATCGGTGCTGGATCGAGCCGATGCGATCGTCTTTTACATGGATGGGGGTGGAGGGCACGAAGCGGTTCAAGAGTCGGGACGACGCCTTAAAAAGATCGATGAGCTTGCGGGCAAAGGGGTAGGGATCGGATGCATGCACTATGCCGTCGAGATCGTTTCAGACCAAGCCGGCAAGGAGTTCAAGAAGTGGATCGGTGGGCATTACGAGCATATGTTCTCCTGCAATCCGATGTGGTCGCCGGAATTCTCGCAGTTGCCCGAACATCCCGTCACCCGTGGCGTCGAACCTTTCTCGGTCAAGGACGAATGGTATTTCAACATGCGTTTCGTCAACGATCTTCCAGGGGCTTCGCCGGCCGATTCGAGCAGTGGCAAGTTTGTGCCGATCTTGGTCGCTGCCCCTTCCGATGCGGTCCGAAACGGTCCTTATGTTTACCCCCCGGGGCCTTATCCGCATATCCAAGCCAACCTAGGCCGGGCCGAAGCGATGCTCTGGACCGTCGAACGCCCGGACTCAGGTCGCGGGTTTGGCTTCACCGGTGGTCATTTCCATAACAACTGGGGAAATGATTCGTTTCGCAAGCTGATCCTCAACGCCTGCTTGTGGTTGGCCAAGGCAGAGATTCCCGAGAAGGGGGTCGCGTCGCAGGTCACCCAAGAGCAACTCGACGCAAACTTGGATCCGAAGAAGTAGACAAGCTGGGGCCCGTGCGACTCGATAGTCTAGCGCTGCTCAGAAAGCTTTTTCACATGGGACAATACCCGCAGGTGGATTCGATGGATCAGCATGTCGGTCCACAACGTCCAATAGCTCTGCGGGAAAATGTTGTAGGCATACCAGGTTCTCCCCTCGAGTCTTGTACGGCCTTCCCCAAGATCGATCAGCCGAAACTCTCCACGCTTGCACATCAAGTAACCGTCTAAGTGTGGGGGATGGACGTACCTATAAGGGCTCAATTCGTGCATCGGTGGCGGTTGCGATTGGACATCAAAGGCTAGACGTCTGGGCGGATCCCAAACCGTAATTGGCTCTACAAACGGTCCGGTTGAAAATTCGCAATGCCGAATAGCTCCTACCCCAGTGCCTGTGATCGTCGCCCGTTTAGGATAAGCGATCCCGAGTTTGAAGTACCAACTCGGTGGGGCTTCCAATTCAGAGAATCCGATGACATTAGGCCAAACACGCTCCGGTGGAGCGTCGATCTCCACTGTGCTCAGGACCTCGTACTCGGGCACAACCCGGACCGCATGTTCGGCACCAGCGATCACCGGCAGCAAGCTGATCGGGATCAGCAGTGTCAACGAGTGCTGCGGCTGAAGCGATGCGATCATAGAACCAATCGTTGCGCCTAAAATTGCCATCACACCTGCAATCGGCAGAAGCATCACCAAGCAGATGAGCCCCTCGAAGGCAAACAGCAGGAGAATCAGGCCGCTTAGAAAGATCGATAGCTCGGCGACCATGATGCTCGAGAACATGGTTCTCGTGTACGGCCGATTGTAGATGTAAGCACTTACAGCTCCCATGATAATCGGGGTGCCCATAAACAGGGCCGCTCCATAGTCCTGGATCAGATACACGCTGAGCGAAACCATCGCGATGCAGATCATGGTACTTGCGGCAAGCCCCTTCAATGCCGAGGTTAGCCCATGGTCGATCAGCGGTTCCCGGTAAGTACGATCGATCGACGAGTCACCCACTGGGCGAGCCTGCGACTCGATCCCGCATAGATAGATCATCATGAAGAAATTCACCAGCGGCACAAAGACCCAAAGGCCTATCCATGCATTCCTACCTGCATCGACGGCGCGGCGAACACTCATCGAGACGGCGATCCATAGGAACGGCAACGACCAGAGAATCACCGCCCAAGCCATCCAGTCGGGAGCCGGCGGCGCAAAGTACTTTTGCCGCACACTCATCAGAGGATTGAGAAAATCCCAAGGAAGATAGTATCGGCCCGTCGATAAGGCGATGATAGCCGCTTCGACGAGGTATTTGACCAACATCAGTACAAAACCGCTTGAGATATAGGCGATCCGACTGACCGGCTCCTTGAACCCAAACCAAAGCCGCAACAGATAAGTGATATCGAAGGCTCTTTGAGGGTCTAAAATTTTTGGTGGAATCGGATCTGGATTCGATGAGCTCATCGCTGCTTCACCTTGCTCTGGGGCCCTTGTTGGACCAATGGACCAGACATCGGTGGGGTTTCGTAAAATTGCCCCTCTAGCTCTACCCGAGGATCCCCGGTGGCGGTCAACTCCTTGATCAGCCGATCCTCGAGTTCGATGCGAATTTTCTGATACCTTGGATCCTGGGCAACGTTGGTCATCTGTTGCGGATCGCTCCTGAGGTCGTAGAGTTCCACCCGAGGTCGTTTGCCATAAGCCCTCTGATAAATCCATAAGGGTCCCCGAGCGGCCAACGCTCGGGTCGAAAGTTGATGATCAAGAGGTGCTCATCGGTGCGAATGGCGCGCTGAGGGTAGGGGCTAAAGTCAGCGCGAGCTGACTCGACATGCCGCTCTCGACCGACAAAGATGGCGGTTCGATTCGGATCGAGCTTGCCGCTCCGCTCGCTGCGAAGCATCGGCAAGAGGCTTGTTCCCG
Source organism: Pirellula sp. (assembly GCA_021300015.1). Taxonomy (GTDB): domain Bacteria; phylum Planctomycetota; class Planctomycetia; order Pirellulales; family Pirellulaceae; genus JBKCUI01. Next base: position 2,720 of record JAJTFB010000005.1, on the reverse strand, counting down.
TCATGCTCTCGGGGATCGGCAGGCCAGCCGATTCGAGAATCGTCGGCGCGATATCGGTCAAACTGACCAAATCGTCGATCGTCCGATCGGCAGGAATCTGCGGTCCACAAATGGCCAGTGTCACCGACGTTCCAAAGTCGTACAGATTGCATTTGCCATGGGGGAACCCCGGAGGTCCATGATCGCCGCTGACGATGACCATCGTCGAATCGGCAAGCCCGCTCGATTCGAGCCGGGCAAGCAGCATGCCGACGGCCGCATCGTAGGCGGCGATCTCTCCGAAGTAATCGGCAAGATCCTCTCGAACGATGGGTACATCGGGCAGGAAGGCTGGAAGCTTGCCCTTGAACTCCTCAGGATCGAATCCCCATAGCCGTTTCCCGGAGCCTTGAACCCACTGGCGATGGACATTGGTCGGTCCGAACCAATAGCAGAACGGTTTGCCTTCGGGACGGTCCCCGAGGAACTGATCGAAGTTCGATGCCATTTCGTCTAGGAGTGTTTGCTTGGCCTCCTCGAAAGGAATTCCTTGGCGGAGCATTTCGGTGGCGTTCTCAGAGAAATCGTTCCAGCGTCGGCCCGATTTTTCGTAGGCGAATTTTCCGGCCCCATAAGGTGCATCGACCGGTGAGCCAGGGCTCCATACTTTGAAGCTCTCCCCGATGTGGTAGCCCGCTTCGTGGAGCAAAAGAGGAAAGGCAGGGAGGCTCGGCTCCCATTTGGCACCCTGGAGAATGGAAGCTTCTTTGGTCCTCCAGAAGTGCTGGCCCGAGAGCAAGGCACTTCGGCATGGCGTGCAGCTTGGGGCCGAGACAAAGGCCTTGCGAAACAGGACTCCGCGTTGGGCGATACGATCGATGTTGGGAGTTCGTACGAGTCCTTGGAGCGGCTCGTTGGGCTCGAGCTTCGCATAGGCGCTCGCGTATCGGCCCCAGTCGTCGGCGAAGAGAAACAAGAAGTTCGGTTGCTGAGCGAGGCACGAGAAGCTTAGCGATAGGATCGTCGCGAGTGCCAGACTGGTCCTTAGCGTCCTACACAGAAAGAATCCCGAGAGCATAAATCACCTTGCAGCTCTGTCCCGCGTCGCGTCCCCGAAAACCGTCAAGAATTGGGCCGAACGTATCGCCCAATGCGAACGATCCAATGCTCCCGTTTGAGGATCCTACCAGCCGATCGGCTGCTTGCCTACCTCCTAGGAGCCCGTCGAAACGCAAACTCGCCACTGCTTACGCCGGGCCAACAGTGGCCAGCGAAAGAGATTGTTGTGCAGCGTAAAGAAGGGTCCATTTCTAAGGCTTCCACGTTTTGTGGTATACTTAGAGCAGCTTGCGAAGAGGGAACAAATGAATCCAGCATTGACGGTGGTCGGAGATCAACTCTGGCAAAGAATCGGGGAGTCGATGGATCGAGTTGAGTTGCGTCTTAGAAAAGCCGTATCTATTCTGGAGTCTACCTCGATTCCTTTTGCGATCGTCGGAGGCAATGCAGTGCGAGTTTGGGTGGCTCAGGTCGATCCTGGAGCCGTACGTGCCACGAACGATGTCGATATCTTGATTCGCCCTGAGGATCTTGAACAAGTCAAACAGGTCATGGCGGCAAATGGATACCACTACCGCAAAGCGGCTGGTTTGGACATGTTTCTCGAAGGAAAAGACGATTCGGTACGCTATGCAATTTACATCTTCCTAGCGAATTGTATGGTCAAGCAGGATGACTTTGAGCCGAACCCCGATGTCGAACCAATCGAATACGGGGATGGCATTCGAATCTTGCCATTGGAGCGGCTCGTTCGAATGAAATTGAATTCGTTTCGACTCAAAGACCGTGTTCACCTTCTAGACATGATCGAGGTTGGACTTTTGGACGAAAGTTGGGTTGCAAAATTCCCAAAACCGCTTGGCGATCGACTCAAGTCGTTGATCGACAACCCAGATCAATAAGAATTCCCAAGGAATCACGGAACGGACCCAAATCTCGTCGATAACACAGAAGCGGTCGAGACAGCGAAAATGATATGGTACGTTGCATTTCACCCTCTCCCAACTACCTATTGTCTGCCCCCTCCACCATCACCTTCGCCACGCCTGCCGCCTTGGTAAAATCATCCCCGGTAACCAGCAAGTAACTCTGCTGTGCAAGTGGGATAGGCTTTCGCTCTTACCACCGAAAACCAAGGAACCACGGAACACTCCGAATACACGGAAGCATGACATAACGGCCGGAGGGTTCCTTTCCGTGTGTTCGGTGTATTCTGTGGTCAAAAAAACAGGATAGCGGCTCAAGACGGGGCTTAATGGGCGTTAACTCCCGTGATAGGCTACATCGGTACGGCCTACAGGGTTTCGGTTGATGCGTCTAGTTTGCACACGAAGGGAATTGGAAATGCCACGAGATATCTCTGATAACCGCAAGACTGCGTACTACGTGGGTATGAGCTTGCAGATACTTGGTGGACTCTTGTTCGCATCGACATTCGTCACGTTTCTAATGCGATTCGGGGATTTCGAAGATTTTGAGGCTCGAACTAGATCGGAAGGTTTTCGTGCTTTCGCCGGAATGGCGTTCTTGATGATCGGCAGTATCGTTCGCGCCATTGGTGCCAGGGGGCTTGCCGGTTCGGGCATGATTCTTAACCCAGAAAAAGCTCGTGAAGAACTCAAACCCTACAGCCGAATGGCTGGCGGCATGGTGAAAGATCTACTTGAAGAAGCAAACGTCAA